>CAYQJH010000006.1:0-45637 GCA_964417755.1 uncultured Planctomycetaceae bacterium
GCCTATGGCCAGGCGGGCTATACCATGGGCAAGGGGGGCTTCTGGCTCGCCCTGCAGGGCGCCGATGAGAGGACCAAGACGTACAGCGGCTACGGCATACACGGAACCAACGAGCCGGACAGCATCGGCAAAGCTGCCTCGCACGGCTGTGTGCGATTGGCCGACGACGACATCGAGTTCGTTTATTCGCTGATGGCTGAGCGCATCAGCACGGTCGTGATTCGCTAGCCCTGCCATTGTGAATCAAGGGACAGCTTCTTCGCGAAACCCAGGGACGTAAATTATTTGCCTCCCGAAGTCCATTTGCTATCATGGCTGATCAACATGAAGTACTCAGGAGAGCTCGCCATGCCCAGCACGACTTCGGTGCGAAATCTAGCCTCGGTTGTCGCTCCACTGGCGGTCCTTTGTCTATTGCTGGCCGGCTGCAGCAACCAACCTGCAAAGGTTGCCAAGCCTGCTGGGCATTCGGCGGCAGCGGCTGTTCCGCCGGAACTTCGCGGGACCATCGCCCAACACGCCATTATTCGCGGGAATACCGCCATCCCCGTGGAAGGCTACTGCCTGGTGGTCGGTCTTGGAAAGAACGGTTCATCAGAGGTGCCGCTGTTTCTCGAGAAGTACCTCGTTGAATACCTCAAGCGGCAGAACCTTGGCTCGCGGGCGCACAACCTGGAGCAATTGACGCCCATGACGATGATTCGTGACCTGGACACAGCCGTCGTCCAGGTGCGAGGCATCATCCCGCCCGGCGCGCGCAAAGGCAGCCGGTTCGATCTGGTGGTCAATGCCTTGCCGGCCACCCAGACGAAGAGCCTGGATGGCGGCAGGCTGATGCCGACCGAACTGTTTCTATATCGCGATGGCGTTCCATCGATTAACACGGGCAGTCAGCCGCTGGCCATGGGCGGCGGCGATATCTTCATCAACCCGTTCCTGGACATCACCAAGGAATCCGATCGCCTGAAATTCCGCTCCGGGCGAGTCATCGGCGGCGGCAAGGTGCTGGAGGCCCGGCCGCTGCGGCTGGAGCTGTACGAGCCCAACTGGGGCAAAGTCAGCCTGCTGACCCGAAGGATCAACGATGCGTTCTCCCCCAATTCTCCTATCGCCAAGGGCAAGAACATGGGCATAGACCTGATGGTGCCCAAGGAATATGAAGATGATTTCGAGCATTTCGTGCAACTTGTGATGCACCTGCCGCTGGTCTCGGGCGGGCCGGCGACAGACGCCCATGCGGTGCAGCTTGCCAAGATGATGGAGATTCCCGGCAGCAAGCATGAAGATCTCGCGCTGATCCTGGAGGCTATGGGGAATAACGTCATTGGCACAATACGCAGTTGTTACACTTCCTCGAACGAAACCGCGGCGTTCTTTGCTGCCCGCACGGGCATGAGGCTGGGCGACGACCTGGCAAGCGAGGTGGTTATCAAGTTCGCGCAGGGCAAAGACGTTCTGCTGAAGGTGGCAGCCATAAAGGAACTGGGAAAGCATCGACGAGTAATCAAGGCTGCGCCTATTCTTCGCGAGCTGGCGGACGATGAGAACGAGCACGTTCGCCAGGCGGCATACGAGGCGATGCTGCGCCGCGACGACAAGTCGATAACGACCATCAGTGTCAGCGAC
Source organism: uncultured Planctomycetaceae bacterium (assembly GCA_964417755.1). Lineage (GTDB taxonomy): Bacteria > Planctomycetota > Phycisphaerae > SM23-33 > SM23-33 > CAYQJH01. The sequence continues at coordinate 1,627 of CAYQJH010000006.1, forward strand.
GATTTTAAACTCGACATCGTGCCTTCCAGGCGGGCCTACTGCATTTATGCGACTCAGGCGGAGGAATCGCGCCTGGCGCTATTTGGCAAGAGCATGCCAGTAGCCAAGCCCGTCTACTTCTGTTCGCCGGATGAAATGGTTACCGTCAACGCGCTGGCTGAAGATGCCAAGCTCATGGTCCGGCGAAGAATCCCCGGCCGGGATAGAGTCAGCGATCCCTTCTACGTGGACTTCCGCGTAGCGGAGCTGGTAAGCGTGATGGGCCAGCCGGCGGTCCAGGATGATGCGGGAAAGATTGCGGGGTTGAACCTGTCCTACAGCCAGGTTGTTGCGACGATCTATCGCATGTGCAAGGACAACAGCATCAAGGCCAGATTCGTCTTGCAACCCATCATAGACAACGAGATAATGTCGGCCAGCCCCGCCGGAACCGGCCGCCTGGACATGGAAGGTTCCTGAGGGTCCGCGCCCGGGATGGCGCGGAAGGCGGGAGCAAAGCGTTAAGGAAGACGCCAAATCATGAAGTTACGAAAACTGATCGTCTCGGGCTTCAAGAGTTTCGCCGACCGCACCGAATTCGATTTTGACGATGGCATAAGTTGCGTGGTCGGCCCCAACGGCTGCGGCAAGAGCAATGTCGTCGATGCAGTCAAGTGGGTGCTGGGGGAACAGTCGGCCAAGAGCCTCCGCGGCAGCGAGATGATGGATGTCATCTTCAATGGCTCCTCGCAGCGGCGGCCTGGCGGCAGCGCTGAGGTTACACTCGTCTTTGACAATTCCGATGGCCAGCTTAAGCCCGCAGGCGACGGCGAACAGCCGCACACGGCGGTGTCGATCACTCGAAAACTCTTCCGTAACGGTCAGAGCGAATACCTCATAAACAAGTCTCCCAGCCGGCTTCGCGATATCCGCGAAATGTTCATGGATACCGGCGTTGGCGTGGATGCCTACAGCGTCATCGAGCAGGGGCGCGTGGAGGGATTCCTTCAATCATCGCAGGAAGATCGCCGCAGCATCTTTGACGAGGCTGCCGGCATCAGCAAGTACAAGGCCCGCCGCAAGGAGGCGATGCGCAAGCTCGAACGCGTGGACCAGAACCTGCTGCGGCTGAGCGACATCGTGGGCGAGGTCGAGAAGCGCCTGAGGTCGATCAAGTATCAGGCCGGCAAGGCACGTAACTATCAGGCATACACAGAACAACTTAAAGACCTCCGCAGCTTGCATTTTCTGGCACAGTACCACAATCTTTCGGCCCTGCGGAGCGGCCTGCGGACCAAGCTCGACGCCGGCAATGACAAGCTATCGGCAATCGCCGCCGGCATCGAGCAGTTGGAAAGCACTCGCAACGGCACAGAGGTAGAAGCCGGCGATCTTGAACGAACATCTCGCGACCTGCAGGGGCGAATTGCAGCTTTCGGCGGGCTGATCACCGCCGGCAAGCAGCGAGGCGAGATGCTCGAAGGACGAGTGAGGGAATTGACCGAGCAGATCAATGCCACTACCGCAAGGTGCAGCGAGCTCTCGGAGCAGATCGAATCATGCGGCGGTGAAATCGCCGCCCGCGTCGGGGAGCTGGAGAAGATCGAAGCCGAGCTTGAAACCTGCAACGGCAAATACGAATCGTTGCGGGGCGAACACACTGCCGGCGAATTGGCGATCAACAAGATTTCGGCTGGGCTTGAAGACGTCAAGGCCGGCGCGATCGACCTGATGCGCCGTTCGGCGCAGCTTCACAATGAAATTCACGGCCTGAGCATTCGGAGGGAAAACCTGCATAGCCAGCGGAACCGGCTTTCGTCGCGAGCGGAGGAAATAGCTGCTTCGCTGGCGAAGATTCTGGAAGAAAAGGCAGCATTATCCGCCCGGCTGGATGAAGTGCGGCAGAGCCTGGAAGCCCACAAGGCCCGGCACGAGGAAGCGCGGCAGGAGCGTCTGAAGCTCGTGGACAGCGAGCAAACGCTGGCCAACAAGCTTTCCTCCGCGCGCGAGCAGCGCAGCGGCGTGCTCAGCCGAATGGGCGCTCTGAAGGAAATGCAGCAGCGGCTTGAAGGCGTCGGTAGCGGCGTGCGGAAGATCCTCAAGGCCCGCGCAGATGGCAAGCTCCAGTTTATCCTGGGGATGCTGGGCGACTTCCTGGAGACGGACGTAGCCCACGCTCCGCTGGTGGAGGCGTCTCTGGCAGGGGCCGACCAGGTGCTGCTGGCGGATCGCTTTGAGAGTGTGCAGGCAGCCTCACGCGAACTTGCTGAGATGCTTGGAGAGAACGGCTCGATCGACATCCACTGTCTCGACCGGCTCGATGCCTTGGCGGACGATTTTGATATCAGCATCCTGGGCGACAAGGTTGTGGACAGGATCATTGATCACGTTCGCAGCGAGGCTATGATAGCGCCGCTATTGTGGCGGCTGCTCGGCCGGACTCTTGTGGTCAAGGACCTCGCAGCCGCCCGCGGATTGGCTGATCTTGTGCCGGCCAGCTACAGGTTTGTCACGCTGGCCGGCGAGGTTGTCGAGTCCTCCGGGCGTTTGAGGCTGGGCAGCGGAAAACGGGCCACGGGCCTGATTACCCGCCGCAGTGAGTTGGCCGAGCTGGCCGCCCAGCAGAAGCAACTGGATCAGCAGATTTCCGAACTGGACGAGCAGTGCAAGAGCGCGCGCAGCCAGCGGCAGCATCTGGAAGAGCTAGACCAGAGCCTTCGCCAGGAGATCTACGAAGCCAACACGCAGCGGGTTGAGTGCGAGAGCAAGCTTTCGCAGGCGGACGCGCAGGCGGCCCGGCTGCAACGCGAGCAGCCGGTTGTCACCCGCGACGTGCAGCGAATAGGCGAAGAGATTCAGGCCTCTGTCAATGCTGAAGATGAAGCGCGCCGCAAGGCTGGCGAGATCGAGCAGCAGAGCGTCGAGCGTCAAAAGGAAGTCGAGCGGCTGACGGCCAAGATTGCAGAGGGCCGTTCGCGACAGGCGGAACTCACTTCGCACCTGACTGAATTGAAGGTTGCGCTGGCGGCGGCGCAGCAGAAGAGACTATCAGCCAAGGAAGCGCACGCCGCCCTGGTTCGCCAGCGCGAGGCGATGCAGAAGGATCTGGCCGCGGCCCAATCGCAGATCGAACTCAACCGCCAGCGGCTGGCCGATGCTCAGGATGGCATTGCAGCCGCCAAGGCGGAAGTCGCCAGGCAACTTCAGGAGCAGGAAGTTCTCAAGACCGAGGAGGCCGAAGTTGAGGAATCGCGCCAGGGCCTGCAGGAGAAGCTCGAACAGATTCGCCAGCAGTTGTCGGAGATTCGCAAGGGCCACGAACAGGCGGCCGAGGCGGTCAATGCCTGCCGAGTGGAATTGAGCGAGGCCGACGTCAGGATCGAGAACCTGATCGCCCGCTCTCGCGACGAGATGGGCATGAACCTGCTGGAGCGGATTGCGGACTATCAGCATGATGAGAACCGCGACTGGGCGGCTGTTGAGCAGCAGATCGACGACCTGAAAGCCAAGATCGAGCGCCTGGGCAACGTCAACCTCGATGCCATCGCCGAGCAGGACGAGCTGGAGAAGCGAGGGCAGTTCCTCGGCGAGCAACTCTCCGACGTGCGCAGCTCGCAGAATCAACTTAATGACCTTATCAAGCGGATCAACCAGGAAAGCCGCGAGATGTTCACCCGCAGCTTTGAGGTCATCCGCACGAATTTCCAGGAACTCTTCCGCAAGCTCTTTGGCGGCGGCAAGGCCGATGTTCTGCTGCTGAATCCCGAGGACGTTCTGGAAAGCCCCATCGAGATCGTCGCCCGCCCGCCGGGCAAGGAACTTCGCAGCATCTCGCTGCTGTCCGGCGGCGAGAAGACGATGACGGCCTTGGCGCTGCTGTTCAGCATCTTCCGAAGCCGGCCCAGCCCATTCTGCCTGCTGGACGAAGTTGACGCCGCGCTGGACGAGGCCAACAACCGGCGGTTCAACATGCTGGTGGGCGAGTTCATGAACGAAAGCCAATTCATCGTCATCTCGCACTCCAAGCGGACGATGAGCATGGCCAGCGTACTCTATGGCGTCACGATGCAGGAGCCGGGCGTATCGAAGCGCATCTCGGTGAAGTTCGAGGAGGCCCTCCAGCACGCCCAGAGCCAGCTCCAGCCTGCGTAACGTTCAAGCTCATTGAATCGATTAACGTCGCGACTTGCGTCTACTTAGGAGACTTCAGACGCCCGGTCTTCTTCTTTGGAGGCCGGCTGGAAAGCGCGAAGACCGTCTTAAGCACGTCGTCGACGCTCTTGACGAACTCGAAGCGCATGTCCTTTGTGGCATCGACCGGCACATCCACCAAATCCTTGCGATTGCGTTCCGGCAGGATAACCGTCTTGATGCCGGCCTGCTTGGCAGCCAGCACCTTCTCCTTCACGCCGCCGATGGGCAGCACCAGGCCTCGCAGCGTCACCTCGCCTGTCATTGCAACGTCGGGCCGTGCGGGTTTTGCCGTCAGCAGGCTCGTCAGTGCAGTGAACATCGCCACGCCTGCGGAAGGGCCGTCCTTTGGCACCGAGCCGGCAGGCACGTGTACATGGATGTCGCAATCCGTGAGCTTCTTGGCGTCGATGCCCAGGCTACTTGAGCGGCTCTTTATGAGGCTCAAGGCCGCCTGTGCTGATTCCTTCATCACGTCGCCGATCTGCCCCGTCAGTGCCAGGCCGCCCTTGCCGGGGAATGTCGCAGCCTCGACGAAGATGATTTCACCGCCGTTGGGCGTGTAAGCCAGGCCGGTGGCCACGCCAGGCACGCTCGCGCGAAGTGCAAGCTCGCTCTCGTACTTTCGCGGCCCGAGCATCTCGGCAATGAGCGCCGGCGTCACGTTTCGCTTGTTGGTCTTCTCGCTGGCGATGAGGGCCGCCACCCCACGGCAGATTGTGCCGATCTGCCTTTCCAGTTCCCGCACGCCGGCCTCGCGAGTGTAGTCGTCGATGATGCGCAGAACGCTGGCGTCGGAGAACACGATCTGCCCGTTCTTCAGGCCGTTCTCTTTCATCTGACGCTTGACCAGGTACTTCTGGGCGATCAGGAGCTTTTCGTTGCGCGTGTAACCAGGAAGCTCGATAGTCTCCATGCGGTCGCGAAGCGCCGGAGGCACCGGGGCCATGTAGTTGGCCGTCGCGATGAACATGACCTTGGAGAGATCGAAAGGCACGTTGAGGTAATGATCCTGGAACGTGTTGTTCTGGGCCGGGTCGAGCACTTCAAGCAGGGCGGATGTCGGATCGCCGCGGAAATCGGCGCCGACTTTATCCAACTCGTCCAGCATGAAGACCGGATTGTTCGTGCCGCACTTGCGGATTTCCTGGATCACCCGGCCTGGCATTGCGCCGATATACGTGCGGCGATGGCCGCGCAGCTCGGCCTCGTCGCGCATGCCGCCCAGGCTCATGCGGATGAACTTGCGTCCAAGCGCGCGTGCGATGGACTGGCCCAGCGACGTCTTTCCCACGCCCGGCGGGCCCACAAAGCAAAGAATCGCACCGCGGGAGTCGGGGGCGAGTTTGCGCACGGCAAGGTATTCCAGGATGCGCCGCTTGACCTTCTCCAGGTTGTAGTGGTCTTCGTCCAGCACCAGGCGGGCGCGGTTGACGTCCAGGTTGTCCGCGGTGCTCTTGCTCCAGGGCAGTTCCGTCATCACATCCAGATATGTGCGAATGACGCTATATTCCGGCGAAGCCATTGGCACCTTCTCCAGGCGCGAAAGCTCGTGAAATGCCTCGGTCTTGACCGTCTCAGGCATGCCGACAGCTTCGATCTTCGAGCGCAACTGCTCGACCTCGGAGGTCTTTTCATCCATCTGGCCCAGCTCTTTTTGGATGGCCTTGAGCTGTTCCTGGAGGAAGTACTCCCGCTGCGACTTGTCGATGTTGGCCTTGACCTGGTCCTGGATCTTGTTGGACAGTTCCAGGATGTCCACCTGGTGCTGCAATTCGACGCCGACGCGGCGCAGGCGGTCGTTTACGTCGAGGATCTGCAGCAGTTCCTGCTTGATAGGCACTTCCATCTGAAGGTTGGAAGCCAGGAAGTCGCTTAGTGCCCCGCTCTGGTCGATGTTGTTCAGGACGACGGCGGCCTCGTCTGGAATATTCGGTGAAAGCTGAATGACCTTGCGAGCCAGGTTGCGGGCGTTCATCAGCAGGGCTTCGCTCTCGTTTGATTTCGAAGTCGCATCAGCCAGCACCTGCACCCGCGCGCGCATGAACGGCTCGTGCTGGAGCCATTGGTCGATTTTCACACGTGCCAGGCCGTGGACGATCACGCTCTGGTTGCCTTCCTCGAGACGAAGCAGTTTGAGCACCATGACGGCCGTGCCGTATTCGTACAGGTCGCCGGCGGAGGGATCTTCGATCTCGGGATTTCGCTGGCAGAGGGTGACGAGGATCTTCTGGTCCGGCAGGGCGGCATTGATCAACCGGCGGGACTTCTCGCGCCCGATGGACAAGGGCACGACCATGCCCGGGAAGATGACCATATTGCGAACGGGCAGGACCGCGACCTCGCCCGGAATGACCAAGCTCTCGCCGGCGCGGTCCTCGCCGCCATCTTCAGCAGAGCCGGGTCGAATGATGACTTCCGAATCATCATCCTCGGTGATCTTTGGCTTTCTATCCTGATCCATTTCCTGTTCCATTCTTCATCCTTGCTCGCCCCGGCCTGCCTTCCTTCCGCAGGGGGCTTTTGACAAATCCATATTGCCGTTTTGTTCGCGTAATTCGTGTAATTCGTGGACTACTTTGCCTCTTTCTTCGCCACGCTTACATATAGAAAGCCGGCCCGGTAGTTGGCCTCGATGGAATCGAGGTCGGCATCGGCCGGCAGTTCCAGCGAGCGGCAGAACGAACCATGATCGATCTCCATCAGGTGCAGCCGGACTTGTCCGTGTTGCGAGGGAATCTCGGGCATGTCACGGCTGCCCGAGAGGACCATCATGCCTCTGCTCTCGACACGGACATCGATGGCCTCGCCCTTGACGCCCGCAAGGTCGGCCACCACAACGTACTGTTTGTCGTCCTCGTAGAGGTTGATCGATGGCGTCCAGGCCTCAGCAGGGCAGAACTTGTGATAATTCAAGGCAAAGACCCGATCCATCCACTTGGTCATTCGTCTGCTGACTGACTGGACATCGGTCTCGCGCTGTGCATGTGTCAGGAGCGTCATGTTTTGCCTCTTAGAGTACAGGGTGAAGATCGCTTGCAAGATGGCCGTTGCTGCTCTTGCGATTGCGCCGCCGGCCATAAATTGTATCAACCTGGAGTTTTGCCGCCACCAGCACGATGATTATCCCTGAACAGCTATAATTGTAAGCTGCGACAATGAAAACAGTTAAATAATAGTGCACAAAACCTGATCAATGGACATCCTTCCGGCCAAACGTATAAGTACTGTTATGCGACAGCCTCTTATCAAGTTTGTGCTGCAATCCGGCGTTCTTCAGCAGCCTCCGCCGCGAATGCCCGGCCGGCCAGGCATGCGCGCGGCGTGGCGTCATTCCTGTGGATCATTTTACGTTGCCCTGATGGTAACCGCATTCCTGCTAACGGCCGTTTCTTTCACGCTTCCTTCTGCTGCCCAAGGCCTGAGCGAAGATCCGCTTAATCCATTCGGGCCGTCAAGTGCCAACGGTCTGCCGCCATATCTCACCCAGGCACAGTTGGTGCTTTCCCATCAGCAGGTTCAGCCGGGCGGAAAGTTTTATGCGGCAGTCGATTTGACCATGGCGGATGGCTGGGCCTATTACAGCCCGGCGCCCGTTGGTCCAGGCGGAATCGACGTCCAGCCGGCTGAGATGAAGATCCAGGCCGGGCCGCTGCGGGTTGGCGAGGTCCTCTGGCCGGCGGATCATCCGCATCAATCGGGCACGGCTGACTCGATCAACTACGTTTATCAGGGCAGGACGATTATCTATGTACCCCTGAGCGTGCCGGAAGAAATCGCCGACGGGAAGTACGACTTGACAATCACTCCGCATGGGCAGGCCTGCGGCAAAATCGATGGCATCGATCAGTGCCTCGACTTCGGGCGCCGCCCAGCGAAGCTCTCAGCCACGGTAGTGGTGGGGCGGGCTGATGTCGAGAATCCGCGGTGGCGAGATGACCCAGCCTTCAGCGCGGGCCTGCCGGCCGCCATGTCGGCTGATCGGCTGGCAGCGACTCATGCCGCCCCGCCGACAGGCACTGCGCCGGCCAGCACCGAGCCGCTGGCCCCCGCGACCCAACATTTAACCATGCTGGCGGGTCTGGGCCTGGCGCTGCTGGCGGGGCTGATCCTTAACATCATGCCTTGCGTGCTGCCGGTTATCCCGCTGAAGCTCCTGAGCATCGTGGAAATGGCGGGCCAGTCGCGACGCCGGTTTATCAGCCTGGGCCTGGCGTTCATTGGTGGAATGCTAATGTTCTTTGCCGGCCTGGCAATCGTCAATGTTGCCCTGCGATTGCTGAGCGACCAGGCCATCAGTTGGGGCCAGCATTTCAAGAGCACCGACTTCCGCATCGCGATGGCCATGATCGTCATCGCTGTCGCAGCCAACTTGTTTGGCCTGTTCAACGTCAACCTGCCGCGAAAGATCGCCGCTCTTGGCGACCGCAAAGGCCACGGGCATCTTTCCGCAGCCGCCTCGGGCGTGCTGACGGCCATCCTTTCCACGCCATGCAGCTTCGCTTTCCTGACATCCGCGCTGGCCTGGGCGCAAGTCCAGCCACTCTACCTGGGCACTATCGCAATCCTCACGATTGGCGTTGGCATGGCCTTTCCGTACATGGTGCTGCTGGCCTTCCCATCGCTGCTGGAGCACCTGCCCAGGCCCGGGCGGTGGATGGAACTGCTCAAGCAGTCGCTGGGATTTGTCATGCTGCTGGTGGCGGTCTGGCTGATCAGTTCCGAGACCGATAACACTTACCCGCTGTGGGTCGTTGCATACGGGATTGTGCTGGCGTTCTGCCTGTGGGTCTGGGGCGCGTGGGTGCGGTATGACGCGCCACTGAAACGCAAGCTCGTGGTTCGCGGCCTGGCGTCGGCGCTGGCGGTGGCGGGTGGCCTCTGGATGCTCCGCCCGCCCCAGCCGATGGCGGTGCAGTTCCAGAGCTTTGATGCAGCCAAGATCGAGCAGGCCCGCCAGCAAGGCCGCATCGTCCTGGTCGACTTCACCGCTCGATGGTGCCTGACCTGCAAGGCCGTCGAGCAAATGATCTTCAATGACTCCTCGGTAGCCGACGCCCTGGCCAAGCACAATGTGTTGGCCGTCAAGGGCGACGTCTCCACCAGCGACATGCCAGCCAATGACATGCTGTACAACCAACTCAAAGAGCCGGCCATTCCGGTTACCGTGATCTTTCCGCCGGGCAATCAGCCGCCCATCCGCCTTCACGGCCTGTACAGCAAGGATGACCTCTTCGCCGCCCTTGCCAAGGCGCAGGCGAAACCCTGAAAGCCGGGTGTCATGCTTCCACGTCGCCGTTTTGTGGTGCGGGCGTCTCGCCTGCACATCCTTGGCGTTGAGAGGAATGCAGGCGAGACGCCTGCACCACAAAGAGGCGAAACTCTCAGTTTCTCGGCGGGCCGCTGAGGCATCAGAAAAACTCCACAAATGGCCTTGACCGCCGTAGTATGGTCAGGTTAAGTTACGACGCTCCGCCGGGTCTGGCGTCGGAGAATGGTTCTCCGCGTCACTGTGGGCTCGTGCGGAAGAAGGCTTTTTTACAGCACCCTCGCTGCTCGGATGCCCCCCGCGGGGTCAAACAATCCGGGACGATGGATGGAGGTGCCGCTTGGCAGCAGCACAACTAGTCAAAGATCTCATCGACGCAGGCATTCATTTTGGCCATCGCGCCAGCCGCTGGAACCCGAAGATGAAGCCGTACATCTTCGGCAAACGCAACCTGATTCACATCCTCAACATCAAGGAAACCCTCAAGGGCATCCTTCTGGCCAAAAAGTTTCTGACGCAGATGGTGGCCGACGGCAAGGACGTTCTGCTGGTTGGCACCAAGCGGCAGGCCCGCAAGTCAGTCGAGGAAAACGCCCAGCGCGTCAACATGCATTGGGTCAATGACCGCTGGCTCGGCGGCACGCTGACCAACTTCCGCGAGATTCGCAAGCGCGTCGGCCGGCTGGACCACCTGGAACAGCTGGAGAAGGACGGCCTGCTGGATCAATATTCCAAGAAGGAAGGCTCGACCCTCCGCCGCGAGATGAAGAAGATTCAGCGGAACCTGGGCGGCATTCGCAAGATGGAGCGTTTCCCCGGCGTGCTGGTCATCGTTGACCAGCGCCGCGAGCTTATCGCGATCAAGGAAGCCAAGAAGATGGGCATCCCCGTGATCTGCCTGCTGGATACCGATTGCGACCCGGATGTCGTGGATATTCCGATTCCCGGCAACGATGACGGCATGCGCGGCATCGAGATCGTCATGCGCGAACTGTGCGATGCGGTGGCTGAAGGCATGCACAATCGCCAGGAGCGAGCCGCCAGCGAAGCCGCCGAGGAAGAAGGCGGCGCACCCAAGCGGCGCAGCCGCCGGCCCACTACCTCGCGGACAGCCGAGGAAGCAGCCGCCGAACCCGCGGTGGCTGAGGCAGCCGCTGAGGCGCCGGCCCCTGCGAGCGAAGGTCCGGCCCAGGCGTAATCAGGTGGCATGGCGGATTTCAGTGAGCTTTGTCAGACTGGCATAATCTGCCGCCATGCTGACTGACAGAATGTAGAGAATCGCCCCCAAGCTAACAACAACGGCTTGCTTGGGGGTGGCACCAAAGCGATAGCATCAACGCTAGGAACTCTGCCCGTGAGCAATCGCGCGGCAGCGATGATAGAGGAATAAAAATGGCTCAGATTACAGCCGCGATGGTCAAGGCCCTTCGTGAGGAAACCTCCCAGGGCATGATGGAATGCAAGAAGGCGTTGGAAGAGGCCCAGGGCGACATGCAGGCCGCCAAGGACCTGCTTCGCAAGAAGGGCCTGGTGACGGCTGAGAAGAAGGCCGACCGCGCCACGTCAGAAGGACTCATCGGCATGGCGATGGCCGGCGACAAGAAGGCCGCTGCCATGGTAGAGGTTCGCTGCGAGACCGACTTCTGCGCCCGCAACGACGTCTTCAGCTCGATGGTGGCCAAGGTTGCCGACCTGGCCATGGCTGAGCCCGCCGGGCAGGTGGCTGCGACAAGCCAGATCAAGGATGCCGTCCAGGGCGCACTGGCCAAGATCGGCGAGAACATGAGCTTCGCCCGCGGCGTCAAGATTGCCGCATCGCGCATCGGCGCGTACCTGCACCACAACAAGAAGGTGGGCGTCCTGGTGGGCATCGAGGGCGAAATCGCCGACGAAGTGCTGGCCGACCTGTGCATGCACATCGCCTTCAGCAACCCGCTGGCCATCGACCCTTCCGGCGTGCCGGCTGAGCTGGTGGAGAAGGAACGCAAGTTCGCCGCCGAGCAGGCTGCCGAGTCCGGCAAGCCCGCCAACATCGTCGAGAAGATGGTTACCGGCAAGGTCAACAAGTTCCTGGCCGACAATGCCCTGATCGAACAGCCGTTCGTCAAGGACGACAAGAAGAAGGTCAAGGACATCCTGGGCAAGGCCAAAGTGACAGCGTTCGCCAGGTTCGCCGTCGGGACGTAACGACAACGGCGTCAGCACCACAACGACACAAAGAACACGAAGAACGACATAGATGCAGGATGGCGTACGGATCCGGTTGTCATGGCTTCAGTCTTCTTGGTTGTTGTCGTTCCTGAAGCCTGAAGTCTGAAGCCTGCAGCCTGCCGTCGCTGTTGTCGTTCCTTCGATATTCTGCTGTTGGACATAGGATATTCTGTTCTCCGTTGAGATTAGACCATATGGCCAGGACGCCAAAGTACAAGCGGATCGTGCTTAAGCTCTCCGGCGAGATGCTTTGCTCGCATGATGGCTATGCCGTCGAGACGCCGGCCATGCTCGAGGTAGCCACCGAGATCAAGCAGGTCGCCCAGGCCGGCGTGCAGATCGGGCTGGTGATCGGGGCCGGCAATTTCATCCGCGGACGCGACTTGGCGGGTTGCCCGCACATCGAGCGAAGCACGGCTGACTACATCGGCATACTGGCCACGATGATGAACGGCCTGGCCATGCGGGACACGCTCGAGAGTATCGGCCAGAAGGCTGCGATGCTCAGCGCCATTGCTGACCCGCGCATCTGCGAGCCGTTCTCCCGCCGCCGCGCGGTGGAACTGCTCGAGAGCGGGCACGTGGTGATCCTGGCTGGCGGCACCGGCAGCGCTTACTTTACCACCGACAGCGGAGCAGCCCTGCGGGCCTGCGAGATAAATGCCCAGGCACTGCTCAAGGCTACCAAGGTCGACGGCGTCTTCGACAGCGACCCGGCCAAGAACCCAGCGGCCAGGAAGTACGATCGCCTGAGCTATGACAAGATTCTCACCGACCAGTTGGGCGTGATGGACATGACTGCTGTCTCGCTCTGCCGCGAGAGCCGCATACCCATTGTGGTCTTCGCCATCGCGCGTAAGGGCAGCCTGGCGGGCGTCATGGCCGGCGAGCCGATCGGCACGACAATCGGCCTGTAAGCTGCATGTTAACGCCCGAGACTTGAGGTTTGCGTAGAAGTTGTGACAACTTGCCACAGAGGCTGCGGAGATAGCTTGAAGTTATGTATCCTCAGTGTTCTCAGCGTCTCAGCGGCTGATGTTTTCTTCTTGAGATATCCCAAAGCGGAAGGGAAATCGCCATGGCGCTAGATGACGTGATGCTGGAAATGGAATCGAGCATGGAGTCGGCGGTGGACTACCTCCGCCAGGAATTCCGTGGTATCCGCACGGGACGGGCTTCCGCCGGGCTTGTCGACCACATCAAGGTCGAGTATTACGGCTCCATGACGGACATGCGGCAACTGGCTTCGATCTCGACGCCAGATGCGACTATGATTATCATCAAGCCCTTCGACGCGACGGCCCTGAAGGAGATCGAGCGGGCGATCCAGAAGAGCGAGCTGGGCATCAATCCGCAGTCGGATGGCAAGATTATCCGCCTGGTTGTGCCGCCGCTTTCGACCGAACGGCGAAACCAGATCGCCGGGCAACTGAAGAAGATGTCCGAGGCCACCCGCGTGACGATCCGCAACGCCCGCCGCGACGCCAACAAGGGCATCGACTCGCTGAAGAAGGATTCCGAGCTGACAGAAGACGAGGCCGATAAGGCCAAGCAGGACGTCCAGAAGATGACCGACGACTACGAGAAGAAGGTCGAGGATCTGCTGGCCGCCAAGACGAAGGAAATCCAGGAGACGTGACAGAAGGCTCCGGGCTTCGGGCTTCAGACTCCAGGTGCGGCGGCTGACGCCCGAAAAGAAGGCTTCAGGCTCCGGGCTTCAGACTCCAGGCGCGGCGGCTGACGCCTTTAACATGAAGCCCCGTGGCTTTCTTAAGATTGCTATTGCTCTTGTCGTCGTTGTTGCTGTTCCTGAAGTCTGAAGGCTGTAGCCTGGAGCCTGTTGCTCCGGGAGAGTAGCTCAATTGGTAGAGCACCGCACTTTTAATGCGTAGGTCGAGGGTTCGATTCCCTCCTCTCCCATCCTCTTTCGCTCTTGCTGCCCCCAGCTGGAGCTCTGCAGGACCAAGTCCAGCCCCATTGCAGCCTCGAGTCCGGCAAACGAAGAGGCATTCGAGCAAATGAGAGACAACATGAATATCAGGAACGAGACTCCCGCCGATGTAGCCGCCATAGCCGACGTTACCATCGCTGCCTTTAGGACGGTGGCGATCAGCCGTCATACGGAGCAGTTCATCATCGCTGCACTGCGCGCCGCCAATGCCCTGACGATCTCGCTCGTGGCCGAGGTGCAGGGGCGCGTGGTCGGACACATCGCATTTTCCCCCATAACGATTTCGGACGGCAGCGCCAACTGGTACGGCCTCGGGCCTGTCTCGGTATCGCCGCAGTACCAGCGACAAGGCATCGGCAGCGCCCTGATCCGCGAAGGCCTGTCCCGACTGAAGGCGATGAATGCCCAAGGCTGCTGCCTGGTTGGGCATCCGAAATACTACCCCAGGTTTGGATTCCGGAACATACAAGGGCTTGTTCACGAAGGAGTGCCGCAGGAAGTATTCCTTGCCTTGCCATTCGATCAGCATATTCCTCAAGGCATGGTGACATTTCACGAAGCGTTCAAGGCGGGCGGCAGGCAATATGGCGAGCGGCAAAGCGGCATATGATAGCCCGCCCCAGCCGGGGGACACGGCGCGCGACATCTATAGTTAAGTTCGGATTGATGATTGCTTGGCTTTGTTTGCGGATAAGGCCAGGATTCCGAGAGCTTTTGACAGAGGAATTCGCTAGACTTCTCCCGACTCAACAGCATCAAACCAAAGGGATAGTCATGCATAGGCATCTGCAGCATTTGAGGGATTGCTCAACGATTGCGGTTCTTGCTGTTAGCATGCTTACGGTATCCGGCTGCAAATCGGCATCAAATGTAGGTAACTCTAACGGGAAGACCTCGACGAGTGCGCCAGCCACAACCCAGTCGTCGCAAGATGTGGCCAGGATTACCCAGCTGCGGAACATTGTCGCCAACCGAGGCATTCGGGCAGTGCCAGAGGCAGTTCATCAGCTTGCCGAGTCCAAAGCAGAGGGCGCGTTCGAGGCAATCTCTTCAGGTTTAATGGATGAAAGCCTCATGGTCCGCATGTACTGCGCAACGGCCCTTGGCACGTTGGGTGATGAGCGAGCCGTTCCGCTCCTGCGTAAGGCGCTGCGAAGCAGGTATACAGGGTTGCGTTTGGCTGCTGTTGTGGGAATTGGGAGGCTTGGGGCGATGGGGCGGCCGGCCGTGGCGGAATTGGGAGCGATGCTGAAGCAGGAGTTCCAGCCCATGCATCCCAGTGTCCAGCACATCCATCTGGACGACGATGTTCACAGCACCCGCACAATTACGATGCGGATTCACTTGGCGGCGTTGCGGGCGCTGGGTCAGATTGGCGGTGGTGAAGCTCAGGGCATCCTGGCCGATGTGCTGAACATGGCTGTTAATACGGAAATAGAGTGGACAGGCGCACGTGCCCTCAAGGCGATGGGAGCCCGCGACGCATTGATGTCGGCTGGCATTAAGGGCAAGGCATCGGCATGGCGCATGCTGGCAGAAATGAAGCATGTTGAGGCACTGCCGGAGATGCTCAAGCAGGTGACAGACACGACCATTCCAGAGGCTCGCCGAAGTCAGATTGCGTATGCGCTCGGTGTGCTTCAAGATCGTCGAGCAACGCCGATGCTGCTTGATATGCTGCGTGGCAAATCGGGCACATTATGTAAAGCCGCTGCGTGGTCGCTGAACATGATGGCTGACCCACAGTCACTTCAGGGCTTGTTGGACTACGTGCAGATAGCACCCGACAAGGCTCCCGGCCTCTACTCGGCAGTCTGCGCGATCGGTGCAATTGAAGGCCCTGATGCACTGGCTGCTCTGCGTCAATTGGCAAGCCATCCCTCATCCAGCGTCCGTGAGGCCGTTGCATATCGTCTGGATGAACGGGCGACAGCCGAAGATTTGCCTGTGCTCATCGCCTTGGTAAGCAATCCGCAACCGGGGGGTCATTTCCCCATCAAGGCTCTGAGCAGGCTGCTTCCCGCGTCCATCGAACCGCTGACAGAGCTCCTGCCCATCGCCAAGCCGGAGCTACAGGCTAATATTGCCGCAGTGCTGGTCAAGCATGAGACCGGGCGGCCTGTAGTTCGCGAAATGCTTACTTCTTCGAATGATATGGTGCGAAGCACCGCGCGTCGGCTACTTTGGGAACAGCGCGACCCTGCGGTCCCAATCAGCTGGTTCTTTGAAAAGAATGAGTTCCCTCCAACAGGTCTGGATGAGCGTGATGTTCCTGCACTGAAACAGCTCACCCCGACTAGCGGGGACGCTCAATACTGCCCCATTCTGACAGTTCGTTTCAACCTTGCCCCCAAAGACGCCTGGCCGCTCATCCGGCCTCTGTTCTTTACGCAGGATACACCCGCCATCATGCGAGCATATAATAGTATGCGAGGGAATTGGCCCGAATGGGTTAGTGCCGAAATGCTCCGCGCGATCGATGACCCAACGCTTTCGGCGCAAGGCAAGGCAACGGTGCTTGAACTGCTCGAAGAGCACGATTGCATCAGCGAAGAAGCAGTTGGCGTCTACCGGCGTTGTGCCGACGATCCTAGTTACCAGGTTCGCATCCGGGCCTACGAATGCCTGTGGAATGAAGCCTCAGACGCGTCGATGGCGTTCCTGAGCAAGAAAGCGCTGGATGGCGATGAATGGGCGCGATTCTGCATAGGCCGCAGTCCTGACAAGCGGTTGGCGGCGACGTTTGCTAGACTCGTTGATGAGGCCATCAAGAAGAAAGAAACATGGGTCGGCGGCTACGTGCATTGCTGGCCCACAGTCTCCGGCGTTGCCGAATACGTGTCCAAGGTCGGCAGTAACTATGCAGATCAGTGGAAAGCAGCCCAGCAAACGATCTCGGAAACAGTGCCGGATTAGCATCGTTGCGGTGGGCTTTTCGCAGGGCGTGCTGGACTGCGTCCCCAGAGATCAACGCATCGGCGGGCGCGATTCGTCGCTATTGACTGGTATCACCACTTCTTCCGGCTGGAGTGCTGGGTCGGCTTGCAGCGGTAGGCGCGGCTGCCATAGCAGTGTTATCCAGCGGCGGACGCTGTCGATCACGATGACCACCGTCAGGGCCAGCATGATGGCTGCCAGGACGCACGCGAGCTTGCCCAGGAATACGTCGGTAGCGCCCGGCAGGCTGGCGGCCTTCCACCAGCCGCGGATGCTCTCGACGCTGGCTGCCACCACGGTGCTGGTGATAAACGCCAGCGGCATGGCCGTGCACAGGGCGTAGATGCGTTTAGGGGCGTGCTTCAGCAGGTACGTGGTGCCGATGGCCAGCGCGATGGTCGCCAGCAGTTGGTTGACGATGCCCTGCATCCGCCACAGCGTGTCGAGGTTGCCGATGTACAGCAGCCCGCCCCAGGCAAGGCAGACAGTCAGGCTCATCACCGCGTTGGTCTTCCACTTGGCCTTGTGGCCGATCTCCGCCTTGGGCACAAATTGGGCGACGGCCTCCTGGAAGACAAACCTCGCCACGCGCGTGCCGGTCTCCAACAGCGTCAGGATGAACAGCGCCTCGAACATGATGACGAAGTGATACCAGTACGAAGTCAGCGTCTTCATCCCCGGCAGGCTCGCGAACACCTTCGACATGCCCACCGCCAGCGTCACCGCGCCGCCGGTTCGGCCGGCAAGCTTCTCGGCAGTGTCGGCCTCGAGCTGCGAGAATTGCTGCGGGTTGAGGTTCCAGTTGAACTGCTGGCCGGCGGAGGCCACCACGGCGTCGAACTTGGCCGGCAGGACGTTGATCTTGAAGTAGTCGCCGGGCTCAAGCGCGCAGGCTGCAATGAGCGCCATGACCGACACGAACCCCTCCAGCAGCATCGCGCCGTAGCCGATTGCGCGGATGTCGCGCTCGCGGTAGATCATCTTGGGCGTGGTGCCCGAGGAAACCAGCGCATGGAAGCCGCTGATCGCCCCGCACATGATGACGATGCACAGGAACGGCCAGATCGGGCCGCCGATGACCGGCCCGCCGCCGTGGACGAACGGGGTGGTGGCCGGCATCTTCAGGTCTGGGTGGGCAAGCAACAGGCCGGCCGCCAGAACGACCATTACGCCCAGTTTCATGTACGAGCTGAGGTAGTCGCGCGGGCACATCAGCACCCACACCGGCAGCAGCGAGGCGATGCACGCATAGACGGGCAGCATGATCGACAACGTCGCGTGCGAGAAGATCAGGCTTTGTCCCCAGGACGACTGCGCCACCGGATGGCCCAGGAATACGCCCAGTAGCACGATGCTCACGCCGATGAGCGAGGCCTCGCCGATCTTGCCGGGCCGGATTCGGTACATCCACAGGCCGGTGATGAGGGCGGCCGGAATCGTCAGGGCGATGGTGAAGATGCCCCAGGAGCTTTCGCACAGCGCCTTGACGACGACGAAGCCCAGGCTGGCCAGCGTGCAGATGATGATGAACAGCGTGGCAATGCTGGCGGAAAAGCCCGAGACCGGCCCGATCGTGCGGCCGGCGATTCGCGAGAGCGACAGGCCGTTGTTTCGCACGGAGGCCACCAGGATGATGAAGTCATGCACGCCGCCGGCCAGGCAGCAGCCGACGATGATCCACGCAAAGCCGGGGAAGAATCCCCACTGCGCCGCCAGCACCGGGCCGATGAGCGGGCCTGCCCCCGCGATGGCTGCGAAGTGGTGGCCCAGCAGCACGAGGCGATGCGTGGGATGGTAGTCGACGCCGTCGCGAAGGCGATGGGCCGGCGTTGCGTTGACATCGTCCAGCACGGCGACCCTGGCAGCCAGAAAGGCCGAGTAATATCGATAAGCCACTAGAAATGCAGCAACCGCAACGATAATCAGCCAGATCGAGTTCACGTCGCTAGGTCCTTCAAGTAGTTCACGCCAGCGTCATCTCACGCCCGGCACGGTCCTTCAGGCAGGCCGCTTGTCCTTTGAACTCACTCACAGGGGGCCGTCCAGGTGTGGACGCTTCGCATACTTCATCCGGGACAGCAGCGAGCTGGAGGCTATTGTACTGTTTCAATTCCAGCCGTGCCAGAGCGGGTTGGCGAGCGGTACATGTTGGGTCTGTTCGCTAGCATTGCCGCGCATCTTCGTGTCGCGGGCATCTCGCGCTAGCTCACTGGTTCAATAGAGAAATAATCCGTGCGCGCGTGTGAATCAGCGTAGCGCGGAATTAAAGGGCCGCCAGTGCGTCTGATGTAACATGGAAGCGATGTGCAAAGCCAATCTCCTGGGCTATCAGCAATCACTGCTACTTCTTGCACTCGCGATTTTCATTAGGGCGACAGGAAAGATGGAACCAGATGTTGCATCAGGCGTCTAATGGTGCATGGAAAGGACACGCCAAACCAGACTTTTGACCTGTCTGCAATCGATGCTGCTTTATACATTGACGCTTTGCGGGTGCACTGCTGCTGCCTCTTCAATCATTGGACACGGATCACCAGTCGCCGCGCCCTACGTGCCGACGGAACAGCGACCGATAGTTCCCGCCGTCGGTGACGCCTCGGCCCTACTCATCTTTGGAGGTGATGACGGCCTGGGAAGGTTTGTCCTCTGCAAGCGTGAAGGTCTAACTGGGCATGGCATCCGTCCGGATGGACATCAGGCGGCCATCATGACCGACGACGGCATCGTTTGGCTCTATGACAAGTTTGGTGATGACATCGCAAGGATACAGCTCCCACAGTATGTGCCGCCGAGAGATGACGAGCAGCAGTCAGCCCGTCTGTTTATCGGCCATGAAGAGCAGGTGATTGTCTCTCTGGCCCGATACAAGCGGCTTCCCCGTCAAGACCATGCGGTGAGGCCTTATCAGCCCGTGCCCATTCACTATATGACTTGGCACGTGATGGTCGGTGGTGAGTCGCAAGTCTTGGATCACGAGCTGGTTCTGGCGGCAACCTTCCTGGACAAGGGCCGGCTCGCCATCATTGACGGTCCGGAAAGGGCAGCGTCGACTGCAGCCTGTGATCGCTGGCAGCTGACTTGGTACGACAGGCCGGGCAAACGGGCTTGGCAGGCCAGTTTTTCTGATCGGCCGTGGTTGGCTCCGGGGAAATCCATTGATGGCGTCACGGTTCGCTTGCCGGGCCATTGGCCGCTGAGGTTCTCGGCTGATGGGAAGTGGGAGACTTGCCCGCCCGATAAGGAATCTCTCAAGAAGGCCAATGCGAACTACGTCAACCGAGCGGGAGCGTTTTATGAGAAGGAGTACTTGCCGCCCGCGCTGGCCAATCTCTCCCAAGCACTTGATCTGAGCGGGCGACAGCGATCGGCCGCTAGAGAAGCACTTAGGCAGTTCATCTACGACTGGCTCGTGCTGAGCGTTGAGGACGGGTTCCTTATCCTTCCAGAACACCAGGATCGTTGCCTGACAGACTTGGACCAGCGAATGCGGCGTGTGTTCTTGCCGGCGCAGTTCGAGGCATGGCTAACTTGGCTAGAATCGAACCATTCCCTGCGGTTTCTGATGATGGATAGGTCTGACCCGCGGGTTGCCCCAAAGTTTTCGTTTCAGCGTTTCCCGTAAGTTGCGCGACGGTTCGGAAACGCCGCAACCCTTTGACGGCAACGGGCCCCGTACTTGTTCCTCATTTGCGATGTCCGCGTGGCGCGATTCATCTTCAGCAGCGCCTGAACCTGCCCGAACAGATCCTCCGACATGATCTCGTCGTGCTCTCCCTCATACACCTGCTCCTTGTAGAGGACCTTGCCGAGGTAGAGGATATTGGTCAGCAGATACTGCACGGCCGATTTATCGAAGACCCGACCGCCGCGGGTCTCGCCGCGAGCGTTCTGGAACGCCTTGTTGCGCCAGCCCCGCTTGCCGAGCCACTTGACCACCGCCAGAAGAGACTGGCATTCGAGGTACTTCTGGAAGATGGCCCGCACCCAGGGGGGCTTCCTCCGCGTTGACCAGCAGCCGCGAGCCAGTGTTGTCGCGAACGCGATCATAGCCAAGGACAGGGGGGCCGCCGGTCCACTTATCCTTGCGCCGGGCCGCCGCGATCTTGTCCCGCGTCCGCTCGGAGATGATCTCACGCTCGAACTGGGCGAATGACAAGAGAATGTTCAGCGTCAGGCGTCCCATGCTCGTGGTGGTATTGAACTGCTGGGTGACGCTGACCAGCGAAATGCTCCGCCGATCCAGAACCTCCATGATCTTTGCGAAGTCCAGCAGGCTGCGGCTGAGGCGGTCGATCTTGTAGACGACGATGCAGTCGATCCTGCCGGCCTCCACGTCGGCCATCAGCCGCTGGAACGCAGGCCGATCAGTATTGCCGCCGGACAAACCGCCGTCGTCGTAGCGGTCGGCCATGCAAATCCAGCCCTGGGACTTCTGGCTTGTGATGTATGCCTCGCCGGACTCGCGCTGCGCGTCGAGCGAGTTGAAGTCGAGGTCCAGATTCTCCTCGGTGCTCTTGCGCGTGTAGATGGCGCAGCGGATGGTGCGCGGTTGGTCTTTCATTATTCGAAGCCGTTAGGCACGACGCGGACGACGTACTCGTGGCCCTTGTAGACCCGCCGAAGATCGGCGTTTATCGGAGGCAGGCGGGCATCTTTGGGCACCTTGAACGGCTTGGTGACGGCGGGCTGTCGGACGGGGGCAGCCATATCCATGCCTGCCGGCGGCCGTAGCCGGAGGTCAGTTTCCCGAGCAATCGCCACGGCCCGCTCGCGAGCCCGCTCCGATAGGCCGCCCTCGGCCATCGCCTGCACCCGCCAGGCCAGGCGGCGGAACAACCACTGGCGGTTGCCGCTGCGCGTGGGCTCGCCGAAAAGCTCGATATGCCGCTGCCGAAGGTCATTGACCGTCATTTGCTTCAGGGCGGCAATCTCTTTGCCAACATTGTCTTGCATGCGAAGCTCCGTGTCTTTCTGCCGGCGCTCTCTTGCCGTTAACCGCTGACGACACTGAGCCTCGTTTCGCAAGACAGCTCAAGGGTATTCCGCTCAGGTTTGGCAGATTCTGTGGACGGAATCTCGATGGGCACATGACTCCGGCCAAGTGCCGCAGCCAGCAGATGGACAATCTGCTGCCGCCGCTCCTGGACAGGCGTAGGTGGCGAACTCCGCGATGATCTCCTGGCCATACCGACTCCTGCTGCCCCCATAGCTCTTTATTTGCGTGACGGGCAGGATCGTTCCGGCTAAAAGCAATTTTCAACAATGAGCTTAATGTCAGGCGGGAACGACGAGCATCTAATCGGGGCCGGTGAACCGCCACAGCCGCCGCCAGCAAATACGGGCGACGAGGCAAGACACTACCGACGATGTGATGATGCCGCCCTACAATGGCCAGCACCATCGGCCGGTACCCGAACATGTGTCACAGGCTCCCTTCATTGTGGCCGTGCGGTCCGCAAGGGTAACCATCCCTATTCTGATCCATGCATAAAAGATTATTCACATTACGATTGACGCAGCGGGGCATGATGGCATAATAATTTATGTGATAGGGGAAATTTACGACCTGCAGGGGCGTCGTGATCTTGAAAGGAAGCGGCGGACAATGGACCTTCAATCGCAACTCAGCCGGCGGGAGCGCCAGATCATGGACATCATCTATGCCCATGGCGAGGCGTCGCTGGCGACCGTCCTGAAGGAACTGCCAGATCCTCCCGCCCGCGGGGCGCTGGGGCGGATGATCCGCATCCTGGAGGATAAGGGTCATCTCAAGCACTACCCCAAAGGCCGCGAGTACATCTTCCAGCCGACGGTGTCTCGGCAGAAGGCAGGACCATCGGCGCTGCGGCGGGTGGTGGACACATTCTTCAGCGGCTCGCTCCGGCAAGCCGTCGCCGCCCACTTGGCCCAGCGGGACGCGGACATATCCGACGAGGAACTCAAGCACCTGGCTAAGTTGATTCGCCAGGCGCAGGGTAAGGGGAGATAGCATGAGCATCGACTTCGAGTCATTGCAATCCTGGAGCCAGACATCGCTGCCGATCCTGCTGGATGCGGCCGTGAAGGGCATTGCCCTGCTGGCCATCGCTGCCTTGATCGTCGTCGTGATGCGAAAGAAGTCGGCTGCTGCACGGCAGGTGGTGTGGCTGATGGCGATGGCGGCGATGTTGGCGCTGCCGATCGCGTCGGCGGCGCTGCCGTCATGGCAGGTGCTGCCAGCCTGGGCGAGGATAGAAGTGCCCTCGCCGCAGACATCGACACCCGTCGCGGCGGGCTTGGAAGGTTCGCTCAGGGAGACGAACCTCTCCAAGCCGCTCGCCGATGTTGCCCCGGCACATGAGTGGGGGCCGGCAACGGCGGAGATACCGCCGCAACCTGAGCGACAGATTGCCATCTCGCCGCACGAGCCTTTGCCGGTGCCAGCAGAAATGCCGGCCATGGCGGCGCATAAGCCTTCGCCTGCCCCGGCGGTCGCCGCACCGCCGGCGCCGGGGCCGCTGGCGACGATCATGCCCTGGCTCCTGGTGTTGTGGGCAGCGGGCGTTGTTGCGTGCCTTGTGCCGCTCGTGCTGGGTCGGATCAGCCTCTGGCGGCTGGCGCGGGCCAGCACGCGGATCGACGGCGGTTCATGGGCAATGTTGGCCCGGCGGGCCGCCCAGGCCGTTGGCCTGCGCCGGCCAGTCACCATCC
Source organism: uncultured Planctomycetaceae bacterium (assembly GCA_964417755.1). Classification (GTDB taxonomy): domain Bacteria; phylum Planctomycetota; class Phycisphaerae; order SM23-33; family SM23-33; genus CAYQJH01. The sequence goes on from CAYQJH010000006.1 coordinate 24,855, forward strand.
TCCAGAGCCGCGACGAATCCATGCCGATGGTCTGGGGCGTGCTGAGGCTCCGGTTGCTGCTGCCGGTAGAGGCCGAGGGCTGGTCGTCTGACCGCCGCTGGGTGGTGCTGCTGCACGAGTTGGCCCACACGCGCCGGCACGATTGCCTGACCAAGCTCGTCGCGCACATCGCCTGCGCGGCCTACTGGTTCAACCCGCTGTGTTGGATTGCCTTCAAGCTGATGCAGCGCGAGTCCGAGGCCGCGTGCGACGATCTCGTGATCGCCACAGGCCATCGCCCCAGCGACTACGCCCAGCACCTGGTGGAGATCGCCTCAGGCCTCAAGAGCGGCATGCTGGCGGCATACAGCTCCATCGCCATGGCCCGCAAGAGCAAGCTCGAAGGCCGCGTGTCGGCCATCCTGGACGGCCACCGCAACCGCCGCGCCCTGACGCGCTGGGGCATCCTGATCGCCGCGGCCTTGGTCACCTGCATTGCTGCCACGCTTGCGATTATCAAGGCGAATGGCTCGGACTTGCTGGATTCGCTGCGGAACGACAATCTTGTACAGCGGGACAGGGCTGCTGAGGCACTGCTTCTCCGCAATGAGAAAGGGGAGATGTCATCGGATGAAGTGGCGCGAACCTATGACATCCTCTTCGAGCGATTGATGCTGGTTGTTCGCAAGCTGCAACCTGATGAGAGCGTCCCCGTCGAACCGATTGCCAGGCACGAGTACAAACTGTTGTGGGCGCTTGCCACGAACGAGTCTTTAGCGGATGACCGGAGATCAACGCTTCTTAATGCGCTGGCTCCGGCATGGATTGATTACAGCCCGCCGGATGGCGAATCACGGGCATCAGGGAAACTGGAGTTGAAGGGCCAGATGCTTCGACCCCCATCCGGCATTGTGGTCCATCGGACCATTCGCATGGCCGACCCCGCAACAAGCGAAGACCTGCTGGAAGTATTCCTCGCACAACGCGAGGATGGGAGTCACCTGTCGCACGGCACGAGCATGCCGGTATCAGGATTGGCTGACAGCTCTACGACGCTGGGGGTCGCGACCACATGGTATCTTGTGCCGGAATACTTGGCGAAGGACCTGCCGGCTCAGGCGCCATCAGGACAGCTTGAGGTCTTTCAACAGATGCGCGGGCTAATTGGCCAGCCCGGCGTGAGAAGAGTGTCGCAGTACCGACAGATTGTCACACTCCGCAACGAAAAGAATCGGCGCGCCGATCTGCTGGATGCCCAGCCCGCCACGCAGGCGGAGGAAATCGCCGAGGGCATTCAGTTAGTGGCCGTCCGGCCTGACGGCGGAGATGACCTGTTCGACGCCGGCGGCAGGAAGATAGGCTCTTCATTCAGCTCAGTCATCGCCTCGTCTTGGAGCAAGGATAACCAGCACCGTGAGTTCATCTTCGACGTGCCCAGCACTCCCCAGCCCATACGACTGGCCAGGTGGGCGCGCATCCAGGCCAATGGCCGCCCTCTGGGTGGCAGTTATGGCCCCTATGGAATCTATGGACATCCCAAGCCGCAGTTGCATCTGGGTGCCAGCTTTGCGAGGATCACGCAGGAGAGTGGTTTCTTCTCCAAGCGAGCAATCCCCGTCGAGAAGGTGGACGTTACTATCTCCTGGCTTGACGGGCCACGAGGCAAGGCTGCGTTGGACTTTGATGGGCCGTTTGCCGTGGACAAGCCTGTCCGCTCCGCCGATGGCCGCCGATGCACCATTACGCCCCTTGCGAGCCTGCCAGTCCAACAGGGAACGAGGTTCCGCTTTGACGCCAGCTTCGACTTCGACTGGAACGCGAACGTCCTGGTTTATGACCTTCAGGGTATTCGATACCAGGCGGACGCTGGCGGTGGGAGTTCAGGCGGTGGCAGCACGAAAGTAGAGTACCGTATTGCCGAGGTGCCATTGGGTCAGATCGCGGCGATTACGTTCGGCGAGAAGCTGCCGTCCAAGACCTTCCGCGACATCGTGGTGGCGTATCCTGGCCAGCCGGCGCGAGAGTATCCGCCGTACCTAGATGCGATGGGCACCGCCCTGGGCCTCGGCGGTGCCGCCGACCCACAGTACCAATTCAAGACGCCTGAAGAAGCGCTGAAGGTCATCGACATCGTCCGTGGATACCATACCGGCCAGGCATGGCAAGCGATTCGCTGGGGAGAGCCCCGCCTCAATCTACAGACCCTGCCGCCCGAGACGCGCGAGAAGCTCCATCAAGTAGCCACGGACTGGGCCAAGGCAGGAGGCTGGGTAGGAGTGGATATTGGCTTGGTCTGCCGATGGCCGGAATTCGCCTCGCAGGCGATAGACCTCCTGGAAACCCAACCAGATGGAGAGTGGTCGCAACTCGCCCAAGACCTCGCTAATGCCGCTGACATGCTGACGGCCCAGGAGGCCCCGCGGATCAAGAAGCTCTTACTAAAGGACGAGAATCCGCGAACCCAATATTACTTGATCTGGTGCTTGCGAGCCTGTGGTGACAAGCAGGCCGGCATGCAGGCTCTGATCGAATTGGCACAGGATGATCGCCCCTGGCTATGGTGGCCAGCGCTGCAGGGCCTATGTGATGGGTATCATCTTACACTGGGGCAGCTGCCTGAGAGACTGTGGGCGCGGCGGCTCGCGCAGACAGATCCCGACTTGGGCCTTGACGCGGCGCTGGCCGAGCAGGCCCGCGCGATCCTGGGCTCGCTGGCGACGGCCAAGCTCGCCGCCATGAACTCCAGCGCGATGAGCGAGGTCCTGCGGTCGATTGTTGCGAATCTTGACCGGACGGCTGCTCAGGCGGCGATGCTGCGCCTGTTGCAGGATGCGGTGGACCATTGGGATGATTACAGAATAGAGAGTGGCATATCCTCGAAGGGCTGGGCCATCGACCGCGTCGTGCGACAGTTGAACAACTGGAATCACCTGAACTTGGGGGGCATTGGGGCCGATCCTGATCGCCAGGCCGAGAACTACTACCAGATCGACTGGATAGCGGTTGTCAAACAGGCGCTGGAGCATTTCGCGGCCGCTGGAGCGGAGGCTGCCAGTCGGCCGGCAGTCGGGTCGCAGCCTGTGGAGAAATCCGCCGACCAGCAGCCGGCGCCGCGGCGCTTAGAGAACCCGCCGGCCCCTAAGCAGGCCCTCGCCTGCAAGGTCAGGCTGCGCGATGGCCTGGGCAAGCTCATCCCATACGCAACGCTGGACCTTCAGCCGGCAGACTATCTCGGCCGCCTGCTGAGCACCGACCTGCGTCTGCATGTCCAAAGCGATGCCAAGGGCGAGTTGACCATCGACTGGCCGCTTGAGCCGCCGACTGCCAGGCTTCAGGGCCGCGTCAGCCATCCAGACTATGGTGACGCGCCGGTGGAGATTCGTGCCGGGCATGAAGCCACGGTCCAGATATCGCTGGTGCCCAAGGCCTCGCCGCAGTACCAGGATGCGACCAAGGGCACGGTGGTGGATGACGAGGGCCACGCCGTCGAGGGCGCGCGGGTGGAGGCGCAGTTTGTGTACCTTGGGTCGGTAACTTCCTACGGCCACAATGGCGCCATTACAGACAAGGATGGCAGTTTCGCATTCTACTTCGTGACGCAGCCGGGACACCCGACGCTGGACCGCGCCGCCCGGCAGAGTGCCCAGTACGCGGTGTCGGCTCGCCCGCCGGAAGGCTCGGACCTGTTCCCAGCGGACGCGCGCAGTGCCTCGCCGATCAAGCTCGTGCTCAGGCGGCCCACGCTGGCCGCTCGGCGACTGAGGTTCGAGATGGGTGGCGGCCAGTATGCCTCGCAAGAGGATTCGACTCACATCTCGGTGACCTGGCGGCCATCGGCCAACAGTCAGACATCGGTTCACCTGGATGATCGCTACCTTAGCGACCGACCGATGGCCCTGTTGCCCGGCCGGTACGATGCAAACTACAGCGACGGCCATGGGCGATCTTTCCAGTATCTCCCAATCGACATGGACGCCAACAGCCCGGAGGTAATCACGTTCCGGCGCCGGCCGGAGGTAACCTATCACGGGCAGGTGGTCGACGGCGTGACCGGCCAGCCGATCGCGGGCGCGATTGTGTTCACGTACTCAGCGGTGTCGCAGCCGAACTTGGCGATGCTCTTTGAGAAGGACTGGAGCAGCATCCTGGCCATGCCGCTACGGCCGAAGCTCGACGACCCCGGCGTCAAGGCGATTAGTCGGCTGTACGTTGTCGAGGGGATTGCGCGGACCGACGAGCAGGGGCGATTCGAGATTCTCCGCGACCCCGAGCACGAGATGAATTCCTTGATTGCGTTTGCCCGGGACCGTCTGCCGGTGAGCATCTCGACGTCTAAGCTCACTATGGATGCTCATCAGCGGGCCGAATCGCCGCCGATGCCGTTGTTCCCGGCGGCATATGTGAAATTCTCGCCGGAGACGCCGAAGGGGGCCAATAACTCGCTGACCGTCCGATGGGACTTCCAACCTGATGGCCAACCTGAATGGTTCGCCCGGCTTAAGCAAGCGATGCGGCCGGGCAGCGCGTGCCGCATCGAACCGTGCGGGTGGCTGAATCTGGACTGGCCGTTGCGGGTGTTTGTGCCAGCCGACGTGCCGCTCAAGGTGCAGTTTACAGGCGGCGTTGATTCGCGGCGGGTTGACAAGCCGTTCGACGAGGTGATCCGCCTGTCCCAAGGCCAAACGAAGGACCTGGGGACGTTGAGCGTGACATCCTCAAAGGTGCTGACGGTGATGGCCTTCGACCAGGCTGGCAAGCCAATGGCCGGTGTGGAGGTCGTGCGGCATGGCGTGGACGAAGACAACATCCGTATGAGTCTCATCACGAAGACCGACGCCAGGGGCCGTGCGCGATTCAACGTCCAGCCGGGCCAGCGCGGCAAGGTCTCGGTGGCGCTGCCCAAGGCCGCCGATGGCACGAGGGCGACCATCGAGCGTGAGTTCCAGGCCCCGGCGGTCGCGTCGTCGGAAACCGAGATAGCCATCGAACTGCGACCAGCGCCAAAGACACAGCCAGTCAGTTCACAGTCCACTCAGCCGACGACGACCACCGCTCCGGCATCTCAGACAGCATCCCTACCGGCGGGAATGCTCACGGCAGATCAGGAGAAGCAACATGATGCGCTGTCGCCAGCCCTTGACGAACAGGCGGGCAAGTCGCAGCCAACTGCCCCATCGGCGGAGGCGGTAGTTAACAGCTTGATCGGGGCGCTTGGGGCCATCGAGAAGGACTATCCAGAACTGGAGGGCTTCGCTGAGAAGGTGGCGCACGACCGGCAGAAGTGGCCAGAAGATATGAAGTCACACCTGAGCTTTTCACGCGGCCTCAGAGCGTTTGCGGAAATGCGAGAGACTGGCCCGGCCGATTTGGACAGGAACGGGATAGAGTTGAATTTCAATGTACGCGATGAAGACAGCCCGGCTTGGACGACGGCGGCTAATCAACCGTTGGCGCTGAAATCGTTGAAGAAGGCGGTGTTTTACTCGATTGTCCTTTCGCCGGCTCCCTCGACGGGGTTGGAGGATAGGTTGCGGTTGATCTTCAACGAGCATCTCAAAATGCTGATCGAATTGGACCGACGGGCCGCCGCCACCCAGCCCGCCACCCAGCCCGCCACGCAGCCCGCGATATCGCCAGCTTCCGCGCCGGCCACACAGCCGCCCGGCAGCAAGCTGGAGTTTCGCATCGCGCCCAAGGCATCGGACCTGGACAAGGCTGAACTGAGCAGCTACACGGAATGGCTGAAGGCCGGCAAGGTCGGATTCTGGTGGAAAGGCGGCCGCATTACAGGGCGAATGCCCGATCATGCCTGGCTGCCCATGTCCCTCGAATTGACCAATGCGCCGCAGTTGGTTACAGGCGAGTACAACGGCCAGAAGTACGTGCTGGTGTCCGATAAGCCCGAACAAACGATGGCCGGTCCTCAACCGCCGGAACCCGGGGCAACTAAGAAGCCACTGCCCGGACAGGAGAAGGGTGCGTGGGGTCTGGCACGCGTGTACCAGACGAAGGAACTGGACGAAAGCGAGGCGGAAAAGGCGAGACTCGCAGCGGCGGGGTTGCCGATTCCCAGAGGTCGCCGGGCGGTCGGCTTCGAACTGGACGAGCGCGGGGCGGAGCTTTTCTCAGCCTTGACCAAGGCCAACATCAACAACGCGCTGGCCGTTGTGGTCGATGGCAAGGTCGTCTCCGCGCCGATCATTCGTGCCGCCTCGGGCAAGACCGGCGTGATCACCGGCAAGTTCACGGAGCAGGAGGCCGCGGCCCTTGTCCAGGCCCTCCGCGCCGGCATGCCGCCGGCAAGTCAGCCGGCCACCCGGCCGGCGGCCACGCAGCCGGCAGACCAGTACGTTCTGGGTCCGGTAATCCACTTGACCAATGTGATGGCCGGTCAGGGGCTTGACCTGGATCATATGCAGGTCGTTGCGCCAGATGCAGCGGATGCTGACGTGGTCTTTCAGGCATTCACATTGAAGGGGCGCGGCCAGGGGCTTGCGGCCAGCATGGTCGACCTGCCATACGAGCCCGAGAGCAAGAGGCTGATGCCGTTACATGTGCTGGCCCACGCTGATCGCCTTCAAGAGATCGCCTCAGGATGGGCATTGAGGGATGACAAGGGTCGTCCGACGGACATCGTATTCCGGACCGCCAGCGGTACGATAGGCGTGCTTCGAGCCACCGGCTGGACGCAAGCTCGAAATGGCCGCGTCGGCTCATATGATATCAAGTGCTGTCTCTTGGTCGTCGCGAAAGAGATGGCCGCGGCTGGCTCCCGCGAGGCGGGTCAAATCACGTCATCCGCGGCCACCCAGGTTGACGCTTTTGTACGCGACGCCAAGGCGGCCATTGCTGGTTTGGACCGCCTACAGGAGGCGCACCTGATTCACCAGGCGGGGGACAGCATTGCAATTTCGATTCTCCATAAGAGTGACCAATTCAACGAGGACGAGATTCTCAAGGTTGGTGGCGCCGCCGCAAAGTGGCTCAGCAGCGATTCTGATCGTGTACAGGCGGCGGGTGTCCAGCTCGGACTTGCCGTCGGTAAGCAGGAATACATCGCGCCGGCGATTGAGCTCTTACGGCCGGAGAAGCACCATCTTGCGCGTTACCGAGCGGCGCATGCCCTGCAGGAAGCCAGAAGGCTCCTATCGCCACGGCAGCTTGACGACCTGACCGACTTCCTGCTCAGCAGCGACGACCGCAGCACCTATTGGCCGCTGTACTCGCTGCTCAAGTTCAGTGGCCAGCAGCACTCTTCGCCCATGTGGCGGCTTGTGGAATCAGACAAGCCATGGCTTTGGTGGCAGGCGGCATCCGACATTGAGGGTTGGCATGGCGGCAAGATCGAAAGCTCCAGCCTGTCACAGAAGGCCAGGATTCACTTGGTTGCGGCCGGCAAGCTCTCGGACATCGCGCTGGAGTCGCAGACGCTGCAAGTCATGGAGGAGTCGTTGAGGCCGCAGCTCTTGAGGATGAGCACCGGCTGCTTTGCCGGAATACTGCAGGCTGTTTCGCAGCGTGTCCAGAAGGACGCCGGCACGAAGCTCCTTGGCGGCGTTCTACAAGGCCTACTGGATGAATGGAACGTAGAGGTCGAGGGCTTCACCAGCAGTAATGCTTTCGGTGTCTACTACTGTGTCCGCCAAATGAACCGCTGGAACGGAACGACGCTGGGTAACGTCTCTGAGGAGGAGCCTTTAGACCTGCATCCAGCCGAGCGCGACTGGAAGGTGATCGCCGTCCAGGCCGTTGAGTGGGCGACATCTAGCAGAGCGGGTGCCGTGGCCGCAGAGCCTGCGGCGACAGGCAAAAGCGTCGAAACCCTCACCGGATTCAACGACGCTACTGTCACCTTCTACCGCGACCTAGTGACGGGCAAACGTTATTCAGTTGGAAAACTACAGTCAGTGAAGCTGACAGAACAAAAGCAAATTGAGAAGCTAGTAGCTTTCTTCCCGCAGATGGACAAAGGCGGGAAGTCGCCGCGCGCTGCCGGATGGATAAGCGCCGTCGAAATCAACTTCACCAAGCCCAATGGCCAACGTATTCGGGTCGCGGTATCCGACAATGACGATCTGGAAGTCTGGTCAGAAGGCCAAGGTGATTGGCCTGTCAATGGCGACCTCATGAGCTTCCTTCGCAAGATCCAGAAGGAACAAGCCGCTAGCATACCAGGCACGCAGGCGGCGGCGAAGGCCATGCTATGCGTGAAGTCCAGCGGAAGCTTCCAGCCAGCCAGCAGTGACGCACTGCTGTTCGAGCTGAATCGGCATCTTGCGACTCCGGTTTCTCCGCAAGACTTTGCTGCCGATTTCAGAGACAGTTCGTGGATTGGCTGGGCCGTCATCCCCGACTCCCAGCGACAGGATAGCAAGAAGCGACTGGCCGCCTCCAGCACGCTTAGACTTCTACAAGTGGAGGTCTTTGATCCTCAGACTCGCGCAGCCTTCGATAAGCTGCGGCTGAGACCGGCCACCGCGCCCGCTACACAGCCAGCAGGGCGTGGCATTCTCCCAGTGCCGGCCGATTGGGACCGTGAGACGCTCGTAAGGATCGTGAAGACTCAAGTGGAGAAACTGGCCAAGGAGCGATTGGAAGGGTGCGAAGTCAAAGATCTCGGCCCCGGCGGCCTGCAGGTCTTCTGGCGGACGCAGCAGTACCAGGTGAGGCGCCTTACTCGCAAAACTCAGAGCCCGATTGAGGTGCGCACAGAGACGGGGCCGAAGGATGACGGTCTGATGGTCCGAGTGAGCGTCGTCGATGAACCTGGCGGCGCCTTGGCGCGTCCGCAAACGCTTGAAAACGATGGGCACTGGACGAGCTTCTACGGCGAGCGGCGTCTGCCAATACTCCGGGCTTATCTGTATTACGATGTGCATTTCGGTTCCAAGACGGATGCACAATTGCGCAGCTTGTTCTCATCACCCGAGACATGGCTGGAAGGGCTGCTTCCCGCGCCCGCCACGCAGCCGGCGACATCCACAGGTTCCGCGCCAACCCCTTCGACCCCTCAACTTCGCTCGGGGCAAGCTACCTCGGGGCCAACCAGCCAGCCAGTCCAGCGGATAACAGACGTGGATCCATTGCTGGCAGAAGCGTATTGGGCGTATTCTGACTATAGCAATCGCGACCGCAATAAGGTTGAGCGGTTATTCAAAGAGTACCTTGAACGCAACCCTGCGTCTCCATTTGCCCCGGATGTCTACTACCTGATTGGGTCGATGTATTCGAATAACCTGAACCCCAAGATCGGAGAGACTTTTGACCGCCAGAAGATGGACGAGTATTTCAGAAAGGCGATTGAGGGCTATGGCGAGAAGTTTTGTGTTCAAGCCGATGCCGCGAGGTCTTTCCTTGCCATGCAACACAAGGATCGCCTCGATTACTACGAATGGCTGATACGATTTGAAAAAGACGAGGAGGCAGGCAATGTCTATCCGGTTCAGCCGATTGAAGAGCACGTGCGCTACGGTGAGCCATCTGAGATGACTCAAACAGAATTGGCGTCGCGACGAGCCTCTGTCACACGCTATCTGAAGGTCGCGGTTCCGGCGGTTGAAAGAATGATCCTCCGCCAAGCGACGACTCCGGCTGAATTGAGGCAGATTATCGACAGGTGTTCCGATCGCGCCATAGCTGTGGCTGCAAGACAGCAGCTTCAACAATCCCAATTGCCGCTGACTGATTCAACACGAGCCAGCCGGCCGCCGACATCAGCAACCTCCGCGCCAGCCACGCAGGCGGCGAAGAATGACGATCAAACGTTTCTTCGCAACGCGGCGGAAGGACTCGCGCAGGCGGTGGGGGGCACGTGGGAAATCGGGGACAACGCCCTCGTCCAAGCCCTCCGCGCCGGCATGCCGCCGACGAGCCAATCGGCCACTCAGCCGGTTGATGAGACAAAACCCACCGCCGACACTCTTGAGCGATGGCTGAAGGGCAAGGAAGTGGTGGATATCTGCTTTGCCGGTCCACATATGGACCTTGCGAGACTCAGGGATTACGTCAAGGACTTCGGCTCCAACGACGTCACGGCCGATCCGACATTCATCTTGACCATCGGTGAGGGTGGTGGAGAGAACCGAGCCTTTGTTGCGGTACAGATGAAGGCTACGCCCGCGGCCATCAAGCGGCTGCTGTCGCTCCAGGAGGAGATGGCCAAGATCAAGTACAAACTCGATCCCAGAGCGACACGCGTCTGGTCTTACCAGGCCGACGCCGAGGTACGGGCCAAGTCGCGCGAGATGGCACCGCAGTTCATGGAGGATGTTGCATCACTTCTCAAGCAGGCCTTGCCGGGAGTGAACCTGACGGACGAACGACCCAGTCGAACCATGTACCTGGCCGGCAAAAGGTATCAGTTGCTCGACACACAAGTCAGCGGCATGATACGAATCAGCGAGATCGAGCCGTCCCGGGCGTGGGAGCTTAACGTGTCTCCGCAGCAGATAATCCATCTGCCACACCTGGGTTTGATTGTTGCCACTTACTACCGCCCCGGGCAGGTTGGTGGGCTGGAGGATGACTCGCCGCAGCGCAGGGCGATCCTGGCGGCCGTGAAAAAGGCTGCCCTGCCGCTGATCGAGCTTGACGGCGGAGCCGTGCTGCACGAATGGCCGCCGCTGAAGTCCGTGGCCACAACCGGTCCCGCCACGCGGCCTGCAGCAGAGCCGCCGGCTGCACCGGAACAGTCCACCAAGGAGATTCGGGAGACGCTCGACACGATTTCCTCGCTGTTGCGGGCCGGGAACGACAAGGATGTTGAGGCAGTACCGGTCACTGGACGCTCGCTCGACGCCGAGATGTTCGGTCGGCTTCGCCGAGAGCTCGACCTGTCGGGCATTGTCCTGCAAGCCGTTCGCACTGAAGGCAATGCCCACGGCAATTCGACGCTTGTATTCAGCAACGACCTGCCGAATACCCTACTCAACCGTCGTGAGTTCATCTGGATGGAGATGCAATGGTTCGAGCTTCGCGGCAACAGGCACTGGCAAAAGCTGTCCCTTGGCCACGGCGACATCAGCAGGCGAGAGGAGATCATTCAGTGGTTCATGAAGGATCACCCCAAGGCGCTTGCGGTTGCAGCGCCCCGATCAGCAATGGAGGCCACGGACGACTATCCACGTGCCATGGCCCGCCTGTCGCAGGCCGTGCCCCACGGTCAGCCGACGCAGTTGCACAAGCTGCTGGGCGACCTCCATTCTCAAAGCCGACGCCTGCCGAACGAGCGTGTGTTTGCCGCCATCAAATCGCTGATAGCTGACAGCAACGACATCGACGCCCGCGACACTCAAGGCCGTTCCGCATTACATTGGGCGGCATGGGATGCTCAGCCTGAGATTGTGAAGCTCTTGCTGGCCAAGGGAGCCGATGTCAATGCCATGACCGACCAAGGCTGGACTCCTCTCCACTTTGCTGCAGAATCAAGCGCGGAGCAGCAGATTCGGACACGACTGCCGGAGGTTGTCGAACTTCTCTTGCAGGCCGGCGCGGACCCATTTGTGGACGCTCGCCCCGGTCAGGTGTTTGGGGAACGACCGATTGACCACTTGGCATTCCAGGGACACCTGCCGGGCGGGCCAGTACGTGTCTTGGACGGCGGCACCAAGGGTCCAGCGGACACCCTCGAAGTGTATCGCCTCCTTCGCAATGCGATGGAGCCTGGCCGAGCGGCAGCGATGGCCCAGGCGCGGCCGGTAGCGCAGGTATTTCTCCGGTCTATTGCCGCAAGCGATGCTGATGGGGTAGCCAAGGCCACGTGGGACCAGGACATCGAGAGGGCCGGCCAGCAGAAGAAGGACTGGAAGTGGGTCTCCGACGTGATCCGCAAACGCTACGCTGGCAAGATCGAGCGGCTGACGACGATCCAGGAGGAACAGATCGACCGTGGCATGGCTGCCTTTAAGGTCGCGCCGCCCGAGGGCATCAGTGACGCTGCCGTGTACGCGCCGGGCCTGTTCATCGGCGGCCAGCTCGACACGACAGCCGGGGCCGGAGCGGCGTACAACGCCTTTAACAAGTGGCGCAGTCCAAAAGGCGGCGAGGTTGACCGTTACGCGCGGCGGCGAAGGCGGGCTGGAAAGCGGTACACGGCTTCAGGATGGCAAGACGGTTACTCACCTCTATCTTTCAGATATCGACAGCCTGAGAAGGTCCAGGTCGGCGTTCAGAGCGGCAAACCGTATTTGCGCCTGTGGGGTTAAGAGCAGGGCAAACCGGCATTGTTCAGTGCACCATAGCCTCTGCTCGTAAGAAGCTCCGCCGTTGCCGTCAAACCGAAGTGGTGCTGCGGTTGGAGCTTGATCCTCTTACGAGGGCTGGCTCCAGGCTCAACGTCGTTGCTATGCCTGCGGTTACGCGACCAAGCACCGGCGGTGATAGGCCGGTCAGGCATATTGCCCCGACGGTCCCGTGCCATGATGTCATGTCATGTCATGGATGCTGTCACGAGAGTGGTTTATACCGGACTAACCTGCGACGGTTTCAACTGTCTGTAGTTCCGAAGCTAGGAGTGCCAGAAGGAGCCGTTCTCATGAAGAAGAGGATCGCCTTCTCCAGAATCGCGCTGCTGAGCATCGTGCTGATATTTCTATTCCAGCAGGTTTGCGCTCAGGCACCTGTTCGACCCGGTGGCACGTCATCTAGACAGATACCTCCCTCATCGGCGCCTGCCCAGCCACAAATCTCTTTGCCGCCTGCGCAGCGCCTGCCTCAGATAGTTCCATCGCAAGCGGAGGAGCCTGTTATCTCTGCGCCGATAACCTACGCAACTGGAATGCAATCCGGTATCTACCCCGTGCAGGGGAGGGAGCCCATTATCTACCCTCCACCTCTTGACGCATTTAGGCGGCTCAAGCCGCAACCCTCCGCATGGTTCGCTTGGTGGGAAGCTAATCGCGATCCGTATCTTGGGGTTGTCCGCCAAGGGGCGGAGCAGAAACCTGATGTCGCAGAGGTGGAAGATTTCCGAAGGCAGGCGATAGAGTCTTTGCTTGCGGCCTTGGCGTCCGATTCGCCTGCATTGCGTGCCGCGTCAAGCCTGGCTCTAGGCGACATCGGGAATGAGAGATTCCTGCGACCTTTAACCGAACTTGCCAATAAGGATAAGGAAGTCAAAGTCCGCCAGGCGGCGATTCTGGCTATTGGTTTGCTGGACATTCCTAAAGGAGAGCAGGTTCTCGCCGAGATCGCCTTCAAGCCGTTGCCCGCATTTGAGAACGGTTTTCTGGACACACCCAGCGATCGCCAGGCGGCACTGATCGCATTAGGGTTAATGGGTAGATTGAAGCCTGATACGACAGTCAATCTTCAGGAGATGTGTAATCGCTGGCTAACTATGTCGCCCCTGGCTGCTTGGGCGTTGACTCGACCACTGGATCCTAGTGATCCGACCGCGCCGATTCTGTATCGCAGTTCGGGCATTAACTCGCAAAAACAGGCACTAAGTGAGGCATCGGGTTTGGCAGTCTCTGCGATCTCCTGCTCGCTGTTGGCGAGACTGGATGATCCTGTTAGCGGGAGGCTGCTTCAAGAGGCATTAGACAGGACCAATGTGCCATGGATAGCCAGCAATGCGATGCTGGCACTTGGCAGTCGTGGAGACAAGGCATCCGCCACGGGACTGGCCGACATTCTCCTATCAACTGCCAGAGGCAAATCGCTACCAGTCTGCAAGGCCCTGGAGGAGCAGAATGTTCATCTCACTTATCTGTGGAATGTCCGTTGTTCCAAGCTAGTGTGTGACGATGTCAATCATGGTGGAAGAGATGCCACTGCTGCAAATGCGTATATTGCCGCCTTTAATCGGGCCATTGGCGGAGAGGTCATAACTCGGAAGGTACCTGGGATGCTATGGGGGGACTACAAGATGCTTTATTTCCAGATGCACTATGGTGGCGAGGATTACGATGAAGCGCAGTATAAAGGCCAGGTGATACGTGACTATTGCTGGCTTGGGCTAGGCACGAAGAAAGACATATCACACATGGCCTATCACGTTAATCTCGGCGTCGAGCCAATCTTCGCGGCAAACCTTCGCGCTTCGGCGGCCATTGCATTGGGGCGGATAGACGGCCCTGTTTCACGTCAAGCGCTTCGCAAGGTGCTGGCAGAAGAGGATGACGACTTCAGCGACGCCTACAAGTCGATGGCGATAATGTCGCTAGGCCAATTGGGCGATTTTGATGCGCTGCCTGCCTTGACCGAGTTGGTTCACCCAACCGCACCGCGAGGTATCGTGATCTCCAAGGAACGGATTCAAAATCCCCTGCGAAGTTTTGCGGCCTTGGCGCTGGGCCTGTATGCCCGGCCTGTTGCGACACCTCAGGGCATCATTGATCGCAAGGACTACGAGAAGGTCTCCATGCTGCTGGCCGAGCGGGCGGACGACGTTAAGGAGGAGCAGGATGTGCGGGCCGCCTGCGCCCTGTCGCTGGGCCTTAGCGGCCGCACTGAGAACCTGAAACATCTTCAGGCTGCCTGGAAGCACGTCGGCGAAAAGGATGACCTTCTGACCGGCTATATGATCCTCGCCCGGGGGATGCTGGGAGATCGGACGATCGTGCAGCCGGCCAGGACATTCCTAGCTGATCGGAATAATAAGGCGGGCACGCTGAGCGTTCTGGCTCGTCGTGCCGTGGTGTTGGGGCTGGGACTAACAGGCTCGCAGGAGGTCATCCCGGTGCTGACAAACTGCTGGGAGTTGAACGATCATGTCAGCCGCGAGACTGCAGTGGCGATGTACTTCTGCCAGGGCGGCATCCCGGCGACACAAAGGCTGCTGGCCGTGCTGCAGCGTGGCGCTACGCCAGAGGGCAAGGCGCTGGCGGCGCTCTGCCTTGGCGAACTTTATGCCAAGGAGCGTCCGTCGCGGCTGAGCCGGCTGACCAACGGGAGCAATTACATGATGATGATCCCGCGTTTGTCCTACTACCGCGAGATCGCCAACGAATTCCTTCACAATGACCTTCCCGCACCTCCAACTGAGAAGTGGGAGACGCTGCTTCCTTAACTTACTGAGTATGGCGCGTTGTCGATAATCGGAGAAAACGGCAGATGAAAGGGACCGCACAACTTCGAACGATGTTCGTGGGATGGACATGCATTGCCTTGATTGGCGCGGGCGTGGCTTTGGCACAGTCGGCCGCCATTGCTGCTACTACGCGCTCGGCCGCGGCACCCGCTGCCGCAGTCGATCTATTCCAGGCGACATTCACCCACCTGGAGCATTCGCTACTGGAACTGGATCGCCTGGGGGCATCCCACGCGGAGGCCGAGAGTATTATGCAGGCATTGCAGAATGGCTTGGCAGGCATCGAGCCTCTGCAGCAGGCGATCACGGACCAAGAGAATGTTCCACCCCCGCCTTCAATTCGGGCAGGCAATCAGGCCGCGGAGGCGACCGCGCGGCGTAACGTCGTGGATGCGGCCCGCTGCCGGGCGGCTATGATTCGGGGCCAGTTGTATCATGCCGCAGCCATGGCCCTGGCGCGCGAAGACTTGCAGCGCCACGAGCTAGCCGCCAAGGCCATTGAGAGCTTTCGCAGTGCGCGCCAGCAGTACCCTCTATTGCCGCTGGCGTGCATGGGGTATGTTCTGGAGGCCCGCACGCGGCAGTTCCTCGGCGATGCAGCCACCGCCACGGCCGCGGCGACGCTTCCGGCGACAAGCCCGCTGAACATGGTGTTGGATCGTCTGGCCGATACGAATGACGCTGCAGCCATCGACATTCGTCACCTGGCCATGCTGGAGATGCTGGCCGGCATAAGCAGCGGGTCCGCCGAGGCCATCGGGGCCTTGCGCAAGCGCGGGCTGGACATCGTGCTGGTGATTGATGCCACTGAGAGCATGCGCCCCTGCTTTGACCAGGCAAAGCAGCGGCTCAAGGACATCATGGACGCAGCGGAGTGTTTGGCACCGGGCACGGGCGTTGGCATCGTAGCATATAAGGACTACGGCGACGATTACGGCCCGACGGCGGTCAAGTTCAATAAGATCACTCGCGATCGGAAGGTAGCTGTGGACTTCCTTAATGACATCGCCGTAGGCGGGGGAGCAGACGAGAGCGAACCGATTGACGAAGCCCTCAAGGTGGCCACTGACACCAAGGGCATGATGGGCTGGACGGCGGGGCGGAAATGGGTCATCGTGTTGGTGGGCGATTCGACGATCCACTCCTCCGGACGCGACGAGGCGTTCAGGCTCGCCCGGCGTTTTGGGGTGGAGCTGCGCGGCACCCTCAGTGTCGTCGACGCAGCTGGCAGCGGCCAGCAGGGCTCGCGGCGCGAGCAAGCCCAGGGGGACCTCAAGACCCTCGCAAAGGAAAGCCGCGGGTCAGCATTCCAATTGAGGGAGGAGCAGAAGTTCTGGCAGTCCCTGTTCGTCTCAATCTTCGATGAGCGATTCCAAAATGGTCTCGACACGGCCATTAAACGACGCGATCACGCGGATGGCAGGCCCGCCGACGAGGCCGCAGGAAACTGATATAGTGGGCGCCGCCGCTCAGATGAACTATGCGGATGCCGGCGGAAACCGACTTGCAGGCCTGTTGTCAGGAGGGCTCCCACGTTGTACCTCAAGTCGGTGTGCGTCGCATTAGATAACAATATGCCTCAGGCCACTTCATCTGAGCCAAAGTGCAAGAGCGGCTTCTTCGCGAAATCGGCGTGGTGACCCCCTCGCGGCTCTGGTTGCTGGGCGGCTCGTCGTAGGCCACCGAGCGGATGTACCGCCCTGCAGGCTGGTCATCTCGGCTGTAGCGCTCCCGGCGTCGTTGACCGTCTGGCCTTTCGTCTGCCTTTTCTGCCCGTTTAGGTCGGGACTGTTAACCCGTACCGGCTCTCGGCGGCGAGAGGGTGAGAGTTTTGGGCCAAGACGGCCGAAAAGGCTCTCCAAGCGGTTAACAACACGGTGGAGAGAGGCGGCCGCACCGGCCGGAAGTACCTGCCACAACTTGCGTTGGGGCCGGAACCAAGCGCCTCACGGCGCTCGCGCATGAAAAAGGCGACATCGTGCTCGATACCGCCTGAAATCTCCCCGACTAGGACTCGAACCTAGAACCTAGCGGTTAACAGCCGCTCGCTCTACCATTGAGCTATCGGGGAAGCTCCCGGTAAACCGGTAGACTATACAAACTAGCGTGCCGGTGAGAATTGGTCAAGGGGCTTTGCCAGCTGGCAGCGAAAATTCGTCGCTGCATTCTGCGGCCGGCTTTGGCGCGATGAAGTTTCGCCGCTCCAGGCTCGTGGATGTCGGCTCGCGCGCTGGCCTGTGTCTCGCGCTTGGAGTCGATCTTGCGCCGAAACGTCGGCATGAGCATCGGGGGCTCGCACGTCGGCCTGATTAAGTCAAGTGCGTCTGAATCTCGCCAAGGTCGGTACTCGCGCGTCCGTGTGCAGCTTTGCACCTGGTTTGGCCGGTGCCAGCATGAAATTGCTATTGGCCCAGCGGCTTCGGATCCGCAGGCGCACGGCCGGGCGTTCCCGCCGATGGCCGTGTTCTGGCCGCCGTGATGATCTGAACGCTGCCCCGTTCAGAAATGTGCATGTCGTGCAGCGTCCTGGCGAGATCGCCTTCATCGGCCCCCGCATCCAGCAAGGCCTGCGCGAATTCCTGGGCCAGCGGCTCGCACTGCGACCATGACGATGCCGTCTCGATCTTGGCCAGCAGTTCGTTGGCCATGCCCTGCAGCCTTGGGTTGGCCGCGACTTCCAGCGGCAATCTGACCGGAGCGACGCTGCTTGCCCCGCGTGGCCTGAGAGCGCCGAGGATCATCTTACACAAGTTGATAGTAAGCCAAAAAGGCAACGCGAACATGATTAGACCCAAGGGTGCGGCTGTGCCATCGACGAGCAGCCATCCATAAGTCATTTCCGCTGCCAACGCGAGCGCATAGAGAAAAGTGTGCTTCACGTTCAACAAGCCCAAGACGACGGCAGCCATTGTGCAGGATATGGCTATGGCCATGAACGCGAGATGCAACCGGCGATGCTGCACGGCAAATGCCTTTTCCGTACGAAACGGGTGTGACTTCACTGCTCCATCTTCTGAGATGACTTCTAGGCCGTATTCGTCAAATGGAAATACGAATGGCCATATCGACCCCAAGGGCACGGGCAAGGCCAATAGGAAGAGGATTGCGACGGTGCGCAGCGGCCTGGACATGTGAACAATTATACTTGGTAAGGCAAGGTCCGGCCAGTTGTTCAAATTGTTCGGCGGCGGTACAACAGTGGAATCATGCGATTGATCGATAGTCATTGTCATCTGACGCACGGGCGGCTGGCGGGCGATATTGCGCAGGTGTTGCAGCGAGGGCGTCAGGCCGGCATTGTGGCGTTTGTTTGTGCCTCGGCGGATCTGGCGGAGGCGGCGGCTGCCATGGCGCTGGCGGGCCGGCACGCTGATGTTTTCTTCACAGCCGGCGTGCATCCGCACGAGGCGAAGGCCGTGGTCAGCGTCGGGGCGAAGGCAATGGTCAATGGTGGGCCAGGTGCGGCGGCTGAAGGTCGGCCGGGCGCGGAGACTGATAGATCCCTTGGCGCGGCATCTTGCACTGGGCCCGGCGCGCCTGCCAGCCCATCGATCAGCGGCAGGCCGGGATATCTTCAGCAGTTGGAGGAATTCGCGGCGGCTGATCGATGCATGGCCATCGGCGAGATAGGGCTGGATTATCATTATGATTTTTCGGCGCGGTACGTGCAGCGGCAGGTCTTCGCGGAGCAGTTGGCCTTGGCGGGGCGGCTGGGCACAAAGGTGGTCATCCACACGCGGGAGGCGTTTGAGGACACGCTAGCGATCATCCGCGAAAGCGGTCTGGCTGGCGAGCGATTCGTGTTCCACTCCTGCACGGAAGAGCCAGCCAACGTGCGGCGGATGTTGGACCTCGGCGCAATGGTTGGGTTTTCCGGGATTGCGACGTTCAAGAACGCTGCGCAGATTCGTGCTTCAGCCCGCCTCATGCCGGCAGAGCGGATGCTGATCGAGACCGATTCGCCATATCTTTCGCCCGAGCCGGTGCGTGCGATGAAGATCAACGAGCCGTCCAATGTGGCACACGTAGTTCGCTGCCTGGCGGCAGAGAGGGGCGTGCCGGCTGAGGAACTGGCGGAGCAGACGACGATCAATGCCGAGCGGTTCTTTGGGCTTGTGCGGGGACGATAGAAGTGTTGTTTCTTTCGCGTGGCCGCTCAATATTGCTAACACGTTGGCTACTGGCATGTTGTGCAAGTGCGCGAAGAGGATCGTGAAAAATATCTGCAAAAATCGGAAAGAAGGTCTTGCAATAAGTCGGCGGGGGGTGCATATTGCTCCGCTCGTCGGCTGAGGCACAGAAGGCTGCGAAGAGGCGGCCGGGCCGGCGGATCAAAAAAGCGAAAAGAAAATTTTCAAAAGCGTGCGTAAAATGCTTGATGGCCGCTAGAGAAAATGATACAAATGCCAATCCTTCGCCGATGTACATCGTAGAAGACGATGCAGGCGGCGCGAGGCAAAACGGCGTGCTGATAGTGGCCGCCGGAGCTGCTGGTTTTTTGACAATTTCATAGGGAAGTAGATTTCTAAGAGAGAAGCTGCAAGGTTCACCGAGAAGCGCCAGGCGTGCTTGGGGCGTTTGCGATGAGGCCGCGAGGGCCAATGGCAAATGTGATCAAGCTATTAAGGGTGCATGGTGGATGTCTAGGCGTAATGAGGCGATGAAGGACGCGGTAGGCTGCGATAAGCCCTGGGGAGCTGTCAAACGAGCTTTGATCCAGGGATTTCCGAATGGGAAAACCCGTCATCACTGTGCAAGCAGATGATGTCACTGTGCGATGAATTCATAGTCGCACAGGGCGAACGCAGGGAACTGAAACATCTAAGTACCTGCAGGAGAAGAAATCAACCGAGACTCCGTCAGTAGCGGCGAGCGAACGCGGATCAGCCCAAACCGATCTTCGGATCGGGGTTGCGGGCGCCATTCAGGAGTTACAAAGGCTGCGGTAGCCGAAGAGTCTGGAAAGGCTCACGAAACAGGGTGATAGTCCCGTAGGCGGCACCGTAAAGCCCTCCGTTATGTTTGGCGTTCCAGAGTAGCACGGATCTCGTGAAACTCCGTGCGAAGCTGGGGGGCCCACCCTCCAAGGCTAAGTACTCCATTACGACCGATAGTGAACAAGTAGGGCGATTGAAAGATGAAAAGCACCCCTTTTAGGGGAGTTAAAAGTACCTGAAACCATGTATCTACAAGTTGTCGAAGCTCTATGCCCGCAAGGGAATGAGCGACGGCGTGCCTTTTGCATAATGAACCGGCGAGTTATCGTTTGCGGCCAGGCTAAGTCTTTAAGGGACGCAGCCACAGGGAAACCGAGTCTTAATAGGGCGACTATGTCGCAAGCGATAGACACGAAACTCAGTGATCTACCCATGGCCAGGTTGAAGTGTCCGTAAAAGGACACGGAGGACCGAACCCGTGAACGTTGAAAAGTTCTGGGATGAGCTGTGGGGAGGAGTGAAAGTCTAATCAAACTGAGAGATATCTTGTTCTCTCCGAAATAGCTTTTGGGCTAGCCTCGAGTGATTGTCAACGGGGGTAGAGCACTGGATGAAACGTTGGGCCTACCCGGCTGCAACCTTCAACCAAACTCCGAATACCGTTGATTGTACCTCGGGAGTCAGTCCACGAGGGCTAACCTTCGTGGTCAAAAGGGAAAGAACCCAGACCGCCGATTAAGGCCCCAAAGCCATACCAAGTGACTAAGGAAGTCGGATTGCGGTGACAGCCAGGATGTTGGCTTAGAAGCAGCCACCATTTAAAAAGTGCGTAATAG
>CAYQJH010000007.1:0-44912 GCA_964417755.1 uncultured Planctomycetaceae bacterium
CCGATGAACAAGAAACTTAGCAACGAATCAATTGGGAACAAAGGCAGGATTCGCAATGCCAGACTCCTCGCAGACTATCGCTACTATGAACATGCTGCGCTTCGATGTGGAGGAATACTTACACGTCGAGGCAGCCGCCGAGGCCGGCCTGCGACCGCATGATTGGACGCACCTGCCGCCTCGTCTAGGTCACAGCATAGCGCGGATTCTTCGGCTGCTGGAGGAGCACCAGGTTCGCGCGACGTTCTTCGTGCTTGGATGGACAGCGCGGCACGAGGTGGAGGTGGTAAAGGCCATCGCTGAAGCCGGCCACGAGATCGCCTCGCACGGCATGAATCACCAAATGCTCACCCGGCTAAGTGCGCACGAGTTCAGGCAGGACCTGGCCGACAGCCGCAAGGCACTTGAGGATATTGCGGGCAAGCCAGTCGTTGGCTACCGTGCGCCCACGTTCTCGATCATGCACAAGAATGCCTGGGCGCTGGACGTGCTGGCAGAGAGCGGCTTTGTGTACGATAGCTCGATCTTTCCGATTCGCCATGACCGTTACGGCGTTCCTGATGCGCCTCGCGGCTGTCATATTGCGCAGGGGCCGGGCGGCGGCAGGCTGCTGGAGATGCCGCCAGTCACTCGGCGAATCCTGGGCAGCAACATCCCCGTGGGCGGGGGGGGATACTTCCGGCTGTTTCCGCTGGGCCTGCTCTGCGGCGCCCTGCGGAAGATGCAGCGCGCCGGCCAGGCTGGCATGATTTACCTGCATCCCTGGGAATTCGACCCCGATCAGCCGGTGCTGCCGATGGGCCGACTGAGCCGATTCCGTCATCGCGTGGGCCTGGCGGGCACGGAGAAGAAATTATCGCGCCTGCTGGCTGAATTCCGCTTTGGCGATGTTCGGTCACGTCTGGACGCTCTGAAGCAAACGGCGACGATTCACCAATATGGACGGGCCGTTTGAGCACTGTTGGGCATGGCGGTTGAGGAAGCCTCCGCCGGAAGGCGGGGGGACGCCGCATGCGCAGCATGAGGCGACAACTCATGTGCTTCGGCACTTTCACAGACTATCCCCGTGCTCCCGCACGGGGCTTCTCAATCCCGTTGTGCCGCGGGCAACGCCATCCCCCTGCTTCAGCAGGGGGCTTCCGCAACGTGTAGTTGTCACACCGCTGCACAGCCGGGGGCGGCTGTGTCACACCGCAACCGCGCCAGCCGCAGGTTCGCTACGTAAGCCCCCAGTGCGCCGCCGACAGCGAATGAGAAGACATCGCTGACCGACGGCGTTCTCGTGGGCAGCAGGAACTGTGCCATCTCCAGCAGCAGCCCCAGCAGGCCTGCGCCAGTCAGACCGATGATGGTCTTCCATCTCAACGACCGGCCTTGCAGGAAGGGCGTGGCGTGCATTACCGCAAAGACCAGCCCAGCCAGCAGCAGGATGCTTCGGGCGAACAGCCGAACATCGTTCATGCCGCCTGAATGAGCATAGTCATTCAGCGGCAGGTAGCCCGCGCCCGATGGCAACTTCCGGGCCATGCTGGAAACATCCCATGCGAACTGGAATGGTTCGAGTTCCAGGTAACACACGTAGGCTGCCAGCAGGGCGACGATGAGTGCGAGGTTTATGCGACGAAGGGATGGCCGATGGATAGTGGCTGCAATTCCCGCCCCGGTTAAGGCCCCGCAGGCAGACATGGCAACATTAGCAAGATTCGCAGAGCGGGATTCGATCAGCAGCTTGCCCAATTCCAGAGCCGCCGCAAAAAGGATTGCCCATAGTGCGCCGCGCAGATAGCGAGGCTTGGCTGAGTATGCCATCGCCAGAAAGGCAGCCAGAAATGCGTAGACACCCATACGCTTCACCAGCCAGTAGTGCCAGGGATTCAGGGCCAGGGCCGTATCAAGCGACAGAATGGAGCTCTTGACGTTGCTCCAGACCTGGGAAACGTCCAGCGTCGGCAGGAACGGGTAGAACGCATCGCCTGCCAGCAGGATGAGCAGGAGTGGCCCGACGAGGCTGGCCGCCTGCTGGCCGCTCCGCAGTCGAATCATACGCCGGCATCGGATGAAGCATGCTCGCCCGCAGATACATCCCGCCAACGCGCCCACCGCGCCGCCAATGGAGTTCATCAGAAGGTCTTGGGCACTAGTGATCCGGCTTTGTGAAAAAGCCTGGACGGACTCGACCGAAGCGCTGACGGCGATGCATAAACCCGTTGATGCCAGAAAGACTGCCAGCCTTCGCGGGCATTTTGCTGACCAGCAGGCGGACAGCAGGAAGCCGGCCGGCACATAGAGCAGCAGATTAGTAAGTATGTCCGCCTTGCTGGCATGTTGATGCGGCACGAATGGCCAGCATCGCAGAGAATCGCTGAAGTGACGCCATGCATCAGCGGGCGCAGCGGTCAGATCGAAGGGCATGCAACTGGCGTAAACCAGGAGCAGAAGGTATGAGGCGCAGATAATTTTGAGTGCGCCAATTCGCAAGTCAAGCTCCAAGCAGGGCCACGCGGCAGCATCCGTGGCGTTCTTTCAACAAACGCCAAGTATAACGCTACAGGCCTGCTTGAGCACGCTTTCGAATATAAAGGCCGACGCCGGCGAGACCAGAAATGGCCCCAAGCAATGTTAAGGGCTCAGGAACCGCCCGGACGTTTATCGCGACGACGAAGTCCTGCGTGTCCCTGTTGACCAGGGCATAGAGAGTGCTGTCGGGATTGCCATTGCCAAGGCCGCTCAGCCAGGTGTTCGCCAGGGCGCGCCACGAGGTATTCGCACCGGCAAATCCGCTGGGGCGGACCCTGAATTCGCCGCTGCCCAGGCCGTACGTGTAGAAGCCGTCCTGCATGGTCGTCTCGTTGACGATCTCCCACACGTTTGCGGCAAAGGCTGCGGCCCGATCATCGAGGCTATACGAGCTGGCCAAGCCGGTGGGGTTGTTGACCTGATCTTCGTACAACGAGAACAGCCTGGACAGGTCGCTGGCCTTCTGGGCTGCGTTGCCGGAGGCCAACAGCGACGGGGCCTCGGCAAGGTTGTATATGTCATAGGTGACGATTTGGTTGTCGTAAATGGGGACGGCGCTCTCGATGCAGTAGGCGTTGAATAAGGGTTCGACGAACCTGCCCAACCCGCTTGCCGCCGCAGGGTCGACCACCTTGAGGTCCGACCGCCCGATATAGAAGATGCTGGAGAAATTGCTCCCAGGCGGCAAATTTGAACTTAAAGTACCAAACCTGTGCGCTGAATCTCCAGTGTACTGGACTGTAACGCCGCCCAGGCTGTTAGCCTTGGCTGCTCCGGCCAACAGCAAAGCGGAGGAAATCAGGGACATTATTGTGACAACACTACGACGAGACATGCTTCTATATCTTCTTTCTTCGTTTGCATTTCGACAGCAAGGTTTGCCAAGTAAGCGATCCTGCCGCTGGCATTCCGTGCCAACGAAGTCCCTCCCTGAGCTGAGCAATTAACCTATTCCAATGTAAACCACTTTCCATACCTGTCAAGGGGGTAAAAGTCCATATTGCAGGCATCGCCGGCCGCGGTTACCATGTCTCTCTGCCGGCAGTCGGGGAGGCATGCTTCCTTGGATTGTGGCGAAGATTTCTCAGCGGGCATACCCAAGAAATCTTCTGCCTGTCAGGAAACTGACGGATGGCAGTACATTTGCGGGAGATCGAGCATGAAACTTCTTCCTGATGTTTCCCTATCTGACGTGCAGCAGGTCTATTCGGGCCCCGAAGGGCAGCTCTGGGAATTGTTCATGGGTCAACAGATTCACATAGGAGGCCTGGCCTCGTCGATGGAACTTGCGGATCGCTCGGGCATTGCCGAGGCAAGCACGGGGGTTGACTTGTGTTGCTGTGCCGGTGCTGGGATGCGATTCCTGGTGCAATTCCGTGGCGTCGCCCGCATGCATGGCGTGGATGCAACCGCCAGCATGGTCGAGCTGGGCCGCCAACGGAGCCGCCTGGAAGGCATGGAGCATCAAATTGCATTCACACTCGCCGATGCCTGCAACAGCAGTCTCCCAAGCGAGTGTGCGGACTTCGTCTGGTCAGAGGATGCCTGGTGCTACGTGGGCGATAAGCCCGCCCTGCTGGGCGAGGCTGCCAGACTCGTGCGAAAGGGCGGAGTAGTCGCCTTCACCGACTGGATCGAAGGGCGGGAGCTTTCAGATGCCCAGGCGGGGCGATTCATGAAGTTCATGAAGTTCCCCAGCCTTTTTAGCCTGGATGATTACCGCGAGCATCTGTCTGCCTGCGGGCTGGAGGTTGTGCATGCTTACGATACCGGCAGATTTGCGCCATATGCCGGCCTTTACATCGAGATGGCGCAGAAGCAACTGACGTACGACGCGCTGCGCATCTTGGGATATGACATGAAGGTCCTGGAAGCCCTGGCTGGGGAACTGAAGTTTGCCCATGAGCTGGCGCAGGCTGGCAGGATCGCACAAGGGCTGTTTGTTGCACGCAAGGGCAACTAGTGCTCTATGACAAGTCAACCGATGGGTGCCGTGGTTTGCGAAGTCCCGAAGGGACGCAGCAACCACGCTTGTTTGCAAGGGCCCGCCGAGAAATCTTCTCTGTTTGACAAGACACTGATGGGTAATAGCATGGATGACCACGGCGACAGCAAGCAACCGGCCGGCCCCTGCAAGGGGCCATCCTGCCCGCCAAGTGCCTGCGGGCAGGCATCGGGGAGCGAATCATCGGCCTTGTCGCGAATGCTGGACGAGTACTTCCAGAATATGCTGGGCCGGTGCCTCGATTATGCGCAATCTGCAAAGGCCTCCGGCCGGCCGATCGTGGGCATCATGTGCGAGTACACGCCGCGTGAACTCATACTGGCTGCCGGCGGCGTGCCGGTGTGTCTCTGCGGCGGTTCACTCGAAACAATTGCCCGGGCCGAAGAGCAACTGCCCGCCAACCTCTGCCCGCTGATCAAGTCCACCTTCGGCCACCATCTCAAGCGGTCAAATCCGTTCCTGGAGATGGCTGACCTGGTGGTGGCTGAGACCACCTGCGACGGCAAGAAGAAGATGTACGAGTTGATGAGCGCCTCGCGGAGCATGTACGTGCTTGAGTTGCCGCAGAAGGCCGGCGATGCCGATGCGCTGACCCACTGGCTGGCTGAGCTGCGAAAGCTCAGGCGCTTCCTTGCCGATCGCTATGGCAAGAGCCTCGATGACGATGCCCTGCGGAAGGCCATCGCCGTGACAAATCGCTATCGAGACCTGCGCCGCCGCCTGGCTGGGCTGAGCCAGCTTGCCAACCCGCCCCTGACCGGCCGGCAGTTGCTCGACTTCAAGAGCATTATCTGGTGCATGGAGTCGGACATGGCCGCCTATGAGAAAGCCCTGGCTGGCTTTTGTCCGGACAGTCCACGAGGCGACCTGACTGATCGCGTTCGCGTGCTGCTGACGGGCGTACCGATGGTTCATGGCGCGGAGAAGGTTGTGGATTGCATTGAGTCGGCCGGCGGCGTGGTCGTCTGCATGGAGAATTGCACGGGCATGAAACCGCTGCTGGAGGACGTGGACGAGGCAGCCGGCGATCCGCTGGAGGCCATCGCGCGCAAGTATTTCGCAATGCCCTGTTCCGTGATGACGCCAAACGACGCCCGGCTGGCGTCGCTGCGGCGGCTCTGCCGGCAGTACCGCCCGCAGTGCATTATTGATCTGTCCTGGCAAGCGTGTCTGACGTATGACGTGGAATCGGCAAGGATCAAGGTGCTGGCTGAGCGCGAGCTTGGCCTGCCTTTCCTGCGGATCTCCACGGATTATTCGCCCGGCGATGCCGGACGTATTGCGCTTCGAGTGGAGGCCTTGTTCGAAAACGTTCGAAATGTTCGGCCACACGGCGGATGCACCGCGTCATGAAGACTGTGGCCTACAGCTCGCCGCTGATCCCGGTGGAATGGATAGCCGCCCACAACCTGCGCCCGTGGCGTATGCTGCCGCAGGCATACGGGCAGTTATTGGCGCGGGAGGGTGTCTGCGGTTATGCGCAGGCCGTGGCGAATTCCCTGGAAACAGAGCCGGCTGAGCCGGCGGAATTCGACGGAATCATCCTGGCGACAACCTGCGACCAGATGCGCCGTATGCACGAGGTTTTTTGCGGCAGAGCACAGCACACGCCCAAGGCTTCTTGTAGAAGCTTCCTGATGAACATCCCAGCCACCTGGCAGAGTGCCTCTTCCGCTGGCATGTATGTGGATGAGCTGTTGAGGCTGGCCAGGTTTATGGAGGCCTTGGGCGGGACTCGACCCACGGATGAACATCTATCGCAAACCATGCTGGCCTTTTGCCGATCTCGGAAGATGCTGCGTAGGCAGGCGCAGTCCTTTTCAGCCAGGCAATTTGTGGAGCGGCTGCACCAACTCTGCCGATGCTCGATGGCGGAGCTTGAAGCTTTTGCCAACAGTTTCGCCGGCGAAAGGGCAGTTGTGGTGCAGGCGTCCTCTCCTGCAGATCCTGATAGTACCGAGAGCGTGCAGACGGCGATGCCTGCAACACAACTGCCCCCTGGAGATGAGGCCTTGCGTATTCCGCTGGCCGTCATAGGCGGACCGATGACGGCCGACGAACTGCCCGTGCTGGATATGATCGAGAACTGCGGCGGGCAGGTCGTGCTCAACGCCACTGAATCCGGTCAGCGCGTACTGCCAGACACGTTTGAGATTCACCGCACGCAGGCCGCGCCACTGGCGGAGCTGACGCGGGCATACTTCGGCTCGGTTGGCGAGATATTCCGCCGCCCCGACAGCATGCTGATGGAATACCTAAGCCGCGAGATCGCACGCTGCCGCCCCAAGGGTATTGTGCTGGTCAGGCAGGTCTGGTGCGACCTGTGGCACGCACAGGTCCGCCGTATCCGCCAGCAGATGAACCTGCCGCTTCTGGAACTGGACCTCGACGGTAAGACGCCTCCTGGGAGCCTGGCCAACCGGCTGCAGGCGTTCATGGAGGTGCTGCAGTGACCACGCCACCAGAGCAGATTACGCTGGACCAGTGGGATGAGCTTTATCCGCGATTGTTCGCCTCCGGCAAATTGGCGGCAGTCGACTACATGGGGCCGTTGCGGCGGCATGTCGAGGACGGCGACCTCCGGCTGCGGCAATTCCTGTATGACAATTCGCCTGCAGCCTTGAGGCTGTGGAACTTCCTGCTGAGCGAGGAAGACCGTCTTCGCCAATCACGCCTCCGAGGAAAGAGGATCGTAGCAGCCATGAAGGACCTTGGCACGGTGCCGGTGATGGCGTATTCTTTGCCCAACCTTGTGGCTTTTTACCCCGACGGCGCCTGGTGGGTGCCGTGCATCATGGAACGATCCAGCGGCGATCTGGAGATTGCCGACCGATTGGGAGTAGGGGAGTCGTTCTGTCCGGTGCGGGCTATGCTCGGCGCCTTTTCAAAAACGGTGCGCGATGCGCATTTTCCCCGGCCGGACTTGTCGATATGCAGTGCCGGGGCAACCTGCGACGACTTTTCCGCCATTGCGCAGGTCTTAGAGTCTCTGGGCTATCCGATCCTGTGGTGGGAGATCCCGCACCGGCGAAGGCCTGATGCAGGCGAGGATGCTGTTGTTCTTCCGGGCGGATTCGTTGCGCCGCTGGCGCAGGTGCATCAGGTGCTAAGCGAGTTGGAGGTGCTGCGGCAGGCACTTGGGACGCTGGCTGGCGAGACCTTGAGCGATGCGAAGCTGGCGGAGGGCATCCGGCGCGCCAATCGCTTCCGTCGATTGCTCAATGAACTGCGAGAGATGGTCTACACAGCCGACATCTGCCCGATGGGCGCGCTGGAAATGCTCATCGCCGAGATGCTCGCGATTCACTTCTGCAGCGACCTGGACGAGGCCGTGGCGGTGGTTGAGGACCTGCTGGCCGAGACGGCCCGGCGCGTGGCCGGGGGCGCTTTCGGCCAGGAGGTCCTTGGCAGCGACGCGGTCAAGGTGTTCTGGGTCAACCCGGTGGCCGACCTTGGCGTGATGAATCTTCTTGAGCAATGCGGCGGGCGGCTGTGCGGCACGGAGTTTCTCTTTTCGCATGCACTGGATGAGATTCCCGAAGACCTGGAGCCGATGGAGGCGCTGGCGCGAATGGCCTTGGCAGATCCAATGATTGGCTCGTCGGCTGATCGGGCAGAGAGGATTTGTCGCGATTGTCGGCGGTTTGGCGCCCAGGCCGTCGTTATCAGCCGAATCCCAGGGGCCAGTCATTGTCCCATGGAGTCGGGAATCATCGCCTCGGCCATTCGGGCAGAGGGCTTAAGTGCAATCGAAATTGAAGTACCTTCAATGACAGACTCGCTGGAGGGCTCGATACGGACACGTTTGCAGGCCTTGATGGAATCGGTTCGAGGTTGCGGCGCAAACATGCCGGCTGCAAGTCCACCGTTGACACCGCCGGCAGGGTAATTGAGAATCAGGCCATGATCTACGCAGGCATCGACGCCGGTTCGCGAGCTATTAAGGTTGTTCTCCTCCGTGCGCCGAATAAGGTGCCCTTCGAGAGCGTCCAGGGCCGTGAGCCTGCCCTGCGACTTTGCTCAGGGCCACGAGCCTGTCGAGTGGTCGAACGGCTGGCCTGCGTATCTGCCCCGCAGGGCCCTCTGCCGCAGCGGCATGCTGAGGAATTGTACCGAAGCGTGCTGGCGCAGCATGGCATCCAGGCCGACGATGTGCGCTATGTTGTGGCCACGGGCTACGCCCGCTCGAACGTCAGGTTTGCCAATTCCACCATCACGGAAATCACCTGCCATGCCGCGGGTGTTCACCATCTGCTGCCGGATGTTCGCACCGTGGTGGAAATTGGCGGCCAGGACAGCAAGGTTCTTTGGCTAAGCCCATCTGGGACGGTGAGGGATTTCGCCATGAACGACCGCTGTGCAGCCGGGACGGGACGATTCCTGGAAATGGTGGCCTCGCGAATGGAACGGACGGTGGACGAAATGGGCCTTCTGGCCTGCCCAGGCGCCAAGCCTGTGGCCATCAGCTCCATGTGCGCGGTATTCGCCGAGACGGAGATCATCGGCCTGCTGGCCTCGGCGACGCGATGCGAAGATTTTCAGAACATCGTCGCCGGCGTACAGCAGGCAGTGGCCTCGCGGATCGCCGCGATGGCCGGCGGCAGCGTAACGCCGCCGCTGGCGTTCACGGGAGGCGTTGCTCTGCTGGCCGGCATGGACAAGGCGCTGGCGGCCGCCCTGGGGCAGGCGGTTGTAGTGCCGCCTAAACCGCAGTTTACCGGAGCATTGGGAGCGGCCTTGCTGGCAAGGGCTGAAGGCAAGAAATGATTGGGAAGACCGGACGCCGGAAGACCGTAACGACTAGCGGCGAATATCGAATATCGACCAATAGACCCGCAGAATCTCGAAGGGAACGACACAACAACGAAGAAACCTTTATGGGGAACGATCTGGTTGCTTAATTCGATATTCGGAATTCGCGGCAGAGGGCCATAACGACTGGCGGCGATAGGATCAGGATATGAGCAAAGAACACCTCCTTAGACAATTGCCTTCCATGACGCAGCTACTGGCCGAGCCGCAGGTCGCGCGGTGGCTCCAGGAGCAGCCAAGATCCCTCGTGAGCCTCTGCCTTCGCGAGGCGCTGGACGGCATTCGGGGCCAGATTCTCGCTGACCAGGCTGGGCACTGCGGCGCGGCCCACATGCAGGCAGACTATGTGCTTCAGCAGGCCAAGGCAGTCCTTCAGCGTCAGACGGAGTATCACCTGCGGCCGGCGATCAACGCCACCGGTATCATCTTGCACACGGGCCTGGGGCGGGCGGTGCTAAGTGCGTCAGTGGTCGAATCGATGGCGGAGGACATGGGCGGCTACGTTACGCTGGCGATCGATCGTGACAGCGGGCTGAGAAGCGACCGCGACAAGCGAGTGGAGCACCTGCTTCAGGAACTAACCGGGGCCGAGGCCGGCACGGTCGTCAACAATAATGCCGCCGCCACTGTGCTGGTTCTGTCAGCCTTGGCGGCTGAACGGGAGACGATTGTCTCTCGCGGGGAGTTGATAGAGATCGGCGGGGCTTTTCGACTGCCGGACGTAATGGCGCAGAGCCGTACGAAGATGGTGGAGGTTGGCACGACTAATCGCACGCACCTGCGCGACTACGCGGGGGCGATCTCGGACGCAACTGCCGTCCTGCTCCGCGTGCATCCAAGCAACTACCGAGTAGTGGGCTTCACAGCCCGGCCGGAACTGGCTGAACTGGCGGAGCTTGCCCACTCCAAGAGCTTGATCCTGATCGATGACGTGGGTGCGGGTGCTTTGGTCGATCTGGAGATGTTCGGCCTGCCGCATGAACCGACAGTGCAGCAGTCCGTCCAGGCCGGTGCCGATGTTGTGCTCTTCAGCGCCGACAAACTCATTGGCGCCAGCCAGGGCGGCATCATTGTCGGCAAGAAGTCCCTGATCGACCGCATCCGCCGTCATCCGCTGGCGCGGGCCTTCCGCGTGGACAAGACATGCCTGATGGCCATCGAGCGCACGCTGCATCTCTTCCGCGACCCGCAGCGGCTATCCCAGCGGCATCCGCTCTATCGCATGCTGGCTGCCTCCGAGGAGGTCCTTCGAGCGCGGGCGCAGAGCCTGGCAAAGAGCATCCGCTCGGCCATGCCTGAAGCACAGGTCGCCGTTGCGCCTTCAAAGTCCTTCCTGGGCAGCGGTTCACTGCCGGCGCACGAGCTTGCGTCCTGGGCGGTGGAGGTCGCGTTGGCTTCGACGGAGGCAGGCGAATTGGCCCGCCTGCTTCGGCTGGATCGCCAGGCCATCTTCACGCGGATCGAGAACGACAAGGTAATTCTCGATGTTCGCACGCTCGATGATGATCAATTGCCGCTTATTGCGATGG
This sequence comes from uncultured Planctomycetaceae bacterium, assembly GCA_964417755.1. Taxonomy (GTDB): domain Bacteria; phylum Planctomycetota; class Phycisphaerae; order SM23-33; family SM23-33; genus CAYQJH01. The sequence goes on from CAYQJH010000007.1 coordinate 10,864, forward strand.
CCTTCGAGCGTCTGGCCGCCCGGAGCGATGCATGACCGCGCGGCGGAACATCATGCTTGGCACGGCTGGGCACGTCGATCACGGCAAGACCGCAATCGTGAAGATGATTACCGGCTGCAACACCGACAGCCTGGCTGAGGAACAGAAGCGGGGATTGACCATCGACCTTGGCTTCGCTCCGTGTCGAATGGCTGACGAAAGCATTGTCGGCGTCATAGATGTGCCCGGGCACGTGGACTTCATACGCAACATGGTGGCTGGCGCGCATGGCATCGACGTGGTCATCTTCGTCGTGGCGGCCGACGACGGCGTCATGCCGCAGACCCGCGAACACCTGGATATCCTGACGCTCATGGGCGTGCGGGGCGGCATCGTGGCCTTGACCAAGATCGACCTGGTGGAAAAGGATATGCGCCAACTGGTCGTCGATGACGTGCACAGGCTGCTGGCTGGCACGTTCCTGGAAACCGCGCCGATCTGCGGCGTCTCGAATATCACCGGCGAAGGCTATGAAGGATTGCTGGAGGCGCTTAACGCGGCTGTCTCCGCCTGCCCCGGCCGAACCACAAGCGGCCTGCTGCGCATGTGGATCGAAGATGTCTACAACCTTCACGGGTTCGGCACGGTCGTAACCGGCATTCCGTCGCGGGGCAGCCTGGCTGTCGGAGACTATCTCCGCCTGCTGCCATCCGGCAAAGACGTTCGCGTGCGCTCCCTGGAAGTTTACGGCCAGGAGGCCCATGTTGGCCGCTGCGGCGAGTGCGTTGCTATCAACCTGGCGGGCATCGAGTCGGCCGACGTCCGGCGCGGCATGGTTCTCTGCCAGGGCGAGGGCCTTTCCGCCGTGACAATGGTCGAGGCCCATTTGTGCCTGCTGGAACGCTTTGCCAAGCCGCTGAAGGATAATGCGGAGGTCCACGTTCATGTCGGCACGGCTGAGACATTGGCCAAAGTAGCTTTGCTCGAAGCAAAGGAATTGCAGCCGGGGCAGGGAATGATGGTTCAACTGCGTTTTTTCGAGCCTATGGCCGTTGCGGCGGGCGAGCGGTTCGTGGTGCGGACGGACTTGGGAGGCCCCACCGGTGGCAGGCTTACCACCATCGGCGGCGGGCGGATTGTCTCGACAGGCAACGTTCGCCTGCGCCGCAATCGGCCGTGGACGATTTCATCGCTGAATGACCGTCTGGCAGCGATTGACGATGAAGAGCGGCTGGCGGAGCTTGTGCTCGAGCAGGTGGCCGGGCCTCTGGCCGTGGCACAGTTGGCTGAACTTATCTACGCAAAGTTGGACGAAGCGCAGCACATCGCCTGTCAACTGACCTCTGCCGGCCGAGTGGCGGCTCTTTCGGACGGCAGGCTTATCCATCGCAAAAACGTGCAGGTGCTGGCCGACCGACTTGTCCAGGAACTGGAAGGCTTCCATCGCGATAATCCGTTGCGTGTCGGCCAGGATGCAGCACTGATAGTTCCACGGTTGCAGGTCTCGGCAGAATTGGTGGAGCTGGCTGTGAAGGAATTGGCGGCACAAAAGCGAATTCAGCGGAACGGGCCTTTGCTGTCGCTTGCGGGCAGGGCTGTCAGCCTTTCAAGACAGGAGCAGGAACTTTGTTCAAGGCTCGAAGCGGCGCTGGAGGCTGGGCATCTTACGCCCCCTTCGCCGGCTGAATTGGCTGCGACGTTGCGGGCCAATATCGCCGGCGTGGAGAAACTGCTGGCCCTGCTGGCCGACCAAAAAACGATTGTGAAACTCGATACATTCTACATGCATCGCAAAGGCGCAGACTTCGCTCGGCAGGTGGCGTTGGAGCTCTTCCGCAAGGCCGATTCGTTTGAGACAGTGGAGTTCCGCGATGCCCTCGGCGTCAGCCGCAAGTTCGCCGTGCCGCTGCTGGACTATTTCGACACGATCCACTGGACGGTCCGCAACGGCAACCGACGCACGCCCGGCTCAGCCGCCAAGGAATGTCTGATAAGGAAACAACCTAATGCCCAAGATTGACCTGTCCAAGCGCCGCCGGGTCATGCAGCGGTCGCAGCAACTGGGCCACTGCATCTGCGACCCGCGTCTGGCCTGCCCATGCGAAGCATTTCGCGCACAAGGCATCTGCCATTGTGCCGGCGAGCGTCCAGAGCCGCTGGATATTTCAAAAGTCCGCCTGACTGATCTGGTTCACAATGCCGGCTGTGCATCCAAGATCGCACCTGCCGATCTGGAGTCGGTGCTGTCGCGCCTGCCTGCGGTGAACGACCCAGCAGTCATCAGTGGCGTAGCATGCAGCGATGACGCGGGCGTCTATCGCCTGCCGGACGGCACGCACCTTGTCCAAACGGTGGACGTGATGACTCCCTGTTGCGACGACCCATATACCTTCGGCCGGATCTGCGCCGCTAATTGCCTGTCCGATATCTACGCCATGGGCGGCCAGCCGCGCACGGCGCTGAGCATCCTGGCCTTTCCCAGCGAGACGCTTGACGGCCAGGTAATGTACCAGATGCTCCGCGGCAGCATGGACGTGCTGTCGGCTGCGGGCGTGGCGCTCATCGGCGGGCACAGCGTCAAGGATGCCGAGATCAAGCTGGGCTTTGCGATCACCGGCACCATCCAGCTGCAGCGCCTCACCGCGCACGACACCGCTCGCGTTGGTGACCTGCTTGTGCTGACCAAGCCCCTGGGAACAGGCGTGCTGGCCTTCGCCCGCCAGATCGGCCGGCCCTGCGGCGATTTCGCGGAAGCGATCGAGTCGATGGCTACGCTGAACGACCGGGCCGCGGAGGCCGCTGCAAAGGCCGATGTGTCAGCCTGCACCGATGTGACGGGCTTTGGCCTCTACGGGCACTTGATCAGCATGGCCAGGCACTCGAAGGTGACGGCCGAGATTTGGGCATCGGCTTTGCCAGCCTTTGCCGGCATATTGCAAGCCATCGGCGACGGCGTCATTCCCGGCGCAATCGAGCGAAATCAGGAATACCTCGGCGATGATATCGAGCAGGCTCCCGCGGTCGATCCAGCCCGCTACTTGTTGGGCTTCGATGCGCAGACCTCCGGCGGCCTGCTGATCTGTGTATCTCCACAAAGTCTCCGAGTATTGATGAAGGAATTGAAGGATCGCGGTATCGATGGCTGGATCATCGGACGGATCCGGGAAACTTCCAACGGGAGGATTATCGTGGTAAACGATCAAGGTAATGGCGTGGATTCGGGCAAGTCTTGCTGCGAGAAGGACAAGACCGCTTTGAGCTCGATCGAAAAACCAAAGGCTGTTACGGATGGCGAGGGCGGATGTTGTGCCGGCCATCAAAGCGGCCCCGCAATCGACCAGGCAGGCAAGGCATTCAATGCCTTCATCTCAGCCTGCGCCGCCGATGGTGCAATAGACGCGCGAACCAAGGAGCTCATAACCTTCGCGCTGGTAGTGGCCGGGCGCTGCGGCCCCTGCGTCGCGATGCATCGCAAGAAGGCCTTGGCCATGGGAATCACGCCCCAGCAGTTAGACGAGGCCGCCTGGTGTGCCGTCGCGATGGGAGGCGCGCCTGTCCGGGCCTTCTATGTCGAACAAGGCGATGCCTAGGTCAGGGAGGCAAAGACAACGTGTCACCGGTGTTTTGTGGTGCCCTTCGGCTTAGCAGCAGTCCCTCACATTGTTTTCCCCGACCAAGGTGTTTTCGCGAGCTATTGTAAAGTCTTCCCTGCGGACTTATCATGCCCTCTTTCGCCGCCTGCGGCGCTTGTATGCGCGTAGTCTGGCGGCAATTGGAGAATCAGCATGGCTGAGAATGACCTGATGGAGAAACTTGTCGCGCTGTGCAAGCGGCGCGGATTCATCTTCCAGTCTTCCGAGATATACGGCGGCATCAACGGCTTTTGGGATTACGGCCCGCTGGGCGTGGAGCTTAAGCGGAACGTCAAGGAGGCCTGGTGGGAAGACGTTGTCCGCAAGCGAGATGACATCGTCGGGCTGGACTGCTCGATCATAATGAACCCCAAGGTCTGGGAAGCCAGCGGGCACGTTGTCAACTTCAACGACCCGCTGGTCGACTGCAAGAACTGCAAGGCTCGCTTCCGTGCGGACAAGGTTTTCTATGTCAGCGCCAAGGATGGCGAGAATGTGCTGCTGTCGGTCGGCGTTGAGGCTGATGAGCCCGAACGGGCCAAGGCTGCCGCGGCTGCCAACGCCAACAGCAAGACTCGCCGCCGGCTGGAGGATCACGCGGATCGTTTGGCCTGGCAGGTCTTCCGCTGCGATCAGGCACCGCAGGGGGCAGCGTCAATCTGCCCGCTGTGCGGCGGGCCGCTGACCGACGCCCGTAAGTTCAACATGATGTTCAAGACCTTTGTCGGCGCGATGGAAGACTCGTCATCGGTGGCGTATCTTCGCCCCGAGACCGCACAGGGCATCTTCGCCAACTACCCAAATGTGCTGGCCACCAGCCGGCTGAAGGTTCCCTTTGGCATCGCTCAAATCGGCAAGAGCTTCCGCAACGAGATCAACCCGCGGAATTACACCTTCCGCAGCCGAGAGTTCGAGCAGATGGAGATCGAATTCTTCTGCCATCCCGACGAGGCCGACAAATGGTACGAGTACTGGCGCGACACGCGGTACAACTGGTACATTGGCCTGGGCCTGAAGTCCAGCAAGCTGCGCCTGCGCAGCCATGAGAAGGAAGAGCTGGCTCACTATGCCCGCGCTTGCGCGGATGTGGAATATGAATTCCCGTTCGGCATCAGCGAACTGGAAGGCGTTGCCAACCGCACGGACTTCGACCTGACCCAGCACCAGAAGTTCAGCGGCAAGGACATGGCCTATTTCGACGACGAGACCAAGCAGCGATTTATTCCCTACGTCATCGAGCCATCAGGCGGCGTGGATCGCGCGACACTGGCCTTCCTGTGCGAGGCCTACAGCGAGGATGTCGCACCGGACGAGCACGGCGTGGCCCAGCCGCGAACCGTTATGAAGTTCCATCCGAGGCTTGCGCCTGTGAAGCTGGCAGTCTTCCCGCTGGTCAAGAAGGACGGCATGCCGGAGATCGCGATGCGCCTGCACGAAGAGGCCAAGCGGGCCGGCCTGGCGAGTTTCTATGACGAGAAGGGGGCAGTGGGGCGGCGATACCGCCGGCAGGACGAGGTCGGCACGCCGTTCTGTGCCACCATCGACGGCCAGACGCTGACCGACCAGACGGTGACCATCCGCGACCGCGACAGCCTGCGCCAGGATCGCCTGGCCATCGGGCAAGTGGTGCAGTACGTCAAGGAGCGGCTGGTATAGTTTGACGTCCGAGACAGGTTATTCTTTCGGCCACCATGTGACTGTGATCCCCCCTCAATTGAGTCTGAACTGGGAAAAGTCCGAAAACTTCCGCGATAGGTTAGAGCGGTTAAAGCTTGCCTGTTGACTCGCGGCGAGGTGGATCTTGCCCCAGGCCAAGGCCAGAGGCCGACTACGACCTGCTGCGGTCATCGGAATCGAAGGTTCCGGAACACCAATGTCCTGCCCACAATGTTGTTGCGACCACTATTCAATTGGAAAGGGATGATAAATCAAAGGTGGGGGTGCGCGGGCTGTATTGACAGCTTGTCTGATCTTATTCCGTTAGACGATCCCGCCATTTAGGATCGCAGGGAGTTTTCTCCCCAAACAATCTCCTGTCTCACATGTTGCCAAAGAGAGACAGTTTTCTTTTGACTTGTCAGGTTAAGCAGAGGAAAATGCCATCTGCAGCCCCGTCTCAAAATCGCTTGTTCATGAGTAATGACTTGGGGTTCAGTAATAAAGGATGGAAGTTATGTCCAACAAGGGCCAGGATCGCAGCGGCATCGTCGTCTCCCCATTGGTTGAAACGCTTGAACAGCGGCTGTTGATGACAACACTGCACGGCGGGGACACATTCTTCTATTACAACAGCAGCGGCGATATGGTCCGCATAGACTTGGTCCGCAATCCGGACGACCCTACAGCCATTGCCCGTCCCGAGGATGCAGTGGAGATATTCGGCTACGACTCGGGCATGGGCGGCGTGGTCAACCTGGTGGGCCTGCTGTTCAGGTCTGACGGCACGCAGGAACAGATCCGCTGGGATGACGACATGGGGCTGATCAACTATCCAGCCGGTGGTGATCCCACATGGGCTGAGCGCAATGCTACCCCGGAGGTTGGCATTAGTTCGCGCGGGGCCAGAAATGAAATTTACTCTATCTATGTCGCCAACGCCGACGAGAACACGTATCTGCTCTTTACGACCTTGTCGAACGCCAATCCGATTCCTGACAATTTCACCAAGCCGGATGGTTCACAATTCTCTCAAACGGTCCCGCTGGTTCCAATCCAAGGCGGAGAACTGAGCACGCCCGGCGGCGGCAGCGTCTATATTGCGGTTATGCATCGCCAACACAGGCCAACATAAATCGCTATCTTATTGATCAATACACCTTGGGCGGCAGCATTGGAGACCCGGACTCGCTGATAGTCCCTGCATGGGGAGTGTATCCGGGTGGCATCATTGCGCCAGGCATCCACATTTCCGCCAGCCCGTGGAATCATGTAACGCCAGGCGATGGCGGCGGCATTGGAGACGACGTCCGGGCCGTGGCAGTAGACGGCCATACCTCATACATCGTCGATCTTGCGACTCTCCGGGCAAGCATCCGTGATGCCGTCTCCTCAAGAGGCGTGATGGGGCGAGATGTCCAATCGCTATCCGCCAGCAACACGCCTGAGCGGCTGTATTCAGTGGATAACATCCTGGATACGAAGATATTCTTCCCGATGAGGCCGCAGGACAACGTGGCATCGTTGGCCTCCGACGGCCAAGGGAAGTTCTATTTCGTAGACCAGGTCAGAAATGAACTCAAGATGGTGCAGAACGGCGCTGCCGGCATCACTACGATCGGCGCGCTGGTCGACGGCACGAGCGGGCAGACTTACGTCAATGTTCACGCGCTGGAATTTGACCTGCCGCCTGACGCCAACACGCCGGCAACCACACTCTATGCCATCGGGCAGACGAACAACGAGTTCGGCATCCTGATCAAATATCTGATTACAATCAACACTGCCGACGGCAAGGTCACCCAGGTTGCGCCGATCGGCGGGCCTGCCGCTGGGTCGGATTTCACTTCGCTTGCAGTGGATTCTGATGGGAAGCTGTACGGATATGCGGCAGGGACGATATTCAACATAGATACTGCGATTGGCGATACCCTTGGGTTTGCGACGCCTGTCTACAGTCTGCAGGGCGGCGCGGTCCTGCAGTCGATGGACTTCATCTTCAATCCGGGCGTAACAGGCCAGGACACGCATGGTACGCTCTATGCGGTACTGGCTGCTCCTGGCGGTTTGAGTCTGTACCAGATCGATCTCGTCAATCAGATTGAGACGTCCGTTCCCGAAGTTCTGCTGCCCGCGGAAGGGCCGATAGTTGGCATGACCTTTGATGCCTCCTTGCCCGGATGTCTCTACGGCGTGCACATCCTTGATGATGGCACTTCCGAGCTTGTCCGCATTTCGCTCTCGGGGCAGATGGAGCGAGTCAACAGCGCAAGCGGCGCTGTCACCAGACTTAATTCTGTGGTTGATGCAACCGACAGCACCATCGTGTATCGCAACATCAGCGCGATGGAGCTAATCAGCGGCCAGTTTTACGCGGTGGCCGAGCAGATCGACTTGAATCCGGCACAGGATCCTCCTGGCGAGTTTGGCAGGTACTTGATCACGATTTCGGCCAATGGCCGCGCTACGCCCGTAGGGCCAATCGTCGGCGACACGCTTGATCTGTCGGGCCTTGCGTGGGATTCTAACGGCAACGTGCTGTATGGCGTCGATTCGGCAGGCGACGAGCTTTACACTGTTGACATCAACAGCGGATTAACCACTTCACAGGGACCTCTTCCGACATCCGGTTTTGTGGGGCTGGAAGCGATAGATATTGCGCAGGCCGGAGCACCGGCCCACGTGGTTATATACGGCGTCACCGCCAGCGACCTCTACCTGATCAATGCCCTCGCTCCGGCCGAAAGCATGCTGGTCAGGAATATGCAGACCGACAGCATGAGCTCCCTGGCATACGATCCTGAAACGCCAGGCATGCTGTGGACAACGGTACAGGATGATTTGGGAGATTACCGCCTGGCCTCCATCAGCATCGCGTCCATGGTCGATACAATCGATGCCTCCGGTCGTATGCTGCAAATCGCCCGCCTGACCGACAGCACGGGAGTCTTCACATATCTGGACGTCAATGCGCTGTGCGTGGATGCAGTGGGAAGGCTTTGGGGCGTTGGCACGCCGGTAAGCATGGATCCGCTCACAACGCCCAGTCCGGCATCGGGGCAATGGCTGATTCGGATCAATCCTGCCACGGGCATTGCCTTTGAAGTGGCTCCTCTTACCGGCGCGTCGGACCTTTCGGGCATCGCGTTCGATCCCCTCGGCGATCTCTATGGCATCGATCCTGACAGTGGAAGTCTTGTTCAGATCGATCCTGTTACGGGCGGAGTCATCTCGTCGCTTGCGCTGAGCACAGAGATTACCGGCCTGGATTTCAGTGTCACGGGCGATCTGTGGGGTATTGGCCCAAATCCCGGAACGAACTTCGCAACTGACGCTTTGTTCCTCATCGATCCGGCAACAGGCGAATGCCTGGTATATGGCGATGTGGGCCTCAGCGGCGTAACGGGCTTCTCGAACATTCCTCTCGATCCGCTTGATTTCAAAGCCGTCGTGCCGATTATCGACGCTGCCGGCAACCCGAGATACCAGTTGGTCGACCTGGACAACAATCAACTCGGGCACGATGTCGGGCGGATCATCGTCCCCGGCGTGGTAGGCGGGACGATCTACAGCCCCGGCGGCAGCATCGAAACCCTTGAAATGGGTTTCTTCTTCGGCAAGATCGACGTTGGACAAAACCTGGGCCTGGTGATTTCGCGCTTTGCCGGTGGAGCCATACGCAGCGGCGACTATTGGTTCTATCCGAGAAGTACGCAAGGCCTGTTTGACTCTTCGATCAGCGCCGGCGGAAACATCGGCGCGGTTGATGCCGACGGCAATGGCGGGGGCAGTTCGTTCGTGCTTTACTCGGAAATTCACGCCGATAACCTCGATGGCTCGAATGTTCCCACTGACATCTACGTCGAACGCGAGTTCCATCCAGGTGACGCGTACGACTTTTGGATTCTGGCCGGCAAGATGGCGAACTACTTCAACGATACCCTCATTGATGCCGAGTTCCTGTCGCATCCAACGGGCAACTTCTATGTCTACGGGCAACTTAACGATGACACGGGAGATCAGGAGGATTGGTTTGGCCTGCCACTGATGGCCGGGCAGACGGTCTATATCGACGGCGGGGTAGGCGCGTGGGATACGGACCTGGACAACCTCTTCTCAATGCTCGACTGGTTTACAGCCGTCTACTTGTATGACTCTCAGGGCCATCTGATGGACACCCTGGGTTTCGAATCGGTGGAAGATCGTGGCCTGCGGTCGGGAGTTGCGACGGGGAACAACCAGGACCCCGATATGGCAATAGTGTCGCAACTGAATCAGAAGGTTTTGAAGTTTACTGCTCCGTACGCGGACATCTATTATCTGCGGGTGGCATCCAAAGATGATGACGGAGTGATATGCGAGTACACGCTGAAGATCGACTCAGGCACAGATGCCGCGCTTGGCGCCATCGTCGCGAGCGAGTTGAATAACCGGTTCATGAAGACTCGCCTGGACGGGTCGCTTATACCTTCGATATCTGTCGGCAATGCGGGCAGCCTGGGTGCGATTCGAGTCAGTGGCAACCTCTTTATTGACGATCAAGGCTCTCACGGATACGTGAAGGTTAACGGCGGCCGATATGGCGCCGGCCACATAGCTGCACTGCATGCCGCAAATATGGCCGGCACCATCGAATCCGCCGGCAACATCGGCTCGATTCGGACGACAGGGGGGTTCGTAGCGCATGTGGTGGCTGGAGCGGGCAATCTCCAACACAGTCACGTGCTGCCGCCGACGCCGGGGGCGGACGATGGCCTGTATAACCACAATGCGCACATTCAGAACGTGGATGTCGCAGCCACCATAGGCGCTTACGGCGATTTCCGCGGCGGCCACCTGTGGGCCTCGGGCAGCATAGGGACGATACGGGCGGGCAACATTTTTGCTGCTGACCTGTGGGTGAATTATGATGGCAATCGCCCAGGCGGGCACAGCGACCCCTACGGCACTATCGAACTGATCGACGTCGCCGGCGACTGGGGAAGCTTGGACGATGGGGTTCCGAATCTCCGGCACGGCTACAAGGGCAATATCGGCCCTATTCGCATTGGCGGCAACATATATCAGGTCGACCTGGGCTTTGTCGGGATTTCCCTGCCCATAGTGTACGCCGACGGCGTCAGTCGCACGATATACGACGATGGCGGCGGCAACGTCAGGATCAATGCTCCGACTGTTCCGGTGGTTGATCCGGTCACCGGCTTGCCGGTTTACGGCCAGTTTGTGACGCCCATTTATTCATACAACATTATCGGCGTAAATGATGATGATTATCCCGCCGGCGGCGGTGGCGTCATAGCGAACCTGCGGATTTCCGGCGATGCAACGCTTACCGTGACCGGTTCGGTCGAACTGGGTGAACTGGACATCTACGGCCTTGGCGCCAATGCCAACGGCGCCAGCCTCGCGATCACGGGCAGCGGCCAGGCTCAGCTTTACTACGTCGAAAGCGATCAGAACTTTGTTTCCTTCGACAACAGGACGCGCGGCCAGATCATCTCCGGCCGCTTCGCGGGCAATCTCGCGTACTTCCATACAGCCGGCGGCATTGGCGGCGTAGTCGGCGGAACCGGCGCATGGATTCTGGGGCATGACGTGGCCGCTACAGTGGGCGATCCGACCAGCGAGCCGCAGTACGGCTACTACGGCGGATACATCAACGGCCTGGATGTGGCCGGCGATATCACGGAAATGAAGATCGACGGCTCGCTGCAAGACCTCCGGGTCATGGGCACGATCCAGAAGCTGGTTGTTGACGCCGATGGAATATCGCAGGCCTGGGACGGAGTTCGAGGCATTGTCTGGTCGAGCACTCGCATCGGGTTGATCGACGTCGGCGACGGTCTGGCTGATGACGGCGCATCGACCACGGCCAGGGCCGGCATCTTCTCCTCGCGTTCCATCGGAACGGTCAAGATCGACGGCCCCCGATACGTTCGCGACGGCGTGATCTACGGAGAACTTAACGGGATCATTGCGGCCCGCTCGAACGACATGATCGCCCCGACGGATCCCGTAACCGGTCTGCCGATGATCGACGTGATGACCCGGCTTCCCATGCCGCCTGCGCCTGTTGACGCCATCGGTCAGGTCATCGGCACCAACGGCGCCACGCTGACCGCCGTTGTTATAGGCGGCGATCTTGATGCGTTCAATCTCATAGATGTCGGTTTGACAGGCTTCACCGGCGGCGTGAACAAGGTCAGCTTCAGCGGGCCAGGCGCGGAAATTGACGGGGCCTTCGTGGGTGGGTTGTATGTCCGCGAGGTATACACCAGTGCTGATTCGGACGGCATTATCTGGACTTACTTCCGTGGCATGATGCCGCCGCCACTGGAACTGCCCACCGATACGCCCGCCGCGGTTATTGGTAAGATCACGGCTGGCGGCCCGGGGCTTCGGTACAGCCAGGTCGATGCCAACTCCGGCGACATTGGCATCATCAAGGGTTTGGGCAACCTTGCCGACATCCTTTACACCGATTTCGTCACCAACGCCAACCTTCGCAGCGTCAGCGGGCGAATCGTTCAGGGCAACGGCTTCCACCTGGCCGGCATCGTGAAGAATGTGCAGTCCACGGCCGGCATGATGAACAACCTGGCGTTCGTCAGCGGCTTTGGCACGGTAGACTGCGGCGGGGATTTCTCTTTCAACTCCTTTAACGTCTCAGCCGTCATCAAATCAATGGTGATCGGCGGCAAGTTCGAGGATTCCTTCCTTTCGCTCACCGGCCCAAGCACCGCCGACCTGAAGAGCCTGGTGGTCAATGGCGACATCACGGCCAATAGCGTTATCGAGTCGGCAGGGCATATCGGCTCGATCATCGTCAAGAACGGCGCCATCGCCGGCTCGATAGAGACCACTCGCGGCGGCTGGAACAATGACGTGGATTACATCGAGACAGCCAAGGGCTTTACCGGGCTCAATGCCCGCCTGGAAGTCGGCGGCACGCTCAAGAGCTTGGTGTCCCGCGCCTCCCTGGGCGACAACCCCATTGCCTCGGCCAGCAACTTCCCGCAGCGGTTCGAGGTCTGGGGCGACCTGAACAGCCTGAAGGTTATTGCAAGCAAGACCGCTCCCAGCGACCTGTACGTCGACATCAATGTCGGCGGCAACATCGGCACAATTGATATCGGCGGCACGCTCTATGGCATCATCAACACCAATGGCAATATGGCAAGCCTTACGACGAAGGGCTCCCTGGGCGGCCTGCTGGATAGCAATGATGATGGCGTAGGCGATACGCCGCGCGGCCGGGTGGCCATCCAGGGCAATCTTGGCAAGTTGAGCATCCCAAGCGATAAGGATATCTGGGCCGACCTGACCATTGGCGGCAGCCTGGCCGGCATTACCCTGCGCGGCGGCGATATCCACGGCAACATCGAAAGCCTCTACGGCTCGATTCAGAACGTGTCGGTCACCGATGGCGACATAAATGGCAAGTTGACCGCCAGGTCGATCGGCAAAGTCAGCGTCACCAACGGCAGCATCAATGGCGACATCACGGCCAACGACGGTTCAGTGGCCAGCGTGAGCATCAAGGCTGGCAACCTGAACGCCAATATTACCGCCGAAGACACCATTGACCTGCTTAGTCTGACCGCAGGCGGCGCGGCCGCCGGCAAGACCGTCCGCGCCAGTGACGGCATCAAGTCGATCAAGGTTTCCGGTGGCGACTTGGCGGCAAACATCGTCAGCGGCCGCGATCTGGGCAGCCTGAGCGTCAGCGGCGGCAACCTTACCGGTTCGGTCACCGCACAGCGTGCTGTCGGCAGCATGAAGGTCGGCGGCTGGATCCTGGCCTCGAATATTCGCGCCGGCTCGATCAACTCCATCAGCGCAGACGGATTAGACAGTTCGATAATTGCATCGGCACGAGACATCGTCAAGGTGTCTCTCAAGGGCGAGATGGCCCTGTCCAGCGTGCTGGCTGGGTTGGACATCGGTCAGGACGGCCTGTTGGGCACCGCCGATGACGTCGTCCACGCCGCCACAATCGGCAGCCTGAGCGTCGGCGGCTCGATGAGCAATTCCAAGGCGATGGCCGGTGTCGGCACAGGCGCCGACGGCAACTTCCAGGGCGTAAACCAGATCGCCGGCGGCATCAGCACCATCAGCAAGATGAGCGTCAAGGGCGGCTACGTCGGAACGAACATGGTGATGGCCGACACGCTCGTGGACGCCAGGTATGCATCGACGGTTCCGGCTGGCATGGTGACCATCTATGCCCCGACCTGGACGATCCTGGACCCCACCGCAGCGGATGTCTTCGGGCCGGCCTCCGACAGCACGAGCCTGACCACAGCCGACGGCCTGGTGCTGACCCTGACAGGCAGTGGCATTGCCACATACGACGGTGCGGGCAATATTTACTTTGAAGGAACCGACTCCCGCAGCAAGCTGAGCATCACTCATCCGGGCGGCGCCTTTGCAACGGAGATCACAATCACCGGCAACGATGATGCGTCCTTGGGCAGCCTGGTGACCGACGGCAACGTGAAGATAGGCAACGTGGTTGTCGATGGCGGCATCGGCAAGTTGACCATTGCCGCGGCGGCTGACAATGCCAATTGGGTCATCTCCGGCGGAGTCAATACCGCCGTCGTCGGCAATGGCAGTTCGCTGTCGGTGACAACCGACGATGTTGGCACGTGGAAGATGCTCAACTCGTTCTCAGCCGGCCTGTTTGAGGCTGACAACGTCGGCACGTTCAGCGTTGCCGGCAGCATGGACGGCGATCTGAATGTCGTTTCTATCACCAACATTGCCATCGCCGGCGATGTGAATGGCGGCAGCGATATCACATCATGGAACGGCATCACAAGCCTGACGGTCGGCGGCAAGCTGGCTGGAAACGTGGACGTCTATTGTGGCGACCTGTGGACGGTCAAGGCCGGCAACGGCTTTGAAGGCACGGTCGATCTGTATCCGCGAACAATTAACAATGTTGAATGCAGCGGCGGCACTACCAACAGCTTCATTCTGACTTCCGGCGATTTCGGCTTTACGGGCGTCTGGACCGACATCACCACCAGTTACCGCAGTGCGGGCAACATCGCCAATTTCACCGTCAGCAAAGGCGGCTTCTACGGCCTGCTGGCCAGCCAGGGCGACATCAAGAACCTTTCAGTCTTTGGCGAGATGACGGGCAAGGCCTGGTCGGGCGGCAACATCGCTGCCGTCAAGGTTGGTTCGATGAACTATGCCGTGCTGGCCTCCACCGGAGACATCCTCAGCCTGAAGGTCGGCGAGGATATGCAGGACAGCTATGTGCTGGCTGGCTTCAATCCTGGCGACGGGGGATGTGATCTGCTGGCTGGCGAGACAGAGGATGCCAATCTTCAGATCGACGCGATAGTGATCTATGTGGACCCGGCTCTGCAGACGGCCGAAGTGGACGACTCGATGGCTTCCGGCACAATCAACCTCGTGACCGTCGGCGGCGACTTCATCCGCTCGAGCATCACCGCCAGCCAGGGCCCGGGCGTCGACGGCTACTGTGGAAACACCGACGACCGCGTAGGAGGCACGGGATATGTCAAGACCGTGCAAGTCCGCGGCAATATTATCGGCAGCGGAATCTGGGGCGAATCCTACGGTGTCTTTGCGGCCAATAACACGCCGGTTGTGACCTTCATGCGCGGCCAGCCCTTTGCGCAGGTGGGCAACGTCCATGTAGGCAATCTGTACACGATGGCCGGCGCGCCGTATGTCGAGAAGGTCGAAAAGGACGGCAATTCGTTCAAGGTCTACTTCAGCCATGCCATGGATACCAGCACGTTTGATGATACAAACATCCAACTGCTGATATCGCAAGACAACAGTATTGAAACGCTGAATGACAACATGGACATGGCTGGGCTGTTCTCTTTCATATACGATCCGGATCAGTTCACATTGATTATCACGCTCGATTACGGGACATTCTCGGACTACGGGATTTTCATGCAGTTCACCCTTGGCGACTCGGTTCAGGATAATCGCGGCTATGCCTTGGATGGAGAGGTCCGTGTGGTCGATGACGCAGTGACCCTCCCCAGTGGCGACCGCACCCCAGGCGGCGACTTCGTCTGGGGCTTCCCGATTGTCGTCGTGCTGGACGAAGTTCCTGCCTACAACTGGCAACACGGGTGCGCCCCGACCGCGGCAGGAATGCTAGTAGGCTACTACGATACGGTGGATCCGGACTACGCCGATCTCATTACGATTGGCGACGGAAGTGCTGATCCGAATCTGAATCCGGAGGTCTATCAGATCATCGCCAGCGACGGCAATCGGGATGATTATGCGTTATATCACGGAATAGATGACTCTGTGCTGCCGGACATTGTTCCGGACATGTCTTCGATCAACCCGGCTGGCGCGCATCCCGATGACAGCATGGCCGACTATATGAAGACCTCGCGCAGTTCCGAAGGCCTAACTTATGGCGGCACCTGGACCTATGACATCGCTTCGGGCATCGAAGCGTTCTTCGTGGCGCAGGGCTACGAGGCGCCCACCATCCAGGAGATGGTCTGGGGCATCCTGACATGGGAGAACTACAAGAATGAGATCGATAACGGTCGGCCCGTGCTGTTGGGTGTCGATGCAAACGGCGACGGCATAGCCGATCATGCGATAATCGGGATCGGCTATGACAACATGGGCACGACACCGATGTACGCCTGCTACGACACGTGGTCGGAGTCGAAGACGCCTCATTGGGAAGAGTGGGCGCCGGTGTCGCGCGGCGAAGTCTTCGGCGTATCTGAGGCCTTCTTTGTCGAGGTCGCTTAAGCGTAACATTTGATAGAATAGGGGCCGATTGCCACGGTGTGCGCAATCGGCCTTTCTTTTTCGGCAGGCAATATACATGACAAGCAAAGAACGTTTGATGCGAGCGCTGAACAGGGAAACTCCAGATCGAATGCCCGCAACGGTGCATCAGTGGCAGAAGTACCATCTGGACACGTACCTCGGTGGAATTGACGACATCACAGCCTTCAGGCAATTTGGCCTGGATGCAGCCGTCCCGTGTTTTGAGGGCATGGGTGTAGTTGCCCTTGCCGGTGATGGAGGCACGGTCGAGTTTCCGGACTGGCGCGACCGGGCCACGCTCATCAAGGACGACCCGGACGAGCACATAGTGCATCATGTTGTCGATACGCCCGGCGGGCAGTTGACCTACAAGACCTGCGGCAATCGCATGACAACCTGGACCACGGAATACCTCATCAAGCACCCCGAGGACGTGGACATCCTGGCTAAGTACATGCCCATTCCGCGGATAAACCCTCAGCCAGTTTCCGCTCTATACGACCGGCTTGGCGATGCGGGCATACTCAGAGGTTTTGTCTGGGGCGATCAGGCCGGCTGCTGGCAGCACGCCTGCTGTCTCTACGGAGAGCAGGAGATGATCTACGCAGCCATTGACGACCCAGCGTGGGTACATCGCTTCCTGTCGGCCTTGCTGGAGAAGAAACTAAGATTCATCGAGGAGTCGCTGGCCGGCGCCAAGTTCGACCTGATCGAAACCGGAGGCGGTTCAGCCTCCAGCACCGTCATCTCGCCAAAGATGCACGAGGAGTTCTGCACACCGTACGACAGGAAGATGCACGATGCCCTGCATCGCTGCGGCCATAGGGCCGTCTATCACACTTGCGGCGGCATGATGCCGCTGCTGGACTTGATAGTGGCCAACGGCTGCGACGCCAGCGAGACGCTCAGTCGCCCCGAAATAGGCGGGGATGTTCGCGACATCGGCGAGGTCAAGCGCCGCATCGGCGACAAGGTGGCCCTGATCGGAGGGCTTAACCAGTTCCAGATTCTCACCAGCGGAACACCGCGGCAAGTGAAGGACGAAGTACATCGCCTCTTCCGCCAGGCCGGCCCTGGCGGATACATCTGTTCAGTGTGCGATCACTTTTTCGACGCCCCGGTGGAAAATCTCAAGGCATACGGCGAGGCCGTTAAAGACTGCGTCTATTGATTGCGGATTTTGGACTGCATTGCGGAATTGAGCCTTGCCAATCAATTGTTATCCGCGACCGTTGGCTGGGTGATCGGCTTTGGCCGGTACTTCTCCACCAGCTTGATCAGGTCCTGCTGGTCGGACTGAATCTCCAATGAGATGTTCCATTCTTCCAAAGCCTGGTCGCGCAACGTTGTCTGGTTTCGGTCGCGCAGGAAGCGCGTCATGTGGATCACGCCCATGCCGCGATGTGCGATCGCGCTCTTGGAATTGAGCGTTACAGCCTTCTGGTATGCCTCGAAGGCCTGCTGTTCCTGGCCCAGGTGAAAATAGCACGCGCCGATCTGCTCCCACGGCGCGCTGTGTTCGGGCAATTCGTTGCTTGCCAACTCGAACGTGCTCACCGCTTGTTTAAGGCGGCCTTGCCGCATGTACGTCGAGCCCAGGTTCAGAAGAATCTCTCCCTGGTGCGTGTCGATTTCAAGCGAGGCCTTGTAGGCGCTGATGGCGTCATAGAGCCGCCCCTGGCAATCATAGATGATGCCAAGATTACTGTAAGCTGCCGCGCTCTTGGAGTCGATCTCGATGGCTGCCTTGCAGTATTGCTCAGCCAGATCGTACTTCTCCAACTGATAGTAGCAGACGCTGAGGTTCAGGTTTGCGTCAAAATCCCCGGACTGTATCGTGACGGCCCGCACGTACGCCTCGATGGCCTTAAGGAGGTTGGCCTTGACCGACTCGATCTTCTTGTCCGCCTCGGCGATGTTCTGGTAGATCACGCCCAGGTTGTAGTGCGGCTTGAAGGCATAGGGGTTGGCCCCGCAGGCATCTTCATACGAGCGCCGGGCCAGTTCCAGGTTCCCCTGCTTGCGATGGATGTCGCCGGCTGCGCAGTGCGCGACGCTCAAGGAAGCATCTGCTCGCACTGCCTCGCGCAGCTCAGCCAGCGCCGCTGCGTAGTCGCCCTGCTCCATCAGCAACTGCCCGGCCACATAATGATCGATGGCCGTCTTCTTCGGCAATGTAGCAGTGCAGCCGACCAACAACAGCATGACCGGCACCATCGCCCAGGCGAGCTTCATCATGAACGTCCCTTGACGCATCGGATGCTCCTGCTCTTTTGTTGATAGTGACTTAGCCCCTTTGTAATGAGTCAACGGGCTAACGTCAATATTCCATGTTGCTGACTCATCCCCAGTTTCCTTTTGTGATTTCACGGCGAAGGTCTTTGGCCAGGCGTAACGGCGGTGGCATCGGAGTATGGAGCATAGCACGGCCGACCATCACCAGGCTGCATTCGTTCTTGCGGTTGTTGGAGCACCATTGGCCGCTGCGGTAGGTCTTGCTGGCGTAGAGGCCGATCATCACCAGCAGGAGATAGGCGATCGCCAGGATCAGCAGCAGTCGATTCAGACGCTGAGGGCTCTGGATCAGCGTCAGTCGCAGGGCGAAGCCGTTGCGAAGGCTCTTGGTGTCACGGAAGTACTCCTCGATGCTCATACGGTGGGCAAAGATCTTCGTCAGCTTGATCGCGCCCAGGCGAGGAAGGTTGGTCGCCAGGAACCAGGGCTGATCTTGATCCGGGTACCATGCCACAGCTACATTCTGCTGGACGGGACGTTCTTTGCGATAGGCCACGTTGCGCAGCACCCTCTGCTGGCCGATCCGGATCGGCAGGTCCAGCAGCTTGCCGCTGAACTCTGCGGAGCGGATATATACGTCGGGCTTGATCCGCAGGATGTAGTCGAACTCCAACTCCTGGCAGAGCCGGGCCATCTCGGCGCGTCCAAAGCCTCTGTCGGCCAGGATCACCACCTGCGTCTGGGCTGGAACCATCGTCCGCAGAGCCCGCAATAACCCATACTCCATGCTGTTCTGCGAGCGGAACAGTTCACCCTCTCGATAGGCCTGCCACACGAGAGGAATCGCACGCCCTTTGAGACGCACCGCCAGCACGATGCAGGGGAACTGCCGGATGTCCACCCAGTCCATGCTGACCAGCAGCCTCTTGCGCGGCTGGGCCAGGAACTCCACCACGCCCCGCATCGCCTCAATAGGCTCAATGCGAGGATTGCCGATGAATCGGTCCACCCGCTTGATGCCGTGTTTGGCGGCGATGGCCGTGTCCCAGGCCAGCAAGCGACCTAATTCTCCCAGGCCCGCCCGCACACACCGCAGGGCGGCCCAGCCACATTCGCTAAGGGTTTTGGCCTGAGATAGCCGAAGAGAAGCGCAGAGCGAAAGCATCCACGCGATCGCGTCCTTGCGATCCATGGCGGTCCTGCCTTTCCAGGTTGTTCCTGGAGCGTATACGCTCTACTAAACCTATCAACCTTATCGGGCGGGACCGCCCTTTTTATAAAGTCTCCATCCAAACTGGGGATGAGTCAGTCCATGTTGCTGGATGGTACATCAGGCCGTCAGTGTCTTGATGAGGGTCCCGTATTTCGCCAGCTTCTTTGGATTGACGCTGATGCCCAGGCCGGGCCGCCTTAGCGGCTTTAGCCGGCCGGCGTAGCCGAATCTTGGCGAGCCTTCGGTCAAGTCATCTGCCAGCAGCAGGCGGCCATAGTTGCCTTCAACGAATCGCGGAGGGCTGACCAGTTGCAACAGGCGTCTTTGGGCCGCCGATAGCAGGCCGCTCTCGCCCACCATGCAGCCGATGACATACGGCACTCCATGAGCCGCAGCAAGGTTAGCCAAGGCCTTGGCCCGCAGCAGGCCACCGTTCTTGCTGATGCGAATGTTCCACCATATCCTCGGCTCGCTCAGCAGCACGTTGGCATCGGCCAAAGTCAGCAGCGATTCATCCGCCATCAGCGGCAGCTTGCATCGACCAGCCAATTTGACCAACTCAGCCGCTGAGCAATACACCGGCTGTTCGACGACGCAGACGTGATGCTTAGCCAGCGCCGCCACGCGCTCCGGCGTGGAGGCAACATCCCAGCCGCCGTTGACGTCCACCCTCAGGCTGCACGTGCCGGCCTGCAGGCGCTTGCCGATGCCGTCGTGGATGATGCGAAGGTTCGTATCGTCGATGGCGTCGCCAAAGCCCAATTTGAGCTTGAAATCTCGCAGGCCGAAGAGGCGCATCAGCCGCAGGCGCTTTGCGGTCTTTTGCGGGTTGGCCGATCCGAGCACACCGCTGACGCGCGATACGATGGCTCGTGCAGGTGCGCGGCCTTCCTGCCAGGCCAGCGCATCCAGGCATGCCAGTTCAACACAACAGGCAGCGGCGTTTGCGCATCGTCCCGAAACGTCGCTGGCGGGGATGATGTCGGCAAGCGAATCATGCGCGGCCGGGACGGCCGCGATATTCGCGGGCAGGACGCCCGCGCCACGATCAGCCGCCGTGCCGCCAAGCAGGCTGTCCCAGTTGGCCAGTAGTCGCGGCCAGATGGTCTGTTCGATATCCGCCGGGACGCTCTGGAGGTCCTCGCCGGTGACGTATTCCCTCGGAAGCGTCTGGCCGTAACCTTCGCGCCCATCAGCCAATCGAAGCCGAACAACGATGGACTCAGCCGCGTTTCTGGTGGCCGCGGCGTGTTCGAAGCTGCGCATGGCGACTGCGGTGCGATATATGTCCAGGCCAGTCGGCCTGGAGGTTGGGCTTACGTTCATGCCAAACAGATCTGCAAGGGGTCTGGATGATGGCTTGCTCATGGGCTGAAAGTGTATGCTCCGGAGCCTGCGCAGTCAAAAGCATCGGCGCACGCAAAACCATCAGCGAGGGCAAGATGCCCTCGGTACACGCGGGCGGGACGCCCGTGACACACATCACGACATGCCCGCGCGCGAAACGCCCGCGACACATACTACGGCACACGCTGGCGAGCGCCCGCGAGACAAACGCCAAAGCCTATCGGCCCACCAAGTCATTGAATTGCATCAGCGACTGCTTCATCTGATCCAGGACGGCGGCGATATGCTCCTTGCCATGGGCGGGCTTGCCGCGGTACTCGCTGGACAGGCCGTCGTAAATGTGTCCCAGGAAGGCCATGATTTCCGGCTCGCTGATCGTCCCCGGACAGCAGCCCCAATCGACCAGGCTGTGGAAAAGCTCGCGGTGCTTGGCGCTGCTCTTGTACTGCCCCGGAGTAAGGAAGCCTCCCGGGCGCAGGCTCAATTGCAGACCCTTGAGGCCCATCGCGATCATCTCGTAATCCAGCGTCGGCGAAAGCCGCAGAAACTTGAATTGCTGGACGTATCGTCCGCTGCCGCCGGCGGCGATGTCCTCGCTGCTGTCGCTGCTGTGACGCTTGGATATCTCGCAGAACAGCATGTTTGGCGACGGCTCGATGCGCAGGATTTCGTCATTGGTCAACCTGCGGACCACCATCTTGCCATCAGGCCCGACGCCCGCATCGCCGGCCAATGCGAACAGACACTTCATCGCATACAGAGGCAGCAGGTTCCGCTGGCCCGGCCGGTGCTGGCTTCGCAACTGAAACGATATATGCAGGCTGTGCGGAGCGATGCGATAAAACCGCATAACCTCCTGAATGAGCTGGTTGAGCACCCAGGGGCTTTCGGTTATCGGCTTGGAGAGGTTCGGCTGCAGCGAGATGCTCCCCAGGGCTGTCTCGAAGAAACCTCGCCGCGGCGTGTCAGAGACCTTCTGGTGGTGGTCGTCGATATGCCCGCCCAGCTTCCATGTCAGCACATCCAGCGCAAAGTCAGTAAAGTACAGAAAGCCGTCGTACTGTGAGTCTTTAGCGGTTTGGCTCTGCGGGTCGCGGATCACTCCATGGCCGGTATTGGAGAATTCCAGCTCCGCGCCCATTGGGATTGCGCCGCCGGCCATGCCCTGGCGGATGAACTCCAGTTCCTGGCGAGCCACGCCGCTGTCGTAGATCGCGTCCGCCGCCGCCACCGCCCAATGAACGTAATCGACCAGCCGCCGATTGATCAGCGGCGATGACCCATTCCGGAGGACGTTCATGCAATCGGCGCAGAGCATGTCCAGAAGCCAGGGCGAGAGATTCAGCACCCGCAGCGATACCAGGGAACTGATGGCCCGCTCGTAGTAATTGCGGCCGAGGTCCATGTGGTCCAGTTCGAAGCGGAAGTCCTGACGTATCTTTTCTTCGATCTGATTGAAGATGGCCTGGCGGATGACCATCGCCAGGTAGTTTGGCGCCAGCGGCGCAGCCTTCGGATCATTGGCGATCCTGGAGAAATCTCGCAGAGTGGAACCCTTCAGGCTGCGGCGAATGGCGTAATCACTGATGCCGCCGGCCTCGAAGTGCCGCCGGATCAGGTCGCGGATAGTCGCTCCGTGCAGTTCGCCAAGAGCCCGGCGGGCAACGCTTTCGTCGGTATGCAGTTGTTCGCGCTCGGCCTCAAGCAGTGCTGCCTCGATCTTCTCGCGGAGCAGGATTTCCTGTTTGAGCGGATCGCGGAACGGATAGCCGAACGAATGCTCCATCCGCTTGAGATTGCCGACAAAGGCGACGGCCTTGACCGGCCCTTCGCGGGTATGCACGCTGAGCGTGCGGCGGGTGTAGTTGCGGCCTTCGTACTTAAGCAGCGCTTCCATGCATGCCGCCGGCAGCGGGCCGGCCACATACCCGCGGATGCGGCTGTGACGGTCAGGTATGGCATACATGTAGGTCTTGTCGGGACTGATCTTCTTGTAGCCGTCCAGCGTGGCATCGCGGCCGAGAAAACTGTCAACATTGTCGGCATCGCCGGCCAGTGGCACCAGGCGTTTTCCCAGCACGGCGCGGAACACGGAAGGGTTCATCAGCGTGCCGTAGACGAATAGATTGAATGGCTTTCGCATAACGATTCGACAAAGAGAACGGCCGGCTTCAGGCTTCAGAATTCAGGATAGCATCTTCCTGACATAGAAGTAATACGGCCTGGCGGCCAGAGTGTACAATAGGCGCATGATCCAATCCAGAGGCCAGCCGATGGCGATCAAGTATTGGTCCTTCGCCGGGCTGATCCTGACCTATTGGTGCAATGCACGATGTCAATCGTGTTATCTCTCGTGCGGGCCAGAGCGAGGCGGCGCAGGCGATGAAATGTCGGTGGACTTAGCCTTGGCCGTCTGGGCGGGCCTGGCGGCTGCCTGCCCGCACGGCTGCCGCATACACCTCAGCGGCGGCGAGCCCTTTGGCGACTGGGCCCGGCTTCTGGAGATCTGCCGCAGGGCACACCAGGCAGGTTTGTCCATTCCGGGCGGCGCAGGGCCATTAGAGAAGGTTGAAACCAACGCCTTCTGGGCTGAGTCCGCTGAGATTGTCCGCAGCCGGGTTGCTGCTCTGGCTGAACTTGGCATGCGGAAGTTTGCGATATCGGCTGATCCCTACCATCAGCAATTTGTGCCGATCGAGTGTTGCCGGCTGGCTGCGAGCATTGCTGAGGATGTTCTTGGCGCGGATCGTGTACAGGTTCGCTGGCGGGATTGGCTGGCTGATGGTTTCGATACACATACGATCAGCCCGCAGCAGCGAAGCGAAGTATTCGCCCGCTATGCCGCAGCCGGAAGGGATCGATACAACGGCAGGGCGGCAAGAGCATTGGCAGAAGATATTGATCTGGCCCAATGCAAGACGGTAGCCGAACTTGCCGATATGCCTTGCAGGGAAAGCCTCCTGCGAGGCCGGCACGTCCACATCGATGGGGCGATGCGAGTAATGCCCGGCACGTGCGCGGGCATCGTCCTGGGGCAGCTTCCGCCGATGCACAGTGGTCGGTTGGATGTGGCGAGCGTATGGCAGGAACTGCTGCGGACGCATGAGCAACGGCCTATTGTTGGCTGCCTCGCCAGAGCCGGTCCCGTGGGTCTGCTCGAGCTTGCCAGGCCCATGGGCTTTGTGCCGCGCAAGGCCTACGCCAGCAAATGCCAGCTCTGCTGGGAGGTGCGGACCTTCCTGGCCGGCCGGCATTTTGCACCGCAGGAATTGTGTCCCTCATGGCTGTACGACGATCCGGTGATGTTGAAAGATGTTGAAAGTTGAGATCGAGACAACTACTGGCGGTTTATCGACGTAAAATGGTCAAGGAAATTGCTCCTTGTGATTCGCAAGTGTTTGTTGACAGGCTCCAGGCGCGCAAGTAGAGTGCGGCCTGTTTTTGCCGTCAGGTCCGTTTGCTGTTCCCGGATGCACCAAGGTAGTATGAATGGCTACACAAAAGCCAAATGGCGAGATTGACACTTCTCTCGAAACCGCGATAGGCCGGCTGGTCGTTGAAACCAAGCTGGCGACGGCTGAGGAAGTCGAGCAGTGCGTGGCGCTGCGCCAGACTCTTTCCTCGCAAGACCGGGACGTTCCCCCGTTATCGGACCTGATGGTGCAGCAGGGCCTGATCACCGAGAACCAAATCAAGCGCGTCAGGGCCAGCGTCGAGGAGAGTCGCCGCCAGCAAATACCCGGCTATCGCCTCAAGAGCAAGCTTGGCAGCGGTGCAATGGCGACGGTTTTCAAGGCCACCCAGATCAGCCTGGATCGAACCGTGGCGATCAAGATCCTGCCGCGAAAGCTTTCTGAGAACGCCGAGTACGTAGACCGGTTCTATAAGGAAGGCAAGGCCGCCGCCAGGCTCAACCATGCCAACATTGTACAGGCGTTCGACGTCGGCGAGGCAGGTGGGTATCACTACTTCGTCATGGAATATGTCGAAGGCCACACGCTGCACGATGAACTGGCCCAGGGCAAGGTCTTTGACGAGGCCGAGGCCTTGCGGATCATCATCCAGATCGCCCGCGCCCTTGAACACGCCCACAAGCTGGGCCTGGTTCACCGCGACGTCAAGCCCAAGAACATCATGTTGACCAACGAGGGCATCGCCAAGCTTGCCGATATGGGCCTGGCCCGCGCGGTCAGCGACCTGGAGGCCGCCCAGGCCGAGGCGGGGCGGGCCTTCGGCACTCCCTATTACATCAGCCCCGAGCAGATCCGCGGAGAACTGAGCATCGACTTTAGAGCCGACATCTACTCTCTGGGGGCGACGCTCTATCACCTCGTGACCGGCCGCGTGCCCTTCGAGGCCCCCACGCCGGCCGCCGTCATGCACAAGCACCTCAAAGAGTCGCTCACGCCTCCTGACCACATCAACACCAAGCTGTCTTCAGGTCTGGGCGAAGTGGTCGAGGTGATGATGGCCAAGGATCGCAATCGCCGCTACGCCTCCACCAGCGATCTGCTGATGGACCTGGAGGCCATCGCAGCCGGTATGCCGCCGCTTCAGGCTCGCAAGCAGATCGATGTTGGCGTGCTCAGCGGGCTGGCGCAGGCTGCCGAGCAATCAGCCGCCACGGCCAGCGACCCGGTCGTAGAGACCAGCCACGATATGATGGTCTACATCATCATCCTGGCAGCGGGCCTGGCGATCAGCCTGATCGTCAACCTCTACCTGGCGCTGCGCTGACATTGCGAATTGCGAGTTGCGAATTGCGAATTCCTTTCTGGCAAGCCGCGGGACTGGTTGAAGAGCTTCGGCAATATCCTGAAAGGGGACGAAAAGGCATGACGCCTGATGAACTAAAGCAGCGCACGCGTCAATTCGCTTTGCGAGTTATTCGCTTGGCGGAATCGCTACCGAAGTCTCGAACCGGCGACATCATTGCAAAACAATTGCTTCGCTCCGGATGCAGCGTTGGCGCCAATTATCGTTCTGCTTGTTGCTCACGGTCTCAGGCGGATTTTATTTCCAGGATGGGAGTTGTAGAGGAAGAAGCTGATGAGACAGCCTATTGGATCGAGCTACTGATGGAAGCAAATCTGGTCAAACGGACCGCCGTCGAGGGCTTGCTCAAGGAGGCACGCACGTTGGCGGCTATCGCGGTCGCCTCGATAAAGACAGCACGGGGTGGAACACGCGGCAAAACCAAGGCATGAAGGAATTCGCAATTCGCAATTCGCAACTCGCAATCACCTTAGTAATGTCCCGATGTCTTGACATGCCATTGCCGTGAATCTAGTATCCTGTTCAGCAATTAAGGAGATTCTCGATGCCGGAACAGAGCCCGCACCTGCGGATAGCCCAGATGGCCAATATTCACATCGTCACGATGACTGACCGGAAGATCCTCGACGAGGTGAACATCAATCAGATCGGCGAGCAACTCAACGGCCTAGTCGCCAAGAGCGCCCAGCCCAAGATGGTTTTGGATTTCACTAATGTCTCGCACATGTCCTCAAGTGCCCTCGGCATGCTGATCCTGCTCCACAAGCGAATTCGCCAGAAGAACGGCCAGCTTCGTCTGTGCTGCATCCAACCGAACATCTATGAAGTGTTCGTCATCACGCGGCTGAACGAGATTCTCAAGATCACCTCGACGCAGCAGGAATCCATTGACAGCCTGCTCTAACTAGGCTGCAGTTGCGGCGGGACACGAAAGTGGACCTAAAGATGGTGATAACGTCAGACCTTGCCGAGGCCCGAAGGCTGGAAGAAAGCCTGCTGGCGAGCGTAGATAAGCACGGCTATAGCGAGTCAGCCCGATTCGCCATCAAGCTGGCTGTCGAAGAGGCGCTCAATAACGCCATCAAGCACGGCAACCGGCACGATCCGCACAAGACCATCGAGGTTCGCTATGACATCAGCGACGAAAAAGCCGTCATAGTCATCACCGACCAGGGCAAGGGCTTCAGTCTAGCCTCGGTGCCGGACCCGACGGCTGATGAAA
Source organism: uncultured Planctomycetaceae bacterium (assembly GCA_964417755.1). Lineage (GTDB taxonomy): Bacteria > Planctomycetota > Phycisphaerae > SM23-33 > SM23-33 > CAYQJH01. The sequence goes on from CAYQJH010000007.1 coordinate 37,724, forward strand.
ACCTGGAAAAGCCCTCCGGCCGGGGGCTCATGCTCATGCGAGCCTACATGGATGAGGTGCAGCACAACGAGGCCGGCAACCAGGTCTATATGATGAAGAGGAATCACTGAGCATCGGGGAAGGCAAGTGTCTCAGTTGCGTTCTTGCTTCAAGCGATGAGCATCCTAATTTGTTTGACAGCATTTTGGTGCCTTCTATAATCGCAGCAACGTAAGTAGACTTTGCCTTAATGGAGACGATGTTCATGGAAAAGCGATTCTCCGCCGTGGCGCTGCTGGTGACGTTTTCCTTCCTGTGTGTCTTCTGCCTCAAGATCCAAGCACAAGAGATTCCCGATGCGGCAGCGCCGGCTACCCCCCCTGAGGGCCAGGCCGCTGGTACAGCAACCGCGCCGGCTACCCAGCCCGCGCCGGAAATCGCCGACAAGACCCTCTCTGAACTCTGGGGCGACTTCCTCCACTATATAGAAGTTGCTCGCCCGGACGTAGCTGAGAGCTACGGCCAGGCCATCCTCGCCCGCAACCCCAAGCCTGAAGACCTTTATCGCCTTTCGCTGCGGGCAGCCAACACGGCTGACATCCTGACCCGCGGAGCGGCACAGGAACGCCTCAAGCCGATCATCGAGAAGATTCGCCAGAAGATCGAAGCCAGCGTCAAGGAAAACCCAGCCGATGCCGATCAGATCGCCGCATCGATTGAGGCGCTGGGCGGCGGCTTGAAGGCCTACGAGAATGCAACGCAGCGGCTAATCACCAACGGCGAATATGCCGTGCCGCAACTGGTGGCAAAGCTGGGCGATCCCAAGACGTCCCAGACCATGAAGTCACGTATAGTCGCGCTGCTGCCCAAGCTGGGCAAGAATGCGGTCAATGCATTGTCGGCTTGCCTTGAAAGCGAGAGCCAGGTCGTCGTCGAGTTCGTCGCCAACGCGTTGCGCGAGATTCCCTATGGCCAGTCGGCTCCGATGCTCAAGGCTGCCCTGCAGCGAAACGATCTGCTGGAACCGACTCGCCAGGCATTGGAGAAGGCCCTGGCCGTCGTTGCAAAGGACGATGCAAGGAAGAGCCTCGCCGAGTTGTCCTACAAGTGGGCGGAGAGCTTCTATACCCAGGTCGAGTCGCTTAAGCCGGACCTGCGATATCCAACAGCCAACGTCTGGTATTGGCAGAAGGGCCTTGGCCTGATCTTCAAGCCCGTGCCGCGCGAGATTTTCTGCGACGTCTATGCTATGAGGCTCAGCCGCATGGCCCTGGATGCAGATGCCAAGTTCTACCCGGCGATGTCGCTGTGGCTGACGACATATCTGAAGCGTGAGGCCGAGATGCCCGCCGGCGCGAAGGACCCGACATTGCCGCCGGACATGCCTTCGGCCAACTTCTTCGCACTGGCCAGTGCGCCGGAGATTCTCCAGGACGTGTTGGCCCTTGGGATGAAAAACGACCAGCCCGCGGTTGCCCTGGGCGCGATGGAGGCCCTGGTCCGCACGCAGGGGGCCAAGAGCCTTGTTCAGGCTGTCAGCGGCGGCGCCCAGCCGCTGGTTGACGCACTGGGCTATCCCGATCGTCGCATACGCTTCCTTGCAGCCATCTCTCTGGCCAACGCGCTGCCCGAAAAACGTTTCAATGGCAGCGATAACGTCATCTTCGTTCTCAACGAGGCCCTCCGCCTGGGCGGCATGAAGACGGCTGTCCTGGCCATCCCAGACGAGCAGCAGCGCAACACGATGAAGGACGCAATCCGCGCCGCCGGCTACGACGTCGTCGACGCTGCCGACGCCGCCAAGGCCCTCGAGACGCTCAAAGGCTCGTCGGCCATCGACGCTTTGATCGCTGCTCCCGCGCAGGCAAACGAGATGCTGCCGGCAATGCGGAAGGATCCGATGCTGGTGTACATGCCAGTTATTGTAGCGGGCGAGGATCCCAACCTCCGCAACATGGTCAAGAGCGACCCACGGATCGTGATGCTCGAAAGCAAGAGCATTGCGGAGGCACTTGCGCGGGCAGGCAAGATTTCCGCCGGCGAGCCAATGACGCCCCAGCAGATGAATATCTGGGCCGTCCGGGCCGCCGATGCCATCGCACTGCTTGCCCTGACGAACAATCCAACCTTTGAGTTGGCGCGATTGCGGCCGGCCTTGATCGAAGCACTGAATAGCGCCAGCGTCGAGGTGCAGTTGGCCTCTGCCAAGGCCCTCAGCGTGATGTTGGGCGGCCAGGCCCAGCAGGCCATCGCCGAATATGCCACGCGAGCCAACCTGGACGAGAGGGTCCGCATCGAGGCACTTGGCATCCTGACCAACTCCGTGCGGAAGTTTGGCAACCAGTTGGTCGATGCCCAGGTCAACAGCCTGTACGACTTGGTTGCCGGCAACGGTTCGCCGGCCTTGCGCGAGGCAGCCGCTCAGGCCTGGGGCTCGCTGAACCTGCCAAGCGAGAAGGGCAGGGCGCTGATCCTCCAGTTCTCGCCAAAGGATTAGCCAAAGGTCGAGCTCAATCTCCAAGAAGACGCCACGACGACAGCGGGAATATCAATGTATTCCCGCTGTCGGTTTTTTCGGGCTCAGGCTGCGGAATCTGAAACCACATAATCCGTAATCTCCATTGGCACTGCCAAGGCTCGTATCTTAGGTTTCTTCGGGCGGGCGGCACTTGGAGAAACCACGTGAGTCGGCAGGTAAATTCGTCTCTGCGATCATATCAGGTCATTCGCGTTACGTGCCTCGCACTAGGGGCCTTTGCGGTAGTTGCCAGTGCAATGGCAATCAAAGGCTGTCAGGTCGTCAGCGTCATGCTGGCCAGCCTGATCCTGCTGGTCGGCGCGCTGCTGGTAATCCAAGTAACGCGATCCTTGCGGGCGCTCAAGAGGCAGTCGTTGACCTTCGAACAGGCTGCATTGCAGGCTGAAGAGCATTACCTGACTGTCCTGCAGCGCATCATCAAGTTCGTCGAGGGCCGCGACAAGTACACCCAAGGCCGCTCGCAGCGCATAGGCCGGCTTTGCGAGGCCATGTCGCGCAAGCTCGGCCTGTCCGATCAAGCCTGCCGGCTGATGAACCTGGCTGGGCAGTTGCACGACATAGGCCTGCTGGCCGTGCCCGATGGCGTGCTCTCCAAGAAGGCCAACTTCGGCGTCGGCGATTACCGCAGCGTCCAGCGCCACAGTGAGGTCTCCTATGAGGTGCTGCGGCCGCTGCGAATCATCCAGCCGGTACTGCTGGGCGTTCGCTATCACCATGAACGGATGAATGGCACGGGCTATCCGTCGGGGCTCAGTCATGATGCTCTACCCATGGAAGCACGGATACTGGCGGTGGCTGACGCATATGATGCGATGACGCATGACCGTCCGCACAGATCGGCGATGACCCCCTTGGATGCCATGCGCGAGCTTCATCGCTGCACGCCGGCGGGCTTCGATGCCCGGTGCGTTGAGGCCCTGTCGGCCATTGACAACCTGCCGCAACTGGAGGCGGCGATGACATCCGCGACGGGCTCACCCGCGGAGGCAGTAACCGCCGCCTAAGCATGGCCAGACAAGCAATGCAATCAGCATCCGACAGACGGTGATGGCTTGAAGTGTGTTCCTATATAAGAAGGATCAGTGCGCCGAGCGGTTCCTACTTCGGCGTCTTTTCAGGCGGGGCTTCTTCGTTCTTCTGTTTGCGATTTGCAAGGGACTCGACGTGAACCGTGCTCTGGCCGGAGGCGGCTGCCGCGGCCTGGTTCTCCCGCTTGATGGCTTCGTAAACTTCCTTGCGATGGACAGGGACATGCGGTGGGGCGTTGATGCCGAGGCGAACCTTTTCGCCGCGGATATCGACGACGGTTATCTCGATGTCGTCGCCGATCATGATTGTCTCATCACGTTGTCTTGAAAGGACCAGCATCCTCGGCTCCTTCCTAGGAGTAGCCGGCACAACATGTATTATAGCTCCGGGCCGCTTACGCCCGCCTGGACGCGAAAGATTTTCATGCCCGCCGGGGCCGTGCCATAATGCACGCCGCGCCGTGATATATATCGGCTACTCGGTGCGGCAACGTAAACTATAGTTGCGGAATTTATCCCCGACGCCCCTCTAGAACTGCCGCAGGAACCGCACGTCGTTCTCGAACAGCAGGCGGATGTCCGGGATGTTGTGCTTGCGCATCACCATCCGCTCGATGCCCATTCCAAAAGCATATCCGCTGTACCGCTCGCTGTCATAGTTGACGGCCTTGAGCACATTCGGGTCCACCATGCCGCAGCCGCCAAGCTCGATCCACCGTGTGCTGCCGTCGGCGGAATGGAACAGGACATCGATTTCCGCCGATGGCTCGGTGAACGGGAAGAAACTGGGCCGAAACCGCGTCTGCACGTCATCGCCGAAGTACGCCTTGCAGAACTGGTCGAGGCAGGTCTTCAGGTCGGCCATCGTGACGGCCTCGTCCACGTAGAGCCCTTCAACCTGGTGGAACATAAACGAGTGCGTGGCGTCGACCGTGTCCGGCCGGTAAACGCGACCCGGCGCGATGATCCGCACAGGCGGCTGATGTTTCTCCATCACGCGAATTTGCACGGTGGATGTTTGCGAGCGGAGCATCACCTGGTCGTTGATGTAGAAATTGTCCAGCACGTCGCGGGCTGGGTGTTCCAGCGGAATGTTGAGCGCCTCGAAGTTATGATGCTCGTCCTCGACCTCCGGGCCATACTCCACGCCAAAGCCCATTCGCCCGAAGATGTCGCATATCTCGTTGATCGTCTGCGTGATGAGATGCGTATGCCCGATAGCGACCGGGCTGCCCGGCAGCGTGACGTCGAACTTTGGCCCGGCGGCAGTGGGGGCGGCGGAACCCAGCGCGGCAACCATCGACTGGTAGGCCTGGCTGAGGGCGTTCTTTACTTCGTTGGCGACCTTGCCGACGGCGGGCTTTTCATCGCGGGGCACTTCCTTCAGGCGGTCCATCGCCGCCTTCAGCGCGCCCTTGGTGCCGAGGTACTTGATGCGCCAGGACTCCAGAGCCTGGGGGAGCTTGACGGCCTTGAGCTCCTCCATGGCCCCTTGCGACATAGCCTTGATGTCATCCAGCAGAGACATGATCGAGGCTTTCATTACTGGGCAACTGCAACCCCCTGCTTCCGCAGGGGGCTTCCTGGGCCTTGGCCTCCGGCAGGTGCGATTCTACTCCAGGGCAGCCTTGGCCTTTTCGACGATGGCGTCGAAGGCAGCCGGATCGGCGATTGCAATCTCGCTGAGCATCTTGCGGTTGAGATTGATGTCCGCGCGGAACAGGCCGTTGATGAGCTGGCTGTAGCGAATGCCGCGCATTTTGCAGGCAGCGGTGATGCGGGTGATCCACAGGGCGCGAAACTCGCGCTTGCGTGCGCGACGGTCGCGGGTGGCGAACACGCCGGAGCGGAAAGTCTTCTGCTTGGCCAGCGCATAGCGACGGCTGACCACGCCCCGCATGCCGCGGGCAGCCTTGAGAACCTTCTTGTGCTTCTGACGCTTGGTTGCGCCAATGCGAACACGTGTCATGGCTAAAAATCCTTTCTTGGCCGGTGGACTCCCGAAACGCCGGGATGTTCCAGTTGCCTTGACGCAGGGCAACTCGCCCTAAGGGGCTCCCACCTGGACCGGGTAAAAAACCTACGCAAGGCCCATGAGGCGCTTGCAGGCCCGCTCGAACTGCGGGGTGATCACATTTGTCTTGCGCATGCGGCGAAGACGCTTGGGGCTCTTGCGGCTCTTGAGGTGGCTGGTGCCGGGCTTGCGCGCAATCAGCTTGCCCCGGCCGGTAACCTTCAGCCGCTTCACCAACGCCTTCTTCGGTTTGAACTTGATCTTTGCTGGCATTGCCGTATGACCTCATCACGTAGTAGTCAGGTAAAGACGGGCCATTGTAACATTCCGCCACTCGATGTAAAGCCCCCCAAAACGAAAATTCCAAAGTGCCGCGGGCCTCTTGTGGCGCGGGGTCCGTGGCGCGACGTCCAGCCGTCGTGTCGCGGGCGTCTCGCCCGCGTGTACCGCGGACATCTTGTCTGCGGTTTGTGGTGCAGTCATCTTGCTTGCAAGATGTATTGCCGGCCATCCTGCCTGCAAGCCCTGGGCACCGCCCCGCGCGAGCATCATGGCCCCAGGCACAAATCTAACATGGGACTAGGCAAGGAGTTGTGTCTTCTGTGCCTGTTGAGTTCTGTTCGGCTCTGTTGAATTCTGTCAAGTTTCACCTCGTCTTTGTTGAGTTCTTGCGCGTATCTGAGCATCATTATGCATTGCATGTTCATCTTTTGCATCGCTCCAGGGCGGCCCGAGAGAAGGCCCTCTCGGCGCGCACCGAGAGCGCCATCTACCCTTACCCGCAGCGCCCCACTTTGCGCGCAGAAAACGGGGCGCTCCAAAATACTTATGAGCCATGAAATCGCCGGCAGGCCCATAAAGAGGCCCTCGGCCAAGGCAACAATTTCTTTCACGAAATCCGTTTTGCGTTTTTATACGGCGCCGATTCGTGCGCAGGAAACCTGGCATAGCTTTGCCTCGGCAGATCGTAGAGCATCACTCTCAGGCCGAAATCGTCTGGCACGAGATTATTCGCAGAACTGAGTTGCGGACGAGACGTCCGCGCCACGTTTGCGATACTCGCGGGCGAAACGCCCACGCCGCCGGCGGCGGCATCTTGTCAACTGCGGCTGTTTTCGATACAACTTCAGCATGAATCCCCTCGAAACCTATCTCAAGGAGATGCGGGACAAAAGATCGACGGGGGCGGCCGTTGCCGAAACGTCTTTCTATCCCGCGTTGTCGAATCTGCTGACCGAAATCGGCAAGAGCCTCAAGCCCAAGGTCCATTGCGTCATCAATATCGCCAGCACCGGCGCTGGTCTGCCTGACGTCGGCCTGTTTACAGCCGATCAGCTCAAGAAGAACGACCCGAATCCTATGGCCGGCCAACTTCCCGCTCGCGGCGTTCTGGAAGTCAAAGGCCCCGCCGATGACGTGCTCAAGATCGCCCAATCCGCGCAGGTCAAGCGATACTCCGCGAAGTATGGCGTTGTGCTCGTCACCAACTACCGCGACTTTTTCCTGCTGGGGCGAGACATCCAGGGCAATCCGCTTCCGCCGGAGCGATACGCCCTGGCCGACGACGAGACAGCTTTCTGGCAACTTACCGCTCATCCGCAGAAGGCCACTAAAGACCAAGGCGAGCAA
>CAYQJH010000008.1:0-41830 GCA_964417755.1 uncultured Planctomycetaceae bacterium
GCTTTGCCGGCCTTGGCCCAGGCTGCATCGTCGCATGGATTGTAGACCAGGATCGCATTGTGGGCGATGGTTTCTGCGGAATATTGGAGGGCATTTGCATCGACGGAGGTGGCATTCTGGAGTCGCAATCGGCCGTAGTCCAGGGCGTGGACCGTGCCGGTATCCAGTGCAAGGATGCCTTTGTGATAAATCGTGAACGTGTTGTTGTCTGCATGGTGGCGGTTATCAGCCAGCTCGCCCCATGCGCCGCAGCGGAAATGCACGAACGTGGCGTCTTTGCTCCAGTTGTCCCGCATGCTGGCCATGCCGCGCATGGCGAAGTAGCGGCTGGGCGGGAAGTTCTCTGGCGGCAGGGCGGTGACAGCGTCATCGTGCCACAAAAACCTGGCCCATGCCCCGCCCATTATTCGGTGGTCCCATCTCGCGGGGTCGCCAGCCAGTTTGCCTTCGTAGTCGTACATCTGGTGTATCCACCAGTCATAGAGTCCATCCTTATAGATGCCGGGCGCTGCGCACAATGGAATTGTTCCTCCGCAGTCGCCCAGCGGCCCCGTGCCAACACATAAGCCGTTGGTGTTGTCGAAGTGGATGGCGCCGTTTAGCCACGGCATATAGTTGTAGATGTAATAGGTGTGGATCAACCTGGTCCAGGAGCATTCCTGCCAGGCGTCTTCGCCCAGTGCATTAGCCAGTGTCGTCACCAGGGCTGGCACCTCAATGCCAGTTCGAGCGCCGATATAGCTGAAACTGCTTACGTCTCCTCCGCGATCCCGGGCCCATTCATTAGCATAGCGCAGAACATCACGAGCCGCTCCGGTGCTACTGGCAATTATCTCGGCCAGTTGCGCGTCCGCCCCGGCGCCGCCGCCATACAGTGCAACCGCCCGGTGCAAGGCCATCGCGGCGGTGGATCGGAACTTCTCCTTCTCAGCTAAAAACCGGTCGGTCTGCGACTTGATTTCCTCCGGGCTGAGGGCATCAAAGATCAGGTCCATTGCGAAGGCATGCGACCAGTACCTGCCCTCGTTGAGGAAAGACTTGGTCTTGCGAACTACGTCGGCATACTTGCGATCGCCGGTTAATTGGTAGAGCACGCCAAGGGCTACGCCGTCCTGATATTCCTCGCTTTGCCAGTCATATCCGCTTTGGGCGATACGTTTGTCCCACCACGCGCGGTACTTGTCAAACTCCGCCTTCATCGGGCCGTTGACGCGAGCCTTGATGACCGGCAGGTCGCTCTTGCGGAAGAGTAATCTAGGATGCTCGTTGAGCACTAATGGCGAGTCCGCGCGAACGGCCAGCGAACCTATCTTGACCATCTTGACGTTGCCGGCGGCAGCCTGCCCGGTGGCGGGTCGTGCGGGCGAAGTCACCGGTCCGCTTGATGCTCCAACCTGGGCCAGAAGACAGGAAATACAGGCTAGAAAGACACCTGCGCCCGCTGACATCTGCCTGAGATAACGCATAATGAAGCGCCCTTTCCCTTCTCTACAGTTGAATATCGCCGCAAACGCACCAAGGCTTTGGGGCATGTCCTGGCCACAAGACCGGGTACTCCATCGCTATCAATGAATATTCAATGCGCGAATCATGCTGAAGTATCGCAGGCCTTCAGAGCCGATAGCTTAATGATTCCTGGGGCGAAACTCCACATGCTGGCCACGGTTGAAATGATTAATGTGCTATCGCTGACGTAATTGAGTACGGTCTTCAGTAAATCAGGAGAAGTCAAGTGACGATAGTCCTTGCTCCCGCAACATCGTTTCAAATCCCGGCCATGATCTGCTGGACGAGCATACTTGCCATCCTGGCACTGGCCTTGCCGTGCTGGGCGGCCCAGCCGGCGAAGGCAAATGCGTATCAGGTCAAGGCGTCGCATCCTCGACTGCTTATCGCCGATGTGAAGGCGATGGCCAAGCGCTGCGATGGCCCTCTGGCCGAGGACTACGCCGCGGTCAAGCAGAAGGCCGATGCCGCCGTCAAGCGCGGCAGCGTAGCGGGGATCGCCAATCGCTGGCTTATCCCGGAAGAACTCTTTTCTTGCGCGCTGGCATATCTCGTGGAGCGCGAGCATGGCCGGCCGTACCAGCCGTACGTGGATCTGATCCTCAAGACCTGGGGCGACGGGTCGATCATCTCCAACCGTCCGAGCAGCTTCGGCTATCACGCGCTGACGTATGACTGGGTCTTCGATGCGCTGACGCCAGAGCAGAGGATCAAGTATGGCGAGGCCTTGGGTTCATGGCTGCGATATTTCACCGACGTTCCGGAGATCACCCTCAAGTTCGGCTACTGGGAATACAATCAAACCTGGGCTCCCACACACATGAACGTGATGCATTCTCGTGACGCGATTGTCCAGAAGCTCTTCATCGCGCTGACGCTCACGGGCGTCAAGACAAAGTATGAGAATGACGCCAAGAGCTTCCTGGACTCCTGGAACACCCGCATCCCCCGCGATTGCATACCGGCATTTGAACGCATGGGCGGCGTTTGGTCGGAATCTTACGGACATGGGGCCTACGGACCTGTTGTAACCATCCCATACTCGTTTGAGGCCTGGCGAACAGCCACCGGAATCGACCTGCTCAAGCAGATCAAGCCGTGGGGCTTCCCTGTCGAAGAGCCGCGGTGGATCGCCTATACGATGATGCCGCACAACGACCAGGTCGCCTGGATCGACGATGCCACAAGCGTGGTGCCTTCTGGTTTCGCGCAGGCAGCGCCGATGCTTCACGACGGCCTGTCGCAATGGTTCTCCGATCGCGGCACGGGATGGATGAAGCAACGATGGCAGCGGGTGGTTGCCTACGATCCGTCGATTCCGGCTGCGGGGCCATCCAGCCTGCCGCTGGCCTATTGCTTCGCCGGGGCTGGTCACGTGTACATGCGCAGCAAGTGGGACGACCCCAATGCAACCTGGGCGTTCTTCGGATGCGGGCCGCAATACGCCGCCCACAGCCGGGATGACGAAGGGCATTTTCTGATCTGCAAGCAGGGGGCCCTGGTGTCGCGCCAGGGCGGGCAAGGCGGAAATGACACCGACTTCTACGTTGGCGGCTCGCTGATCAACAATATCGTAACGATCTATGATCCGAAGGAGCAGTTCCGCCGCAGCACTAAGAACGAGAATGACGGGGGCCTGCTCCGGCACACATACGAAGCAGGCCTGCCGCACACCCGCGGCCATCTGACAGCCTTCGATAACGCGCCCAAGTACACATACGCGGCTGCGGATATTACGGAGGGGTACAATTCCGCCAAGGCCCGCGAGGTTACACGGCAGTTCCTTTACCTTCGCGGCGAAAAGGAATTCTTCGTTGTGTTTGATCGCGTTGAGGCCACCAAGGCCGAGTTTCCCAGGCATTTCTTCCTGCACGTGCCGACGGAGCCGACGGTGGATGGCATGTTGATGAGCTGGCTGAGCCTGCCCGATGCGGACGGCAACAAGGCGCAGGTCCGTTCGACGGGGCGTTCGCGGATGTTCATGCACACGCTGCTGCCGGCAGGGGCCCAGATCGTCAAGCGCGGCGGCAAGGGCCAGGAGGCCTGGGGACATCCGCTCGAGCCCACCGCGCAGTACAACCATACCGATGTCGCCGGGCGAACGCCATTTCCGACCTGTCCATGGCGGCTGGAAGTTGGCGATACCGGCAAGGGCGCCCGCACGCTGTTCCTGCACGTCTTCGAGATCACAGGCGAAGAGGTCAAACAGGCGACGCCGGTGAAGCTCGTCGGGCCAGCCGGCGTGGACATCGGCGATCTATGGAAGGTGCGTTTCAACGCCAACGGCAAGCTGGGCGGCACAGTAAACGGCCAGCCGCTGGCTAACACGCTGAACACGGCTGCGCAATACAAGTAGACCGGCGCATATTCAGGCATGCTGCCTATATCGTGCTTGCTTTGCTGCCCCAGAACGTTAAGCTTGCAGCGACTGGTGGGCCTTGACATTCCATAGGTGGATGGATGTTACCGACAAGTGATCTGCGCCTTATTGCTGAAGCAAGACTTGAGGGCGCAAAAGCTCTTGTGGCAGCCTCTCGCTATGATGGCGCGGTGTATCTTGGAGGATACGCTGTTGAAATTGCGCTTAAGATCAGGATATGCAAGACCCTAAACTGGATTGACTACCCAATGACGCGGGGGGAATTCCAGAATTATGGTTCGTTCAGGACGCATGACCTTGATGTCCTGCTACACTTGTCAGGTGTGGAAACGGATATCAAGCTGAAGTTTCTAGCGGATTGGTCGACAGTTACTCAATGGAATCCGGAACTTCGTTATAAGTCGATTGGTAGCGCAACGCGGGCAAGCGCGGCTGAACTCGTGCAATCCGCTGAGAAATTGGTGCGTTTCCTATGCTAGAGCTAAGCGTCAAAGTAGACGGACTGGTCAAGAAGCTGGCCACTGTCGAACAGCACATATCTGCTATCAAAGGCAAGTTCTTTCTTTTTGCCTTGCTGCTTCGTGAAGAATCCACAGGCACTTGGGATGTCCTCGTGGCCGCACCCTGGATCGCAAATCAACAGGACGCCATGAAGTATCTTGCGGACGAGATTCAGAGTGCATTGACGCCTGAAGAGTTGGTTCTACTTTCAAAGATAGTAATTCTGGAGCCGGGAAGCTCTCTGCTGGCCGCGTTCCAACTTCTCGTCAGCATCGAGCACGGCAATGTCTCCGTAACCGACTGTACGATCAATGGTCTAGTCATTCAGCGGGCGTTCATAGTGACTTCACAGCGCCTGTAACTTCACCTTGCCACCACATGCCGCTCTTGATCTCTGGTTTTCGTAATCATCCATCCTGAGCGTTCTGCTATCATCATTCGTAGACCCAAATGAAGATTCACCTGGAAACGATGGGCTGCCAGATGAACCGGCTCGACAGCGAGTTGGTTGCGGGGGCTTTGCGCGCGGCTGGGCATGAGATGGTCGATGATTCCAAGGCTGCCGATGCGCTGCTGTACAACACGTGCTCGGTTCGCAGGCAGGCTGAGAACAAGGTCTATTCGCGTCTGGGCGCAGCCGGCCAGCGGAAGCAGCATTATCCACGACTTATCATCGGCGTGCTGGGCTGCATGGCCCAGCGCGAAGGCCTTGCACTGCGCAAGAAGTATCCGCAGGTGGACATAATCTGTTCGCCCAATCATCTGGAAGAGTTGGTAGCGATGCTGGCGGAGGCCCAGGCCGGTCGAAACGCCTCAGCCCTGGATGCGCCTCGCCGTTCAGGGCCCGTCGCCACGGCTGAGGAAATGGATCGCCTGGACCTGGCGCGGGATGTGGCGCATACGCCTTCGCCGACGCAGGCATATGTTCGTGTAGCTCGCGGCTGTGACAAGTTCTGCAGCTACTGCGTAGTGCCGATGGTTCGCGGCGCGGAGCTTTGCCGCGACAATACACACATCGTTGAAGAGGTCAAGCGGCTGGTGCAGGCTGGGCGAAGCGAGATTACTTTGCTTGGTCAGACGGTGAACAGCTATCTCTATCGCGACAACGGGCGAAGCGTGTCATTCGCCGACTTGCTTGTGGAGGTGGCCGATGTGGCAGGCCTGCGCCGGCTGCGGTTTGTTACCAGCCATCCGCTGGACTTTGGCGACGATATTCTGCAGGCGATGCGCGACCTGAAGAACATCTGTCCATACATTCACGTCCCGGCCCAGAGCGGCAGCGACGCCGTCCTGAAGCGGATGAACCGCAAGTACACGCGCAGCCAGTACGACGAATTGGTGGATCGGGCGCGGGCCGTCGTTCCAGGCGTGGTGCTGGCGGGGGACTTCATTGTCGGCTTCTGCGGAGAAAGCGAGGCGGACCACCAGGCCAGCGACGACCTTATCCGCCGCAGCGGATATAAGAATAGCTTCGTGTTCAAGTATTCGCCCCGGCCCGGCACGCTTGCAGCCAAGAACCTTGCCGATGACGTTCCGATGGAGGTGAAGCGCCGGCGCAATAATGAACTGCTGGCTGTTCAGGAAGAGGTCGGCCTGGCGCATCATCGGCAGTACATCGGGCAAAGCGTTGAGGTGCTTGTAGAGGGGCCTTCGCCAAGATCAGACCGCCAGCCTAGGCGCAATCGACCAAGCGCGGAAGTACAGCTCATCGGGCGGACGCGCGGCGACCATATTGTCGTGTTCGATGGTTCGCCGAGCCTGGCGGGGCAGTACGTTGATGTGACCGTGATCGACGCGACGAGCTTGACGCTGTTTGCTGAGAAGTGTTAACTGGTTGACCGGTTAACTGGTTGATTGGTTAGCTGGCTAAATGGATGGTGGAATTATTGCGCTGTATCGGCGGCGAAGCTGAAGATGTCTAGCCTATCCACCACCGGATGACATCCGCCGGCGGCAGGGGGGCGAAGATCAGCCAGGCGATGTTGACGCCCGTCACGAAATCGTAAGGCCAGGTCATGCGGGGCCATCGCCATAGGCGAATCTTCAGCCAGAAGTTGCCCTGTCGCGGATCGATGATGGGCGTGCGGCCTTCCAGAACGCTCTTGGTGTAGAAGATGCGCCGCAGGACGGTCAGCATGGGCAGCAGTGCCTGCTGAAGGACAAGGGCTGGAATGTTGTAGGAGAACGTCGCTATGAGGATGGCGGCCGACCGCTCGCCGCGCTGCCAATAGCCGATGCTGCAGGCGGGGATCAGATCTTCAGCACGGGCTCGCGCGTAGGAAATCATGAAGCTGTTGAAGAACGCCAGCATGGATAGCAGGAGGAACGTGATGTTGGCCTCCTGGGCCCAGGCGTAATGTATGCCGATCCCGGCGAAGACCGCGAAGTCGCTGAAGCGATCCAGCGTGCTGTCGAGAAACGCGCCGAAGGTCGTCTTGAGGTTGCCGATGCGGGCAACCGCGCCATCGAGCATATCGCAGGCTGAGGACAGGATAAGCAGCACGCCGGCCAGCAGAAGATAGCAGTTCGAATTGCCGGTGGTTGAGAGGCTCCAGGCGAAGCGGCTGCCGCTGCCGGCGGCATAGCAGAAGCCTGCCAGCGTCGTAAGAAGCATTCCGCAGATTGTCAGCCTGTTGGGCGTGACGCGCAGTTTGATTAGCACGCGGGCGACAGCATCCCGCGCAGTTACAAAACCAAAACCAATTGCCTTGCCAACCATGGATGTGGAGATTACTGGAAATCCCGGCAGGCAGCAATGCCGTGAGGCAAGATTACCGCGGTGACAGACGGTAATACCTTCGATAAAATGGGAATATGGAGAAAGAAACGCTTGATGTGCTGATTCGCGATCATCGCCGGCAGTGGCATGATTGCCTGTATGTGTATCCTGTTATTGCGCGTCGAAGCAAGGGGCTTAGCGTCGGGGTCAATCTCAATCTGGACAAGACGTGCAACTATTCCTGCGTGTATTGCCAGGTCGACCGCAACAGGCCGCGGGCTTCGCACGAGGTGCAACTGCCTGTTTTGCGCGACGAGCTGCTGCTGGCACTTCAGAAGGCCAAGAGCGGACAGCTTTGGCAGGAGCCTCAATTCAAGGCCACGCCCAGGAGGATGCGGCGCGTCAACGACATCGCCTTCAGCGGAGACGGTGAACCCACGTGCCTGGCGAATTTTAGCCAGGCCGTTCGCACAGCCGCCGAGGTAAAGAGCCAACTCCGCCTGGATCGAGTAAAACTGGTGGTAATCACGAATGCCACCTGGCTGCAGAGCCCGCAGGTTCAGGAGGCATTGCCGATCCTTGACGCCAACAACGGTGAAATCTGGGCGAAACTCGATGCCGGCACCGAGGAATACTTCCGCCGAATGAACCGGCCGCTGGGGCGCATCACGCTGGATGAGATAAGCCAGAGCATCGCCGTCATTGCCCGAGGCAGGCCCGTCGTGATACAGACGCTGCTTTGCAGGCTGGAGGGCCAGGCGCCGCCGGTCGAGGAGATTCAGGCTTACTGCCGGCGCCTAGAGGATATCGTCGGCGACGGCGGGCAGATCAAACTGGTGCA
The DNA here is from genome assembly GCA_964417755.1 of uncultured Planctomycetaceae bacterium. Lineage (GTDB taxonomy): Bacteria > Planctomycetota > Phycisphaerae > SM23-33 > SM23-33 > CAYQJH01. The sequence goes on from CAYQJH010000008.1 coordinate 7,948, forward strand.
GGTGCACACGGTGGCCCGCCCGCCGGCGGAAAGCTACGTCCAGCCGTTGGATGATGACGAACTTGACCGGTTGGTTGGGAGCATTCGCGAGGCCTTGCCCCACGTGCCGATAGAGACGTTCTACGGTGCGAAGCGGGTTGAAGGCTGACTGGCGGGGGCGCTGGATGTTCCCGGCCGGCGCAGCGGATGCTCGCGGTCGTTCGGCCAGGTGTTGCGGCGCATATCCTGTAACTGCTTCTTCTGTTCAGGCGTCAACACCTCATCCAGGATCTTCTTGTGGACAGCGCGCATGGCCTCGCGCCGCGCATCGCCCTTGGCCGTGTCTCGCAAGCCCTTGAGAATGTCCTGGATTGCCTTCTTCTGCTCTTGCGTAGGGTTCAGCCGTTGCATTTGGCGGAAGATGTCGCCGCCTTGGATGGGCCGGGGCAGTAGTTGACGAACCTTTTCCATCTGCTGCTTGTTCAAGACCTCCGAGAGCTTCTGCATGAGCGAATTTTGCATTTGCTTGCGAGACGTCTCCAGCTTACCTATCTCTTGGCGAAGCGATTTCACGACCTCGACCTGGTTGCTCCGCAGCGCCTCCCGCAGCTTTGCAGTAAGTTCGCGAAGTTCCTTGCCGTGTTCCTTCACCCAGGTATCAACCGCTTGGCGATGCGCTTCAAAAACATCCTTCACCTGCTGGCGCTGCTGATCATTCAAGTCGAGTTCATTGAGAATCCGGCTGAGCAGATCCCGGTCGGGCCTCTTGCTGGGAGATGTCGCTGTGCTTGTGCGCGGCTGATGGGCGGGCTTGCTGGACGAATTCTGAGCCCGGGCGCCGTCGGAAAGGGCCAACGTGAACAAAAGTGCGAGCAGGATTGTCAACGTGCGCTTCATCCGTGTGTCTCCTGAGGCCGAAGTCTTTGTCGGCAATTGTACAGCCAGCCGTCCGCGGGACGAGCACCTTTTCTCCTGACATATTGGCCCCTGCATCAAGATGGTTTATTGCATGGCTGGAAATGTGGTATATGATACTTTCCGCCAACAACTGCCGAGACCTCGGAGCAAGAATGGCCAGCAAATACCCGACATTCGACCGCACCAGACTGAACTTACTTCCGCTATGTGACCGCCGACACGACGTTACGGTTCAACGCGACGTGCTGGCCTTGGGGCAGACAGGCGGCGAGTTCAGCCACACCGACTTGCAGCCGCTGGCGTCGGCGATCCTGGCTGCAAGGCAGCGTGGATCAGCCGTCGTGCTGATGATGGGCGCTCACGTTATCAAGCAGGGGCTTGGGCGATATGTTGCCGACCTCGTGCGAAAGGGCTGCTTCAGCGTGGTAGCGATGAATGGCGCCTGCGCGATCCACGATTACGAGCTGGCCACCATCGGCGCCACAAGCGAGTCGGTGGCCCGTTACATTTCTCAAGGCCAATTTGGTTTGTGGCGCGAAACGGGGCGGATCAACGAGATTATCGCAGCCGGCAATGCCGAAGGCTTGGGCTTTGGCGAGGCCCTGGGAAGGCATCTTTCGCAGGCGAATTGTTCGCACAAGGATGTTTCGGTCTTCGCGGCTGCTTACGAGTCGCTCGTGCCGGCCACGGTGCATATTGGCGTCGGCTATGACATCATCCATGAACACGCGAATTTTGACGCCGCAAGTGCCGCTTCGGCCAGCTATCGCGACTTCCTGATCTATGCCAAGGTCATCGAGAATCTTGAAGGCGGGGTGATTCTGTGCTTTGGCTCAGCCGTCATGGGGCCGGAAGTATACCTCAAGGCGTTGGCGATGGCACGCAATGTCGCGGCTCAGCAGAACAGGCAGATTTGCCACATCACGTCTGCTGTCTTCGACCTGCTGCCGCTTTCGGGAAACCTGCATCAGGAGGCGGCCAAGGACAGCAGCGAGTATTACTATCGCCCCTACAAGACGATCCTTGTGCGCACGGTCCGCGATGGCGGGCAGAGCTATTACTTCCGGGGGGAACATCGCAAGACGCTGCCTGCCCTGCACGGGTTGCTGACGAAGTCTGTCTAGCCTTGCATAGCCAGCCAGAACTGCTCGACTTGCTTCATCACGCCTACCAGGGCTTCGAAGTGCGAAGGCTTGACTATGTACATGCTGCGCACGGGGTCATATCCGTCCAGGACGTCCTGGTCATGGTGGGAACTGGTCAGAACCACTAGCGGCGTCAAATGTAGAGATGGATGGGCCAGCATCTCGTTGATGACGTCACGGCCGTTCTTGCGTGGCAGATTGAGGTCCAGGAGGACCAGGTCCGCAGAGGGAGCATCCTGATGGTTACCGCGGCGAAGAAGAAAATCAATCGCTTCAACGCCATCGCTTACGACGTTCAGACGGCAGGAAACGCAAGCTTCATCCAGTGCTTCGCGTGCAAGCAGGACGTCACCGGCATTATCTTCAACCAGCAATATCTCAATCGTCTTGTACTTCAGTGCAATCACGTCTAGGCCATTCTAGCTGAACACACCTAATCTTATAATCCAATCGGCCAGATTGCACAAGAGTTTCGCTAATTACTCTAGAAGAACGCCACGATTTACATATCGGGTTTGAATCCTGGAAGATGGTGTGAACAATGGCAGTAGAAGCGCCGCCGCGGCGCGGAGCCACATAATGCCCGACCCGTCTGCCCAAGTGATAAGCCGTTCCCTGGAGGAGGTCCATCGCACTGTTCGTATCCCGGATTCCCGTTGGTGGCGGCGGCTCTTTGCCTTTGTCGGTCCGGCATACATGGTTTCAGTGGGCTACATGGACCCGGGCAACTGGGCGACGGACCTGGAGGGCGGATCGAGGTTCGGCTATGCGCTCATCTGGGTGCTGCTGATGAGCAACCTGATGGCCGTCCTGCTGCAAACCCTCTCAGCCCGTCTGGGCATCGTGACAGGCCATGACCTGGCCCAGGCCTGCCGCGACGACTATCCACGCGGCGTCCGCTACGTGCTCTTTGGCCTGTGCGAGATCGCCATCGCGGCTTGTGACCTGGCGGAAATCATCGGCTCGGCCATCGGCCTGAACCTGCTGCTCAATATTCCCGTTCTCTACGGTGTGCTTATCACTGCCGCCGACGTGCTGCTCCTGCTGGCTATGCAACGCCTGGGAATCCGCAAGATCGAGGCCTTCATCGTCACGCTCATCTTCATTGTTGGCCTGTGCTTCGTGGCAGAAATATTCCTGTCCAAGCCCTCCGTGAGCGGCATTGCAGGCGGCTTCATTCCACAGCCGCTTTCTGGCAGCGCCCTCTACATTGCCGTGGGAATCCTGGGCGCAACCGTCATGCCGCACAATCTCTACCTGCATTCAGCCCTGGTGCAAAGTCGCGACGTCGCCCGCAGCCGCAACGATGTCAAGGCTGCCTGCCGGTTCAACCTGATAGATTCGGTCATCGCGCTCAACGGGGCCTTCTTTGTCAATGCTGCAATATTGATAGTGGCTGCGGCCACGTTCTGGAACCGCGTCGAGGTCGAGCGGTTGCAGCAGGCGCCGGAACTTTTGCAGCAACTTCTTGGCAGCGACTTGGCGCGCAATGCCTTTGCGGTCGCTCTGCTCTGCGCGGGGCAGAGTTCCACCCTCACCGGCACGCTGGCCGGTCAGATAACCATGGAAGGTTTTCTCAATTTCCGCATGAGGGCCTGGCTGCGGCGGGTGATGACGCGAAGCCTGGCAATCATACCGGCAGTTATCGCAATATGGCTGGCGGGCGATGCCGGCCTGTATCAACTGCTGATCCTCAGCCAGGTCGTGCTGAGCGTGCAACTTTCGTTTGCGGTCGTTCCGCTGGTGCGATTCACTAATTCGCGCCAGAAGATGGGCCCCTTCGCCAACCCGCGATGGGTGATGCTGCTGGCATGGCTGGTTGCTCTTATCATCATGGCCCTAAACGGCAGGCTGGCCTACGAAACCATCTCGAACTGGATGAGCAAGGCCGGCCGGTACTCCTATCTCGTCGCGGCAGTAGTGATTCCCGCCGCAGCTGGGCTTGCAGGCCTGCTGCTGTACATGGTGTTTCGGCGAGAGAGGGTGTTCTTTCCTCGGCCAATCGTTGACGCAAGCGACGTGGCGGAGGCGGCCTCGGGGCTGCAAAAGCGTTTCCGCCGCATAGGCGTTGCATTGGAGGCCAAGCCCAGCGACAGCACAATGTTAGGCGAGGCGATCGCGCTGGCCAAAGTGCATGGGGCCGAACTCATTCTGATGCACGTGGTCGAGGGCGTCGGCGGGCAGTGGTACGGGCCACAAACCGGTGACCAGGAAAGCCGGCAGGACGAAATCTACATCCATCAGCTCGCCGAGCGCCTGCGGCAGGACCTTTCAGGCGCCAATATCACTGTTAGGCCGGTGCTGGGTTATGGCAACGTGCCGCAACAATTGGTTCACCTGGCCAAGGAGAACGAGCTGGACCTGCTGGTTTCGGGTGGGCATGGTCATCGCGGCCTGTCGGACATCATTCGCGGCCAGACCATCAACACCGTGCGCCACCAGCTCAAGATCCCGGTGATGTCGGTTCGATGAGAGATTACTCGGGGCGGGTGGAGGTTGCAGGCTGCGTCGTGCCATTGGAATCGCCCTGCACCGGCTGAGTCTGTGTTGCCTCCTCGATGACGGGGCTGGTCTGCGGCGTCAGCGATTCCTTCGGGAAGGGCTTGTCCTGCAGGACGACGGGCATAGCCATGTTGACACGGTGCGTCTTGAGGGTCATGCCGGTCGCTCGGGCAAGCTCTGCCAAGGCAGTGTTGTATGATACCAAGGCCGCCAGCTCATTTCGCTGGGCAGCCGCCAGAGCCTCCTGCGCCTGGAGCTTGATCTGGAGGAACTCAGGAGTCAGGCGGCCACGAATCTGCTCGGTGTCCTCCAGGGCCTCCAATTGTGCCTTGTTGGCCTCGACAACGGCGTGATTGGCGCGGATTTCCTGGTATGTCGCATATACCTGGCGAATGTCTTCCTTTACTACCTGCGAGACTTGGTCGACCAGGTTCTGCATTTGCGCGATGGCACGCTGCTTCGAGAAGACCCTGCCGGCCAGGTCGGCAGTGGGGCCGCGGTTGCCCAGCGGATATTCGAACTGAGCGCCAATGGCGGTGGTGTGGTCGGCCCCGCCAAGGGCCTTGTCGAAAGCTGCGCCGGATGTCTCTCTCAGGGCCTGCTGGGCGTACGAAAAGACCACGTCCAGCCTCGGCAGGGCCTGGTTCTTGGCGATAACCACCTCCAGCCCCGCTGCCTCGATGGCCAGTCGCGCCTGGTCCAACACCGGGTTGTTCCGCAGCGCCGTGAGCAACTGGTCGTTGACGTCGATCTGGACCTCATGCGAGGCCGGTGCCGTCAGCGGCTCGATGTCATACACGTCCAGCAGGTTGATGTTGCGGTCGCCCATCTGGCGCGCAAGCTTGTCCTGGGCATCGTATATGTTCTTGCGCGCGCGGATCAGGATGGCCTTGCGCTGCTCGACCGCGGCCTCGGTCTGCTTGAGTTGCACCTTGGTTACGTCCAAGTCCTTTCGGCCCAGCAGGCGCTGATAAGTGGCCTCGGTGGTATCCAGCAGGTTCTGCGCGATGACCAGCTCCTCGCGAGTCTGGATCAGTGTCCAGTACAGGCTGGTGACTTCAGTAATGGTGTCTTCAACCTTCTGGCGGAACTGCTGCCGGCTGATCTTCTCGTTGACCTGCGCGATGTGGAACCGCGCGAGGTTGAATTCAGGACCGGCGTCTCTCAGAAGCGGCTGGGTGATCTGGTAGACGAAGGTACTTTCCCAGACAGGCAGGAAGCGATGGGCCGAGGTGGGCACAGAGACGGGCACTGTCGTTGGCGTCGTGCCGACCATCACGATGCGATTGACCGTAACGGGCGCCCCCTGGGCGTTATCCCATAGGCGGCTTTGCTGCCAGGTCAGCGAATGCTGAGCGCCCGTGATGAGCTTCTGTCTCAGGCCGGCTTGCATGGTTGCCCTTCGGCTGGCTAGTTCCTCCTGGTATAGGCTGTCGACTTCGGTTTCGCCCCGCTCGTACGTGAAACCGGCGAAGGCGGTAACGTCGAATTCGGCGGCGGCCTGAGCGACCGTTTCGCGCGCGATCGCTGGATCGTAAGAGACCACGCGTATCTCGGGGCTGTTGGCCAAGGTGCGCATTATTGCATCGTTAAGGCTCAGTGGGATGCGGCTGCGGCCTGTCTGAGGATCGGGAATCACCTTGGGATCGGGTAGCAGATCGCTCTTGGCCGGCAGGAGCATACTGGCCTTGCCGTCGTCAACGCGCGCTGATTTTGGGCCTTGCTGGACCATCTGCTGCTGGTAGCGGTTCAGCTCGGTGGGCTCCAGGCTCTGGGGCTGGAGGCAACCGATAAGGGAAACGGCCATCATGATCCCTGAGGCGACATTAAGGAAAAGTCTTGGCTTGTTCATAGGGCGAATTATAGGTTTGAGCAAGGCTTAGTCAAATCCCTGGCCGAGTCGATCTGGGCAGAGGTCCGCCTGACGGGCGATCTTTCATCTTGCCGGCATCTACCTCCTGGCTGGTGGGCACCCGCCGGGCAGGCAGGCCTGACTGGCTGGCAAGCAGATTCGCCGCCTTGGCTAGCGGAATCCCAGGATAGCCCTCCAGCGTCGGGACCTTGCTGTTTTCCTCGGCGCTAAGTTGCACGTTTCCCGGCTGGGAGTACTCCTTCTTCTGCAAACGAAGCGACTCCAGAAGACCAAGCAGCTCCTTGTGATACCACGAGGCCCGCTCACGCGACATCTTTCCAGCCTCGTCGCTAATGGCCTCCACGATGTCAAAGAATGTGACCAGACCCTTGTCGTGCGTCTGCCGCAGAGAATCAATTACCTCCTGGTCGTACTTGTGGGAATTGGCCAGGATCAGCAGGCGGAAATAAGCCTTCTGAAATCCGTAGAGCTGCTGGTTGTGGTATATGATCGGGCGGTCGTGCTCGAGCTTCTTCTTCTGGGCAATTGTCAGGGCCGGCCCGCTGGCGGCGGAAGTGGCCAGGCGTCGCGATGTTGCCTCGGCCGGCGTCGGCTGGGTCATGGCCCGCAGCTCGTCCTGGCTGTAGACCGGCGGCTCCTTGTAGTCGCCGGCCTTAAGACGGAATTGCATGATTGCCGGCACGGCCTTGGCGATGACCTCGCCTTTTGCCCGCAGCAGCGGCTTCATCAACCGATTGGCGACATAGAGATTGAGCGGATCTTTTCTCGGAGTATTAATCGCATCCGTCAGCAGATTCACGTTATCATCAGTGACGGCCACAGCCCGCAGTTGATAGTCCAGGGCGGCCGGCACTTCCTGACCTTTGAGCCAGAGTTCGCCATCCGCTTGCAGGGCAGCAGCCAGCCTGTTAAAGCTTTCTTTGGACGACTCGGCCCCGTGCAATGTTGTTGCAGCCACCAGGGCCAGGCAAACGCAAGGCAGCGCAAATCGTCGAAGGTGCGACACCGATGTTCTCCTATTGCTGGCGCATCTTGATCTGCATCATATCGAAGTGATTGACCACTTCACTGGCTGTGGGCACAGCCACCCCTGGGGTCTTGGCGACGTTCGCCAGCCTGTTGATCAGTTCATAGATGAGGACGCCGGGATGCTCCGCCTCGCGGTCATGGATGGCTGCTGAAAAGCCGGCCGGGTTCACCGGCGTATTGGATGGGTCCCGGTGAACGCTCATCGCCAGACGCAATGGCTCGCCAATCTTGAGCAATGTGTCGTACAGGCCTTTTGCTCGCTCGGGGCTCATATAAGGTATCTCGCGGTTGATTATCTCGATGAGGGCTTTGTACTCGGAGCCGCTCTTCTCCAGTGCCGGAAGGCGAGAAATAATCTGCTGATCTTCCTTGGGGTCCTCGCACGCCAGCGTCAGCCGCCAGATGTATTGCCGCAGTTTTCCCGCCTGCTGATTGTGCAGGGCAATCGGGCGCTCGCGGACTATCTTTTCGTCGCGGCGTTTCTGCACAGCCTCCACCTGGCGAAGAAATGCCTCGCTGGCGATGTCGTTGCCGGCAGAAGGCATCTTGATCGCTTCCAGTGCAGGCCCGGCGATCTTCGGCATGTCCTGGTACTTGGCCAGTCGCTGATCCAGCGACTTCAGCGTCGGCAGAAGCTTGCGGTTGAAGTCGACGCTGCTGCGCCGTATCGGCCGGTTGTCGCTGCGCAGGGATGGCGGGTCCAGCGGTTCCAGCAGGCGATTGATGACGTAAAGGTTGATCGGGTCGGGCCGTGGTGCATTAATGGCCGCTGTCAAGGCCGGGATGATCTCCTCGCTGTATCGTACGCCCAGGAGCACCTTTTCCAAGGCGTCATCGCGGGCGACATCTTCCTTCAGCCAGGCCTGGGCGGATGTCTCGATCTGCTTGATCAGGGCCGGCAATTGATCCGCCATCATGCTCGCTGGGGCAGGCTGTTGGGCCTGTGCGGGAGAGACCATCATTGCGGCCAAGACTACGGCAAGGGCACGGGGTAAAAAGCTCTTCATGGGTACTCCGCGAAAAACTCAATCGAGCGTCATTGTACTGTATCGGCATGGCGGCGGCCAAGGCTTCGCCGCATTTTCGGTAGTTCTGTCCGGCTGTAGCTTTGCAGGACTGAATAACTATTTCCCAACGGGCATACGTTGAGCCAACTGGAAGTCCCCGCCGGGAGGCGGGGATCCCCTGCCTCCGCAGGGGACTTCCAACAACGGCCGCTGCTTGAGGAAGCCCCGCATCGGAAGGCGGGGGATCTCGTAGAGTCTTCGTCGTGGGAGCAAATCGGCAACAGCATCCCCCTGCTTCCGCAGGGGCTTCCGATTAGCACAGAATAGGCCCGGTCAAGAACCTGCTCACAGCCTTCCTGTCCTTCGAGTTCATTCCGCATCGCTCAGTGGCGGCACGGGCGGCGCGACGCCAGCTTGGGCAGCCTGGAAGTCCTTCCACTTCTTGACCAACCTGCCGGCTGTTGCATTCGACAGCACGTACGCGCCCTTGAGCTCTGACGAAGTAACCGGACAGCCTGTCGGCGTGGCTGGGTCTCCCAGAAACAATTGGAACTTATTGCCCTTTATGGACGTTAGTTCCAGCTTCAGATAAGGCTGATTCTGCAAAGCCGCCACGAGGTCATCCTGATCGCTGAGCCTTCGCTCAGCCCGCAGCGATTGCAGAACGTAAAGGTACGACTCGACTTTCTCCGCATCCACATTAACGTACGCGGCGGCGGCAACGTGCCAGCCCTTGCTGTCCTTAGTCAACTCGAAGCTGTCGCTGGGGGTGGTAATTGTCAGGCCAACTATGTCAGCGGGCTCAATCTGCCACAGCGAAGTATGGACCAGACTTTGCGAAAGCATATCGTACAGGCGCAGAGGCAACTCGCCGACTGGGTTATTCTCCTGGCCTTCGCGCCAGGTGAAGGTGTGGCCATCCAGCTTGGCAAAATGAATCATTCGCCTCACTTGTGAAGGCATGCTACCTGGCGTCGAGGCCGAAGCCGCAGAGGTCGCGGCAGGCATGGTGGCTGGCTTCTCCGCGGCTGTGTATGTCAGCGTAATCTGGTCTTTGGCTTTCGTGTATCGGTCGTTGACGCTTGGGCCAATGGCGACGATCTTCTCCGCGGAAAGATGCTTTGCCGTATCCAGCAGCATGGCCGCGGCATCCTGATCGATCTTCTCCTGAGCGTCGCTGCCCAGGCGCCATTGTCCGTCATCGCCTCGAACAAGACTGAACGTGCCATCCTTGCGAGCAAGGACCATCTCGGTGATATCCGCATCCTCGCTGTGCAACAATTGGCTGTAGTAATTCGCCGGCTCAGCCAGCAGGGCCTTGGCGTCGGCTGAGCGTATCAATGCCGCACCGGGCGACTTGAGATCAGTGCTGACGTATGTCATGTCGAAGGTGTTGGCCGAGCCAATGGCCAGGCTCAACGGCTGGCGGTCATTGGTCAGTTCTAGCCTGATGACACAGCGTGGCTGGTCAAGGCCGAGAGAAGTGAGAGGCTTCTTGGATGAATCGAAGTCCTCAGCCTGTAGAGCAGCCATGCTGCTCAGCAGCTTTCCAAGAGCCTCTGCGTCGGCCGGGCCTTTGACAGGCGCAGTCATCTGCCACGTCTGGCCGCTGCGCTCGAAGCAGCCCTCTTGCCCCTGTTGATTGATGAGTATCTTATTGACATCCGCGGGATTGAACGCCATCAGCTTGCGGTCTCGCAGATCGATCAGCTTGAGATTGAAGGACTGGGCATCGGCGGAATTCAGCAGGAAGACGGTTGGCTCGGAGGAGAACTTGGCGTAGGTCTGCTTGTCGCCGAATGCCTTGCCAATTATCAGTTCATGTTGTCTTAGTGGCTCGGCGGCTGGTGCGGTCATCGAGTCAGACGTACCCGATACGGCCGCGCTTGCGGTCGCACTTGCTGGGGTGTTGGTCACGCTAGGCTTGTCCTGCCGCTTCTGCGTCCAGATGCGCACGATAAGTTGCTTGTCGCCAGCCTCCAGGCCGTAAGGCTTCAGGCTGGGCGGATTGTCGCTGACGAAGCCCTCAGCCGTCAGGTACGCAAGTTTGCTCAGCAGCGGCGAGAGCTTGTGCTGGTCCACTTGTGCGGCCACGGGCTGGCTCAGATGCCACTTGCCCTGCGTCTTGGCCAGGTCATAGCTGCTCTGTCCTTCCACGGACAGGCGCACGATCTCCTCGCCCTCATCCAGAGAAAGCACCTTCCGGTCGCGATAATCCTTTGGCGATTTCTGCATCAGCGAGGCAAGGTCGTGATCGATCACGAAAGTCTTGCTGCTTCCATCGGGGCGGATGTAGGTCTGATTGACCGAAAATGGAACGCTCTTGCCGATCATCAGCGAATGCTCAATGCCGTCGCTGCCGGTGAAGCGGATCGTCCAGAGGGGCTTGTCCAGGCCAGTCTGGCTGTCGTTAATGCTGTCGGCCGAGCCTGCGGCGGGGTCGAACGACCTGCTGGCCTGAAGCATCTCCAACCTCATCGCCAACGGCGCGATCTTGCTCTGATCGGCAGGAGCACTGGCTGGGGCGGACATCCGCCACTTGCCATCGACACTGGCCAGACTAACGATCTGTCCATCCGACGAGCCTATGGAGATGCTTCTGATCGGCGAGACAATCGCATTGAAGAGCGGCTGCATCTGAGGCGCTGCAGACCGTTGGTCAGCCTTGAATACATCCGTGTGGCGAATGATGACGTAAGCGGCACAAGCGACCAGCAGGACGATCATCACGATCAGAGTTCTGGGCTTCATATCTTGCATGTCTCCATACGAACAACAGGCTTCAGGCTCCGGGCTTCAGGCTTCAGGAGCGGCAAAGGTCGCAGCCGGCCCTCAGCGGGAGAATCGGTCATACATACCAGCGGCTATTCTCAATAGGTCGTTCTTTGTGCTCTTCGTGTCGTGTGGTGCATTGTCGTTTGCTACGCCCTGCGGATCAGTGCCACCACTGCGCCAATGACCAGCGCCATCGCGGGCAGGCCGACCACGCACAATGACCACAACAGGTTCATCTGCGATGGCGGTATGTCGTCAATGGGCTTTACTTGTATCGGGCCGGCGGCAATGTAGTTCTCCTGCCCAGCCAGCCAGTAGGCGGCGTTGGCCACCAGGTCAACGTTAGCGCGTGGCGGGTCACTGAACTGGCCATCCCGCTGGGCTGCCCGCCGAGTCACGTAATAGTCCGAGAAGCAGAAGCCCATTGCCAGAACCACCAGCCGGCTGGGCTTGAGCGCGGCATTGCCCGCGGAGGTGACAGCCACCGCGATATCCATCGGGGCTGCCTTGTCGCCGGGGGCGGGTGCTATGAAGCTGTCGCTGCCGGTGAACTGAAGCTTCAATCCTGCTGCCTGGAGATTCTCGCTGGTAACCGCCCAGGTGCTCTTCCAGCTTTCGGGCACGCCAAGCAGCGGCTGATACGTCACGGGGCGGATCGGCTGGTCAAGGCCATCATACTTGTAGATCGGGCACATGTTGGAGAACAGCACTCGTTGCGAGCGCAGCGGCCGGCCGATGGGATGATCGCTGAACATGTTCAGGGGCAGCCACTGAAGCCTGTTGAGGTCCACGCGGAACTTGCCTGGCACAGTCTCATCAGTGACTGCTGACATCACGAAGCAGTCCGTCCGAACATCCAGCCCCCAATCGCCTCGAAGGTAGTCTTCAACCAGGGCCGGATCCTTGCCGCTAAACTGCGATAGCACCATAGCTGAAGCGCCCGCGTCGATCTGCGCCTTGAGTTTAGCGATGTGCTCGACGCGCATCTGGCTGCCCATGCCCCTCTGCATTCGATACACGTCGGGCGCGAATGGCAGAACCAGCATGATTCGCGGCGCCTGGTTAAGCGACGGGCGGGTGCTTGCCGACTCTGCCGGTTTAGTGGCCGGATCTTCGGCTGCCTCAGGGAAATCCTCCGCCAGGTTCCACGTCTTGACCTCGAAGTTGGCGTCTTTCAGGCGCGCACTTAGCTTGGTCCACGGCGCAAGGGTGTCTCTGCCGGCCGCCATCGCCGGAGGAACAGGCTCGCCCGCGTATACGAGGTAAACGGTTCCAAATGGCTTGTGCTGGGTCATGGCCAGCAGGCGCGAGGCAACCGCGGAATCGCCATTGAAGATGCGCTTGTCCTGCTGCGTGTCGGCACTGAATGAGGCGTTGCTCTTAAGCGGCCAGACGTCGTCGAAACCCACCGCCTCGATCCTGCCTGCCGTCTCGATAAGGACGACGTTTTCGCTCGCCAGCTCGCTGCCGAGCGTGGAAGGCTTGATCTGCGGCAACTTGGATGCTTCCTCCAGCAGTCCCGCCAACGTCTGCAATTCCTGCTCGAAGAGTTTCTTCTGGGCAGCCTCCTCAAGTACGGCCTTTGAGGCATCGTCGACGTTCATCAGGCGGTCGATGCCATCCTGTACCCGCTGTCGCTGTTGATTCAACTGTCCTTTGAGGCTGGCGAACTCGGCTCGAAGGTCCTGAATGTACTGGGCCTGACCCTCGGCCTTGAGGTTGGTGTTGACGTCCTCCAGCTCAGCAGCCATGCCCGCCAGCGCCTTGCCGTTGAAGCTGTAGAGGGAGGCCAGGCTGGTTCGGACGGGTACATGGCTGCGAGGATCGGTGAACTCGAAGGACCACGCACGGGACTGCGCCAGCAGGGCGGCGTTATCCTTGCCGCCGATGCCCGAAAGCAAGCCCGCGGCACGCTCCATCAGGAAGCCGGCTGTCTTGGCGGCAGCGGCCGCCTGCTTGAGCATCGGCGAGGCATCCGCGGGCATCGTGTCTGTCTTCTTGCCGATGGCGCCCTCCAGGCTCGAGAGCGCCTGGTGGGCCTGCGCGACAGCCTTGACGGCTTCATCACGCCGCAGCTTGACCTCCTGGGAGATCGTGCCAAGCTTTTGCAGAACGGTGCAAATCTCGTCCAGGTCGTCCTTGCTGCCCTTGAGGATTTCCTTCACGTTGTCAGTCAGCTTGGCGAAGTCAGGAACGCTGGCAGACAACTGCCGCGTTACCTCGGCCTTGATCTTCTCCATGGCCTCGCTATCGTGGGTCAGCCGCAGCGGCACGTCCGCATTTATACCCCACAAGCCAAGGTAAGACTCGTCCTGCACTGCTGACCATACCTGCTGCTGCTTCTGGAACTGCTGAAGCAATGCGTCCCCCGCCTGCACGAAATCATTCAGCAGTTTCACATGCGCTGGCGCTCGGCTGCTTGATTCCTGCGCAAGGCGCGATTGCACCTTCATGCGATCGCCATCGGTTACGACATTGACAACGCTGGCCGACTTGCCCTGGCGCTGCAGCTCGTGTTGAATCTCGCCCAGTAGCTCGATCACCGCATCGCGGTACTCGCTGCCCAGACGCTTGGGGTCGCTCGACGTGTACATTGCCGTCAACTGCACCGGCTCGTTCACGGATTCAAGAATCCTGATCGTCCGCGGGCTTAACCCGTAGCGCCCACTTGATTCGACGTCCTTGCGATACGGGTCTTTGTGCGCAATCATGTTGACGACAATTACCAGCAGCACAGCCGTCGCAACTGAGACCGCCACGATTGCGCCGTAACGCAAGCGAGAGGCGGAGGCTGCCACCAACATCGCCATCGCCAATATGCTGCAACAGATGAGAATCGGCAGAACAGCCGTCATGGGTGCCTTTACGGCGTTGTCCCACCATTGGGGCTGGCCCCACAAAACGGCGGCGATGCCCAGAAGCACGCCCAGCATGCCCGTCGCGAGGAAGAACGCCAGCAGCAGCCGCTGCGACCAGATGCAGCCGCGCATCATCTGAACACCGGCGATGATTACCAACCCAAAGAAGCCCGTCGCCAGCAACTTGATTGCCAGCGCCTCGGCTGCGCCGCCACCTGCAGTAAGGTTCCACGCCAGCACGCCAGCGCCAGCCAGGCCCAAGATGATGGACACCACGGCGGCAGGGTTCTTCCATTTGGGGTTGAACTGCTCCATTGTTTGGTTCGATTGGTTTATCGCCATCGTTGAGACTCCAGCGTCTTAACGCTCAGGAACAGGAAGAGAACGGTCGAGGACAGGAAGTAGACGACGCCCCGGCTGTCGAAGACGCCGCGGGAGAAGTCCTTGAAGTAGGTCATCGCATTGAGATAGCTGGCGATGTAGTTCCATGGCTCGCTGGCGTGCGAAACAAGCAGTTGCATCAGGATGGAAAACACTGCAAGGATAGCCGCCGCGATGACGGCTGAGACGATCTGGTAGCGGCTGAGCGTCGAGGCGAACAGGCCTACGGCGATGAACGTCGAGCCGATGAGCGTCAGGCCCAGGTAGCCCATGGCCGCTATGCCGGCATCGGGTTGGCCGTAGATGCAGATCAGCGCCAGGAATGCGCCGGTGCTGGCCAGCAGGACAAGGTAGAACACCAGCACGCCCAGGAATTTGCCGAGGATGACCTGGGTGTCGCTGATCGGGGCGGTCATGAGCGTCTCGATGGTGCCGCCGCGATATTCCTCGCTGATGAGGCGCATCGTCAGCAGGGGCACCGCGAACACCATGATGTAGGCCATGCCTTCAAACAGCGGGCGAAGCGACGCCTCGCTGCCGGGGATGAAGATGGAATAGAAGAACCAAAGCCCACTGGCCAGCAGGAATAGACAGCCCACCGCGTAAGCCATCGGCGAGAAGAAGTATCCCGCCAACTCACGCCGGGCGACGGTCAAGACTTTTCCCATAGTTTGGTCCTCGAGAAACAACAGGCTTCAGACTTCAGACCTCAGGCTTCAGGTGCGGCAACGACAACGACCGGCTCCGGGCTTCCGGCTTCGGGCTCCGGGCACGGCAACGGCAACAGCAACGGCAACAACCGGCTCCGAACCCTGAGCAATGACAGCAGAATCTGGTTATTGATCTCGAACGCGAACTTCTAAGAACCGCTTCGTTTTGTTGTTCTTTGTGTCTTCGTGTCTTTGTGGTTAGGGTCGTTCACGCCGAGGCTGCCGGCGCGGAGCGGATATTCTGCTCGTACGTTATTTGCACGAAGAAATCTTCCAGCGAGCTTACCTCGCGGCGAAGCTCCCGCAGCGGCCAGTTGCGCGAGGCCGCCATCTTCGCCAGGTCGGCCCGAGGGTCGGCCTGGTTGTCAGCCGCCACGATCAATCTCAGCCAATCGCCGTCAGCCGCCACTTGCACGTCGTGGACAGCCGGCAGGGCCTTTACCGCCTTGATAATCTCCCCCTCGGCTGCACCGCACAGTTCGGCGATCACTCGCGATGGGCCCACCACGCGCTGGCGAAGTTCCTGGGGCTTGCCCGTGGCGGCCAGGCGACCGCCCGCGATGATGATCAGGTGATTGCACGTCTGCTCGACCTCGGCAAGTATGTGGCTGGAGAGGATCACGGTGTGTTCCTGCGCCAGGCTGCGGATAAGTTCACGCATCGCCCGCACCTGCGCAGGGTCCAGGCCGATGGTCGGTTCGTCCAGGATAAGCACCGGCGGGCTGTGAAGCAGCACCTCGGCCAGGGCCACGCGCTGCTTGTATCCGCGCGACAGTTCGCCCAGCCGGCGGCGCATCATGTTCTCGGGCTTGGACAGCCAGCAACGCTCAGCCACCTTGTCGATGGCTGCCGCGCGCCGGCGGCGGGGGATGTCGCGCAGGGCTGCCCGAAAGGCCAGGTATTCCTGCACTCGCATCTCGCCGTAGAGAGGCACAGCCTCGGGCATGTACCCGATGTTGCGGCGGACGTCCATGGATGCACTTAGCACGTCAAAGCCAGCGACGCTGGCCCGTCCGGAGGTCGCTGGCAGGTAGCAGGTGAGGATCTTCATCGTCGTGCTCTTGCCGGCCCCGTTAGGGCCCAACAGGCCGACGATCATCCCCTTGTCCACGTGGAAGGAAACGTCATCGACCGCCAGCACGCTGCCATACCGCTTGGTGAGATTCATCACGTCGATCATGGTGGAGTCACCTTTATCGGGATTTATCAACTTCTACGTATCATTGGGCTTAGAAGGTTCGTTGGACATTGAACGGCGGTTGACTGGTTATCTAGTTACCCGGTTGACCTGGGACCCAATGCCACTGCCCAGGCACTTTACAAGACGTTGACCAAACTTGGCTGGATCGTCAGTTATCTTCATTTCAACGGCGAGTTGCCATAGCGGCAACGCGAACATTTGGTCTTTGAGTTTTACCGCGTCTTTTTGCGTCGTCAAGAGCAACTCAGCCCCGGCTGAGCTTGCAAGACTATTCAAATCAGTCACTTCTGTAGAAGTATAAGCTGAATGGTCACTTAGAGACAAGTGACTAACAAAAAGCAGTTTAAGCTCCTGCAGCAAACGGTAGAAACTCTCTGGGTTGCCCAGCCCGCAAAACGCAAAGACCTTCTTGCCCGAAAGGCTGGCAAGAGGCTGGCCCTGGCCATGCTCATCCAGGAATTGCGAAGGAACGTGAGCGGCAGTGAAGATGTCCGCCCGGTCGGATAAGTCTGCCAGTTGCGCCCGCAATTGTGCGATCTGCGATGGCGGCACGAGGTCTGCGTGCGTGATGACCAGCACGTCGGCATCCCGAAGCGCCGACAGCCCTTCGCGGAGCAGGCCGCGCGGCAGGCAGTGCCCGAATCCGAATGGATTCAATGCATCGATGAGAACGATATCGAGGTTCCGCCTCAGCCGGCGATGCTGAAAGCCGTCGTCCATCACCAGCACGTCGGCGCCGGCGGCGATGGCGGCCTTGGCTCCCGCAACGCGATCCGGATTAACCACTACATTGACGCCGCAAAGTTCGCGAAGAAGTTCCGCCTCGTCGCTCCGCCCGGCCTGAGCCTTGTAGCCGCGGGTGAGTATCCCAACCTGCCCGCCTTGAGCCTTCAGCAAGGCGACAATGTGCGCGACCATCGGCGTCTTGCCCGTCCCGCCAGTTGTTATGTTGCCAACGGAGATAACAGGCACAGCCCGAGAATTGCCAGCCGCGCGAGAGGACAGCAGGCCGGCATTGTAGACCGCCCGGCGACATCGCATGGCTGCGCGATAGGGCAGACTTGCGGCCGCCAGCGTGCCGCGCAGCAGCCCGGCCGCTAACCCGCGCCGCCGCCCGCTCATAATGTCCACCACGGCCTGGTGATTCATATCGGTCGATATGGTACCCAAACCAGGCTGGTACCGGAAGACCGGATACTGGAAGATCGGATACCGAAACAATAGCTTGTTGATTGAGGCGGTTCGGTCGGGTTATCCTTAATCTCAACAGCAAGGGGCTCGGCATGATAAAGATAAAGAAAATCATTTGTCTTGCGGTGGTGGTTCTGGCAGCTCCAATCGGCGGCTTTCTCGTTGCTGGATATGGCGAGGATGATCGCAGTCAGTGGTGGTTACGCAAGCATCTTGAGGTTATTCAAGATCAACTCCAAGGGCTCAGCGCCAATCTGCAAATGCATAAGAAGTCTCATGGACGCTATCCCACAAATGACGAAGGGCTTGCAGCAATCGATAGTTACCAAGCGCGCTTTACTGTCACGACATACTTGCCGCCGCCGGCCGAAACCGACGAAGACCAATGGATCCATGCTCCAAGGTATTTTTGGGAACATTGGAAATCTGCTGTGGCCCTATATCGCGCCAAGCATGGCCGGGTTCCCGCCAGCGATCAAGAGTTGATGGACGTATTTGACATTACGTCTTCGGATTATGCGGAGGAAGATAAGCCGCCGAAAGTTCGCCAGGCAGAGGTGGCCATAGGTGAAGGGGACAACCTCTATATTCTCAGTCCCGCGGGCGTGCTTTCGCCATGGCATACGCCGTACGTGTATGAGAACCGAAACGGACTTGATGCAGCCAGGTTCATCGGCTCGCCGGCGGATTCGGATATTCGAAGATGGTACTCGGTGAAGGTGGATGACGGCATCTATATCTACTGCATGGGTGGCCAATACTATGCCGAAAGACTAGATGAAAGACAGTGGGCGGACATAAGACCGCGGATTGCAGGGGGCATCCTTTTGGTCTTGGCTGGGGTCAGCGTCGTCCTGATGTTCCGCCAGTCAGTACGAGCGGGTATTGAGGGCGCAATTTCAATGGCTGTCTTGGGTGGATTGGGTGTTGCGTCTGGCAACATGAGCTACGAGACCTGTTACATCATGTCTCCCCTATTTTCCCATAGAAACCCCAAAATGGTTGCCCGGCAGCGAGAGTTGCTGGATAGATATCATCGCAGCGGTGTCATCGGCGACGATACATTCGCCAAGGCGATGTCAGCCCTGGAGCTTGGGGCGGCGTCTCAGCCGACCAGCCAAGCCGGCAGCGAGCCTTCCCTGAAAGAATAAGGAAAATCATGCCTTATCGAATCCTTAATGTCTGGACGCTCATATTCGGCGTCCTGGGCCTTTGCCTGCTGGCATGGCTGCTAATGCGAAACCGCAGCATCGACCGCGCCGCCAGGACCGGGCCACTGTGGAAGCGCCGCTCGTTGGCGGCGGCCATGTTGCTGCTGTCGGCCATGGGCCTTGCCACTACAACCAACACGGCCTGCATTCCCACATTTACGTGCTATGAGCCGGTTCCAGGCGCCTATATGGACCGCAAGGACTTTCGGTCCGAGCTTGAGCAGTTGGAGCGTCGTCTACCGTTGCTGGAGAAGTATGTTGGTCAGGGAGTCATCGACAGGCAAGTTGTGGGCACTGTCTTGGATACAGCAGAGTGGGATTATCAATTGCTGAAGACGGGTTTCGCCAAGGAAAAGTTGAGCCCTGCTGAGTACCAGCGGGCTGAGGAACTGTGTGAAAAAGCTAAGCCGATCTTCCAGGCCATTCGGGCGAAGTTGGGGCTTGAGCCCGACGAATCATATCGGATGCATCAATGGCGAAGACAGCAGGCATCACAACCTACCGCCGTGCCGATTAAGGACGCCAAGTGAAGCTGCCGTTCTTCCACAGCCGCCGGCATCGACAGATATCCTTTGTCTTCGAGGCCACTCAAGCATGCAATTACAATTGCCTGCATTGCTACAACGTCTGGAAAGGACCCGTAGCATATCCTGTTGGTCAGTTGCCGACGGCTGCGACTCTAGCGATGCTCGACAAGATGATCGACCAGACGCACGCGTCTCTAGTCACGCTCAGCGGAGGTGAGCCGCTGCTGCGGCAGGACATCTTCCAGATTGTCGATCACCTTGTGGCGGGGGGCATGGCAATCAACTTCCTTACCAACGGGAGTCTTCTGGAGGATGCCGCCATCGCCCGCCTGGCACCTGGCAAGATCAGCATCTTTGAGCTGCCGCTGCTATCTGTCGAGCGCGCCATTCACGACGAGTTGAGTGGCCAATCGGGCGCATTTGACGGCGTGACGCGCGCAATTGCAAACCTTAAGGCCGCCGGCCAGCGCGTCGTATGCGTCTTCGTCGCGACGAACCTGAACCTGCACTCTTGGCGGCAGACGGCAGAGCTGGCCATCGCGCTGGGCGCCGACGGCATCATGTTTAATCGCTACAATCCTGGCGGGCAGGGGGGAGCCGTCGTACAGCGGCTGCAGGCGGCGCCGGAAGCTCTTCGGGAGGCGCTGGACATCGCGCAGGAGTTGGTCGAGCGATACCACATCGGCATCAATTGCTCGATACCGATGCCACCGTGCTTGTTCGATCACTCGCGATGGCCAAGACTCGGGTTTGGTTTCTGCGCCGCCGGCACCGCGAACGCTTATTATACTCTTGATGCGGTTGGGAATATTCGCCCGTGCAATCACTCTCGCACTATCCTGGGCAACATCCACGACAGCCGTTTCGCCGACCTTGCCGGCTCGCAGGCCATGAAGGAATTCCAGTCGGCTCACCCCGCTTTCTGCGCCGGCTGTAAGATGGAGCTGACATGCCTGGGCGGTTGCAAAGCCGCTGCCGAAGCATGCCGCGGCTCGATCCGTCAGGCAGATCCGTTCCTGGAGGTATTTGGAGCTCGCGGAAGAAGGCCCTCTTAACAGGCTCTAAAGAATCATCGCGAGCTTCGTCGATAGTGGCTTGAGGCTGCGATGAATGACTGCCTAGAATCCCTTACTTCCAGGAGGATGGGGAGACCATCATGCAATCTCGAAAAGAAAATACGAATCCTTCGACGGCGATGTTAAGCGAACGATCAACCCAGCCGCTTAGCGCTGATGAGCTTCGCAAGATGAACGCCTACTGGCGGGCGGCCAACTACCTGTCGGTCGGGCAGATATACCTGTATGACAATCCGCTCCTGCGCCGGCCGCTGCAGGCCGGCGACGTCAAGCCTCGCCTGCTGGGGCACTGGGGCACCACGCCCGGGCTGAACTTTATTTACGTCCACATGAACCACGTGATAAAGAAGTATGACCTCAATGCCATCTATGTCACAGGCCCCGGGCATGGCGGGCCTGGGCTTGTAGCCAATACGTACTTGGAAGGCACCTATAGCGAGGTCTATCCCAACATCACGCAGGATGAGCAGGGGATGAAGCGCCTCTTCACGCAGTTCTCGTTCCCCGGCGGCATTCCCAGCCATGTTGCGCCGGAGACGCCCGGCTCGATCCACGAAGGCGGCGAACTGGGCTATGCCCTTGTGCATTCGTTCGGAGCGGTGTTCGACAATCCGGACCTGCTGGCCTGCTGCGTCGTCGGCGACGGCGAGGCAGAGACCGGCCCGCTTGCCGCCAGCTGGCACTCAAATAAGTTCCTCAGCCCCGTCCGCGACGGTGCGGTGCTGCCGATCCTGCACCTCAACGGCTATAAGATCGCCGGGCCCAGCTTCCTGGCCCGCCTGCCCCATAGCGAACTTGACCAGCTCTTCCGCGGATATGGGTACAACCCATATTTCATCGAGGGCGACGAGCCGGATGTCATGCACCAATTGATGGCCGGCACGCTGGACCGTGTGATCGAGGAGATCAGGCAGATCCAGACTCGCGCGCGGGCTGAGGGAATTACTGCTCGTCCTATCTGGCCGATGATCGTCCTTCGCAGCCCCAAGGGCTGGACCGGGCCCAAAGAGGTCGATGGCAAACCGACGGAAGGCTCGTTCCGCTCGCACCAGGTGCCGCTGGCGAATCTGCACGCCAATGCACAGCACCTGCGCCAACTGGAAGAATGGATGCGAAGCTATAAGCCTGAAGAGCTATTTGACTCGTTCGGCCGGCTCATGACGGAATTGCGCGAACTGCCGCCACAGGGAGATCGTCGCATGAGCGCCAATCCTCATACCAATGGCGGCCTGGTGCTGCGCGACCTGATCCTGCCGGACTTCCGCGACTATGCAGTCAATGTACCCAAGCCCGGCGCGCTCGAGGCCGAGGCCACGCGCATCCAGGGCAACTTCATCCGCGACGTGATGAAGCTCAATAAAGAGCATAAGAACTTCCGCATTTTCAGCCCGGACGAGACGGCCTCCAACCGCTGGGGCAGCGTCTTTGAGGTTACAGACCGCATGTTGATGGGCGAGCTCCTGCCCACCGACGAGCATGTCTCGCCGGATGGCCGCGTGCTGGAGGTCCTCAGCGAACACCTCTGCCACGGCTGGCTGGAGGGGTACATCCTGACAGGCCGGCACGGGTTCTTCTCGTGCTACGAGGCGTTCATGCACATCGTCGATTCGATGTTCAACCAGCATGCCAAGTGGCTCAAGGTCACGCGCGGCATTCCATGGCGAAGGCCGCTGGCCTCGCTGAATTACCTGCTGACCTCGCACGTTTGGCGGCAGGATCATAATGGGTTTAGCCACCAGGACCCGGGCTTTATCGATCACGTTGTCAACAAGAAGGCCGAGATTGTCCGCGTGTACCTGCCGCCCGATGCCAACACGCTGCTGTCGGTTACCGATCACTGCCTGCGCAGCCGCAACTACATCAACCTGATTGTTGCGGGAAAGCAGTCCGCCCCGCAATGGCTGGACATGGACGCAGCCATCAAGCACTGCACAGCCGGCATCGGCATCTTCGATTGGGCCAGCAATGACGAGGGCATCGAGCCTGACGTTGTGATGGCTTGCTGCGGCGACGTGCCGACGCTTGAGACGATGGCAGCCGTGGACCTGCTGCGCCAGTACGCGCCAGAACTGAAGGTCCGCGTGGTCAATGTGGTCGACCTGATGACGCTCCAACCCAAGAGCGAGCATCCGCATGGCCTGAGCGACCGGGATTTCGACGTGCTGTTCACAAAGGACAAGCCGATCATCTTCGCGTTCCATGGCTATCCCTGGCTGATCCATCGCCTGACGTACCGAAGAACAAACCACGTGAACCTGCACGTTCGCGGGTACAAGGAAGAGGGAACAACGACCACGCCATTCGACATGGTCGTGCTGAACGACATGGACCGCTACCACCTGGTAGCCGATGTTATCGACCGCGTCCCCAAACTGGGCAGCAAGGCTGCATACCTCAAGCAGCGCCTGCGCGACAAGCTTATCGAACATAAGCAGTACATCTGCAAGCACGGCGAAGATATGCCCGAGATTCGTGACTGGAAGTGGTCGCCGAGGTGAAACTCCGCCGGGCGAGAATTAGCTGAACTAACACAGGCATTAGGTTTGGTAATCATGGTATGATGGAGGGCATGAATACCGACGTGATGAAAACCTATTGCGACCTTGTTGACACGGGCAGTTTCTCCAAGGCAGCCGACATGAACATGGTCTCGCAGTCGGCAGTCTCGCAGCAGTTGTCGCGGCTGGAGAAGGATCTGTCAACACAGCTCATCAGCCGGGGAGGCGGTTTGGTTGCCCCCACGGCTTCGGGGCAGGCTTTTTACCAGGGCGCGAGGGAGATACTCCGCAGGTATGAACAGCTCCTTGGCGAGGTGCGGTCAGCCGCCCATGCCGTCCGCGGCGTGCTGCGAGTGGGGACGATCTACTCGCTGGGCTTCTACCTGCTTGACCCATTCGTGCGGAAGTTTCTTCGCCAGCATCCCGAGGCCAACCTGCACGTGGAGTACACTGCGTGGAACAGCATCTATGCAGCCGTCATCAGCGGCGAGATGGATCTGGGAGTGGTTGCCTGCCCGCAGCGACAGCGACACATCGAGATCATTCCGCTGGCCAGTGAGCAACTGGTGGTGGCCTGCTCGCCGCAGCACCCGCTGGCCAAAAAACCGGCTGTCATGCCAGACGACCTGCGCGGGCAGAAGTTCATAGCCTTCGAGGAGAACATCCCGACGCGGCAGTTCATCGACCGATTGCTGGCCAGGTGCCGCGTGACCGTGGATGTGGTCATGCAGTTTGATAACGTCGAGCTGCTCAAACGATCGGTCGAGGTCGGTCAGGGCATCAGCATCCTGCCCCTGGAGAACATCAAGCGCGAGGTGGAGCACAAGGACCTGGCATTTGTGCCGCTGCGCGACAGCACTGCCTGGAAGCGGCCGGTAGCCATTATCCGCCGCCGCGGCAAGGCCCCCGGCCCTGCCGAAAAGATGTTCCTGGCGATCCTAAGAGGCAGGCCATGACTGGGCTGCCCTGGCCGTAGTCTTCGACCGAGGCACTACGATGTCGATAGGCTGCGAGGCAGCCGTCGGCTGGTTGGATCGCATCTCCGGCCGCGCCGAATCTTGCGTGGCCGCAGACTCCGCGCCCACGGCACCTGCTGGCTGAATCAGCTTGTAGCGAATCGTTACAACACTTCCGTCATCAGAGAATCCGCCGGCCTGAAGTTTTTCGCCGGCTGAGCGCATCATCCTGCGGCATACCAGGCTTCTGCGATGATTGTGCTATGCCGACCGAACTGAACTGCTAGATCTAGATATTTTGCAGGGCGGGGAGATCAAGTAGAAAATGCGGAAGAATGCGCAGGTAGGTCAATTCGATGGATAGGGTGCCGTGGTTTGCGGAGCGAAGCGGAGCAACCACGTTCTGCGAACAAGCGTGGTTGCTTCCTCCCCTTCGGGACTTCGCAAACCACGGCATCATCGATTGACTCGCAGAGTCCTAGCCGGCCTTAAGTTCGGAATTGTCGTCCTGTTTGCCGGCCAGTAGGTTGGCGTGGTGTTGAAACTCTCCAACCTTGGAGCTGATGACCTCCAGGGCGAGTCGGCCCTTGGGGCTCTGGGCCAGGCCGATGAACTGAAAGCCCATCACCGGCCCTTGGTCGGTGGTCTCGATGTGGCGGAACTGGGCATCAGCAAAGACGGTTTCGCCGGCGGCTGTCCCGAAGCTCAGTCGCACGCCGACTATATCACCCTCGTCCAGCGCGGCTGCGGCTGCACCGCCGCAGCTGATCTGGAAGCCGCCGGCTGAGATGTTCTGAACTCTTCCGAACCAAACCGGAGTCTGCTCGCAGGACTTCTTGGGCTCGGCCTGTTGGCCGCCGATCCAGAACGCCGCCCGGACGACGCGGTTGGCCGGCACTTCCGCGCGGATGAATGCGCGGCGCTGCAGACGCTGCATCTGCGCAGGCACGCATATCGCCAGCAGGGCGGCTGTATCGCCACTGTGCAGGTTGATCGTCCGCATTCCGGCTACCGCCGCGATGAAGATGTGCTTGTAATGCTTGAGCTTGAAGCTGGCGCCGATTCGAGCAGCCGGCGCAAGCTCGCCATGCGTCTGGCAGTGATCTTTGATGGGCGGCTCGATGAAGAGGAATTGATCGTCAACGTGCACCAGGCGGCTGTGGTAATTGCTCCAGCCGTGCTCGTCGTGCAACGTAATGTTCAGGGGCATGCCGCGCTGGCAGGCTTCGCTGAGGGACTCGTGAATCTGCTTGGCATCGAGATCGTGAAGAATAGCCATATCAAAGCTCCAGGTAAGGCGGATGTCCTCCGCCAGTGAGGGTATTCGTCAGCCTGAAGGGCAAACTTGAGTAAGATCGGAAAATCGCGTCGCAACCAGCGTTGCTAGTGCTTGAATCCGAACACCCCAGGCGGCGGGCCGACAGCAATATCGAGTATCCAACAAGGAAATGCAGAATGTTGAAGGAACGACAACGACAAAAGTCACTAGAAGAATAAAGCTGTCTCGTAGCCTCCTTCGTGTCTCAGTGTCTTTGTGGTGTGCCTCCGGCTTCCAGTTCCGCCTCCATCTGCTCAGCCTTGGGGATGCGCGGGCCGTTCATGTAGACGATGAACCCTGGCACGCCCCAGCAAAGAATCGGAAGGAACCGCGCCAGCAGAGCCAATACAAGCACAATGGAGGGGCTGACCGTAGCGAAGCCAACGATGTAAAGCTTTTCGATCAAGCCGACGCCGCCTATCGTTATGGGCAAGGACCCGATGATATAGATCAGAGGAATGTACACGAAGTAGCTGTACCACGAGGTCGCCGAACGCATCTCCGGCAGGCTCATGCCGATCAGGGCAACCGAACCCACCCACAAGATGTGCGCGCCAAAGGTGATGGCGATGGCCTTGGCCAGCCCAGGCAGACGCCGGCGGTAGAGCTTGGCGGCGTCGCCTGCTGCAGCGATGTGGTGGGCGAATGACATCTTCGAGTAGAGCTTCTGCAGGTGCAGCATCTGCCTTACACGAGCCGACAGCAGGAATGTCAGGGCACAGACCACGATGACCATGACCACCGCCACCGTGACGGCTGCATCGTGCAGGCGCTCGAATGTCTCCAGGCCCAGCGAGAGCACCATAACCAGCATGACGCTTGCCAGCAGGGCCAGTTCCGTTAGCCCCAGCACGCGGTCGACGAAGATGCTCACCAGCACGGCGGCCTTGCGGGGCGTGTATTTGCTGACGTAATACGCCTTGGCCAAGTCTCCGCCGACTGTGCTGGGCATAAACAAGTTGAAGAAGTTGCCCAGAAATGTCAGGCGGATGGCCTCCCAGGCGCGAATGCGAATGTCCTGCAGGCGCAGGAGGAACCACCAGCGGATTGCCACCACGAATACTGATAGCAAGAAGCCCAACAGGGCTATCGCCAGCAGTGTGACGTTCACGTCCTTGAGACTGGAAATGAAGCCCTTGCGGACGAACTCGATGTTGCCGGCTGCGTCGCGATTGGGCTGGCCCTGCGTGTTGCGGATGGGCTCGATCTCGGCAAACGGCAGCGAGATCTGCTTCTTCCACCAGAACATGCCAGTGTCGATGACGATCGTGCGCGGGTTAGCTGCATCCGGCTGAACGCCGACAAACGCATGATCGCCCTTGTACGGCCCTTGGGCAATCGTAACGTAATCGTGCCACGACGCCTGGCTGAGCACCCACCCCAGCAGGCTGCCGGCAACGATGAACTTCAGCACCTCGATGATTATCTTGCGACGCTTGGTCTTCATAATGGTCCATTCGGCAAAGACGGATTATAGACATATCGGCTGAATTGCGGATGTCTCATTTGAGATTGCGATGAACGTGTGTTGGAGTGGATAAAAGGAAGTCCAGCTGCGGAAGCAGGGGGGCCCGCCGCCTTCCGGCGGAGGCTTCCAGTTGGTTCGACGCTATGCCCGCCGAGGAATCTTCTTTGACCAAACCTTATGTTCCGCGTAGAAACGCATCGTCCGCCGGGCTGAAGGTTATGGGCGTATGTGGTAGCAGGGCCAGGTCGAAGCGGGCTAGGAGGTCTTGCATCGATGCCTCCTGTCGGCGGCCCAGCAGGCCGCACCAGTACCCAAGCAGGCCCAGGAACCTCTCACTGGAGCATCCGGCCTGGCGATAGTGGGCCAGGCGCGTATCCCCGTGGCGCTTGGCCAGCCGCCGGCCATCCGGGCCAATCACCAGCGGCAGGTGCCAGTATCGCGGCTCGGGGGTCAGCCCCAACAGACGCCGCAGATGGATTTGCCGTGCGGTCGAATCCAGCAGGTCATCGCCGCGAACAATCGCGTCAATGCCGAAGGCGGCGTCATCGACCACAACAGCCAACTGGTAGGCCGCCAGGCCATCAGCCTTGCAGATGACGAAATCTCCGCCGCTACGGGCAAGGTTGTAGTGTCTGAGCCCGGCGAAATTGTCCTCGAATCCGATCTCCACATCGTCTACCTTGACGCGCCAGGCGACCGGTCGGCCAGTAATCTCCGCCGCCTGGTCGGCCGAGGAAAACCTGCCACGACAGGACCCGGGATAACTGTCGATAGCGTCTTCTGCGTGTGGAGCGGAGCCTGCCAGGGCGATGTCGCGGCGGCTGCACGTGCATGGATACGCCATGCCCGCCTGGGCGAGTTGTCCCAGGGCAGCCTCGTAGGCGTATGCCCGCTGAGACTGGTAGACGATAGATGCGGTGCCGACTGCAGGCAAGGCGCCTGCACCACAAGACGGCGGGGCCAGTCCTTCCCACGTCAGGCCCAGGAACGCGAGTTCTTCGAGCAGTTGCTGGTCTGCGCCCTTCTTGACGCGCGGGCCGTCAAGGTCCTCTACCCGCATGAGCACCCGCCAGTTGTTCTGCCTGGCCAGCAGGTAATTGACCAGGAACGTCCGAGCATTTCCCAGATGCAGCGCGCCTGTGGGCGAAGGGGCAAGCCGTGTTGTCGTGCAGGACGTCATTCCGCCGTCTTTTCCATTACGGCCTGGGTTTCCTGGTGTCGCCGGGCGATAGTCAGATTACGGACATAAATAAATATGTTCAGGCTGTAAGCCAGGATAAATACCGGATCGAGCTTGTAGATGGCGTAGGCAAGCACCATGGCTGTGCCCGCCAGCGAAAGGTGCCAGAAGGCCATCGGGACGACGGTCCGTTTCTTCCGCTCGCTGGCGATCCACTGGACGACGAATCGCAGGAAGAAGACAAACTCGCCAACCATCCCCGTGAGGAACCAAACCCACTCGGTGATATTGGCCGGCATGATGCGGAAGAGGCCCTTGTCCTCATTGTGGTGCAGGCGTCCCGCCTGCATCCCCGGCCTGCCAGCTAATGCTTCCTGACGCAACTGTTCTACTTCATGCTGCAGGTCGCGCAGCTTCTGCTGGAACTGACGGACCTCATCGACCTGCGTACCGGGTGCAGTGCTCTGGGCATGTGCGGAGGCACAGTTCAGGATGAGGGCAGCCAGGATGAGGATTGCGAATTGCGGAATGCGTAATGCGGATTTCGGTTGGCCAAGCCGTCCGGGGGAGCTATCCGGGCCTGTCTCAGCGAAGAATTCGCAATTCGAAATCTGCAATTCGCAATGGCTTTCCATCGCCGATGCTCTAAGGTGACTGATCTTCATTCGCGGATTATAATGCCGCCGACATGGCTTTGTCTCCAGGACAAAAATACGCGATTATCAACGCGGACGACTTCGGCTTTTCTCCTCTGGTCAGCCGGGGCATCATCCGCGCGCACTGCAAGGGCATCCTCACCTCGACAACTCTGGCAGCCAACATGCCCTCTGCCGAGGCCTCCGTTGAGATGCTGTGCGACGCGCCGAAGCTTGCCGTCGGTGTGCACCTTAACTGCACGCAGGGCCCAGCCCTTTCGAAAATGGGGCAGAAGATGCTGGCAACTGCCGGTGTGATGAACTACACCGCCGCTGGGATCATCAAGGCGTGCCTTTGCCGGCCTCGGCTGATCGACGCCATCGAAGCTGAGTTTGATGCACAGATTCGCTGGGTGCTTGATCATGGCATTGTCCCGACGCACCTCGACTCGCACCGCCACAGCCATGCGTTTCCGCCGATTTTCCGGCGTGTTCTTAAGCTCACCCGGCGGTATGATATCCGCTTCGTTCGCCGCTGCCGCGAGAACCTGCCCGACGGCAGCTGGCCGGCAAGTTCCGCCAAGCAGCGCCGCGTGCGACGGGTGCTCAATGTCATGACCGGTGTGGATGGCCTGTTCGGCGGCCGGGCGGCCTGGGCCACGCGCGGCACCTGGGGCATCGAGCATACCGGGCTCGTCGATGCTGACTGGCTGACGCGGGCGGCCAGAGCTATCGCCCCCGGCGTGACGGAAATCATGACCCATCCAGGCATTGATGGCGACTTAGATGCATCGATGACGCGACTGCGGCACAGCCGCGAGCAGGAATTGGCCGCCCTATGCGCGCCCGATGTTGCACGAGCGATGCAGGACCATGGAATAACGCTGGTGAACTATGGACAGCTTTGACGCACAGCCTGAAGCGGCAAGAATGAAATACAGCATCATCGTGCCGTTCTACAACGAGCAGCCTGTCGTCGAGGATCTCTACCGCCGCATCTGCCGTGTGATGAAGCACGTCGGCCAGCGCTTCGAAATGATCTTTATCAATGACGGCAGCAAGGACGGCACAGCCGCCATATTGGAGAAGATCGCCCAGGCGGACCAGCGCGTAACGTTCGTTGATCTGCGGCGCAATTTCGGACAGACCACAGCTTTGCAGGCGGGCTTCGACCATGCCAGCGGCGAGGTCCTCATCGCCATGGACGGCGACCTCCAACACGATCCATACGAGATTCCGCTCTTCATCAAAAAGATCGACGAAGGCTACGACATCGCCAGCGGCTGGCGGATTCGCCGCGGCGACAATTACTTCATGCGGCGGTTTCCCTCGCACGTGGCCAATCGCCTGCTGGCGGCTGTAAGCGGGGTGAACCTGCACGACTTTGGCACGACGTTCAAGGCCTACCGCCGCAGCGTTCTTGAGGGCGTGAGGCTCTATGGCGACATGCATCGCTTCGTGCCGGCGATCTGCGCTCGCCTCGGCGCACGCATCGCCGAGGTGCCGATCAAGAATGTCCGCCGCAAGTCCGGCAGGAGCAACTACGGCATCGGGCGGACCTTCCGCGTGGCGATGGACATCATCGCCCTGCGGTTCATCAACGGCTACCTGACTCGCCCGCTGCACTTCTTCGGCAAGTGGGGCCTGGTCAGCGGCACGTTGGGGCTGATAATCCTGATCGTGCTGGCAGCCAAGAAGTTAATCGACAGCGATTACTCGATGATGCGCATCCACGGCCCGATGCTGATGCTGGGTTTCATGCTGATCGTGATGGGCTTCTTCTTCATCGCCACCGGCCTCATGGGCGAGTTGCTGATGCGGATATACTTCGAATCCACCGGCTCAAAGACGTACGCCATAGGGCGGGTGGTGAGGAAGGAATCGCGATAGATCGTCGGTAAGGCCTTCGCTGTAAAGCGACTGCATTGAATGGCGGGGCGGCTTTGAATATACTGATTCAGGTGAGGTGTTCCAAAGATGTCAATTGACTTCGGCAGTGTTGCGGATGATTTCTTCGTCAACCTCAGTCTGCAGACCACGCTCAGCCTCCCTGACAGCCGTGAGACCATTCTGCACTTCTGCGAGGCCGTGCAGAAGGAATTCACCGGCATGACCAGCTTTTACCAGCGCGAGACGGGCGAATTCGTGCTCGAGGGCGACCGGGACAGCGGCAGCTACCAGTGGATGGAGCTTCAGCCTCGCCGGCTGTCGGCTGGGTACTTCAACCCGCCGGACCTCGAATCTGCCTATCGCCTTCATCGCTGGCTGCTGGACCGCTGCGTGTACTACCTGGGCATCAGCGGGATCGACATCGAATGCCTGGACATTCTTTACGGCTTCAACCTCGACTTCGTTGGCAATCGCGATGCGATCGTGGCTGATGCACTGCTGGGCGGCTCGGCCCTGGGGGCGCTGATGAGCCACGGCGGCAGCGGCAAGGCCCTGGAATGCGAGCCGTCGCTGGTGATCTCCATCGATGAACACTGTTACCTACAGGCCAGGCTGTCGCTGGAGACGCGCTCCAGCAGCTATCAGATTCGCACCGGCAGATATGAAGATGAACCCATCAGCGTCTACCTGACCGTGCGGCGCTACCCGATGATCGGCAAGGTAATGAACCTGCAGGAATCTTTCCGCCAGCAGTGCCAGAAGATCGAGGACATAGGCGGCCAGGTGGTCGTGCCCAACATCATCCAGCCGATAGCAACGGCCATCGCCTCGGCAGGATAGAACTCGGCCAAAAAGAGCTAGGTGCCATGCTTCCGCGTTGTTGCCTGCCCTGAGTACATCGAAGGGCTGTATGCGGAAGCATGTTTTCATCATCGAGGCAACATGCTTCCGCAAAGGACGCGGAAGCATGGCACCGGCAACAGTGGCCATACCCCAAGCAGACGACGCTTGGGGGTGGCACCACTATTCAAGGCGGCAGCCGCCGCGCCCGGAGCCGGAAGCCCGGAGCCCGTTGTCACTACCGGCTGATAACGAAGATCGCTATGTCCGCGTTCAGGTTCGGATCATCGTGGACTTCCTTGCCCCGCTCGCTGTCCAGAGCGATCAGGCGATGGACCTTGATGTTCTTCTCGCGGCAGAAGTCCTGGAAATCCGCGATAGAGAAGAAGCGGATGTTCGGCGAGTTGTACCACTTGAAGCGCAATTGCCCCGGCGATTCCGGCGCCCGGCCTTGCTCGGCGAGCATCTTCCGCAGCTTCCAATACGCGAAGTTCGGGAAGCTAACGATGCACTGCTTGCCCACGCGAACCATGTCCTGAAGGACGCGCTCCACGTCTCGCACAGCCTGGAGGGTCTGCGATAGCACGATGCAATCAAACTGTCCGTCGGCAAACTCGCCCATGCCTTTATTCAGGTCACCGTGGACTACGTCCAAGCCTCGCTGAACGCAGGCAAGTATCGCCCGCTCGTCCAGCTCCACGCCGATCAGCGGCCCGCGGCCCAGCGATCTTAGCCGGCTGAGCAGGCTTCCGCGGCCACAGCCGAGATCCAGCACCCTCGTTCCCCGCGGGATGAGGTCCATCAGCATGTCGTAGTCCAGGCGGCGGCGATGGAAGATGCTCGTGGGCGATTCAACGCAGAGATCCTCGTCGTCGTCTTCTTCTTCGTTGCCGGCATGAGCCGGTGGCTCGTGCAGGTTCTCAAGGAATCCTCGCACCAGTTCGCCGTAAATGGCCAGTTCGTCTTCCAGCAGGAAGGCATCATGGCCGCACTGGCTGGTGACGTTGCAGTAGCTTACCGGTTTGTTGCAGGCCAGCAGGGCGTTTACGATCTCGCGCGACTGCTCCGGCGGGAAGAGCCAATCGCTGGAATAGCTCACGACCAGCCAGCGGGCGTCGCTCTTGCAAAGGCTGTTCATCAATTCTAATTGTGTGGCGCCGAGATCGAACAGATCCATGGCCATCGTGATCGTCACATAGCTGTTGGCGTCGAAACGTTCGACGAACTTGCTTCCCTGATAGCCCAGGTACGAGCCGACAGAAAACTTCTTCTCGAATTCCGTGGCCACGTCGCGCGGCTGGAGGCGGTTGGCCTCGAATTTGTCCTTCATGGCCTGCGGCGAGAGGTAGGTAATGTGGCCGATCATGCGGGCAATCGCCAGCCCAACAGCAGGCCCGTTGCCATTGCCATAGTACTGGCCGGAGTGGAAACTCGGGTCGCTCAGGATGGCGTTGCGGGCCACAACATCGAAGGCAAGGGCCTGGCTTGTCAGCCGGGGCGAGGTGGCCAGCGGCACAAGGCCCTTGGCTGCGCTGGGGAAGTTTGCTGCCCAGGTGAGCACCTGGTGGCCGCCCATCGAGCCGCCAATGACGGCCAGCAGTTGCTCGATGCCCAGCGATTCGACCAGCCGGTGCTGCACCTCGACCATGTCGCCGACGGTGACGGTGGGGAAGTCCCGGCCATAGGGTTGCCCGGTTGCTGGATTAATACTGCCCGGCCCCGTCGTGCCGCGACAGCCGCCAAGGATGTTCGGACAGATTACGAAGTACTTGTCGGTATCGATGGCCTTGCCCGGGCCCACCGCGATATCCCACCAGCCAGGATCATCCTGCTCATCGTGCCTGGCCACGTGCGAATCGCCGCTGATGGCATGGCAGATGAGAATCGCGTTGTCCTTGGCGGCGTTCAGCTGGCCATAGGTTTCGTATGCAACGGTCACCGAAGGCAGCCGGCCGCCAAGCTCCAATTCGAGCTGATGCTCGAATGTGATTGTCTTTACGTATTTCAGCGGCTTGCCGCTGCGAACGTCATCACTGCTGCTTAAGAAGGAATCGCCCATTTCACTATGCCCTTCCATGTCCTAATTGCGGATTGCGGATTTCGGATTGCGGATTGCCTGCGTTTGGATTCCGGCCCCTTTCCGTGCAGTCCTAATGGATGCGACAACAATAGAAAGCAGTTCGTCGCATTCTTTCCGAAGCTCTTGGACGAGCGAGTCCTTGATCAGGCCAGATTCTACGAGCATTTCCAACCAATACGCGCATTCATCCGCTTCTTCTTCAACGGTTCCCATCTTGGCGATGAAGTCGGCTGCGGATTTCGCTCGACATGCGGCCCGATAGTTCGCACCAACACTCGTGCCTGAGCGCAGTAACTGCCGCCCAATGATTTCAGCAGAGCGTCTTCGAGGTAACGCGTCTACCAGCCGCACAACCCTTAAGGCGAACGTCTTCGTTCGTGCCTTCATTTCTTGAGGATTCATGTCGTCTCCATCATCAGGTTTGCGCAAGTTGCCTCTGTTGTTGTCTTTGCTTTTCTGTTGTTGCCTTTGCTTTTCAATCCGCAATCCGCAATCCTCAATCCGCAATGCGACTACCAACCAACCAGATCAGCGCTGTGCCATTTGCAGCGCCTGGTCCAGATCGGCCTTGATGTCTTCCACGTCCTCGATGCCCACGCACAGGCGGATGAATTCCGGATTCACGCCGGCGGCGC
>CAYQJH010000009.1:0-41303 GCA_964417755.1 uncultured Planctomycetaceae bacterium
GACTGGCAAAGAGTCATCAGCGAAAAGCTCAGCACGCTGGACAATCTCTATCAACTGCTCAAGCAGGACCAGACTAATCGCTGGATGATGATCCTGGAGGCCACCATCGTCCTGCTGTTCATCATCGACCTGGTAATCCTTCTGTTGCCCGGCCGGGGCAAGTGACCATCCTGCACGGGCGCTCGACGTGGCGCG
The DNA here is from genome assembly GCA_964417755.1 of uncultured Planctomycetaceae bacterium. Classification (GTDB taxonomy): domain Bacteria; phylum Planctomycetota; class Phycisphaerae; order SM23-33; family SM23-33; genus CAYQJH01. Next base: position 196 of record CAYQJH010000009.1, read on the forward strand.
TGCATCCTGCCCGCGAGTATCGCTTCTTTGTGGCGCGGGCATCTTGCCCGCGAGTATCGCGGCCGTCTCGGCCGCGTTTAGCGTGGACATACCGCATACCTCAATCACAACAAGATCAGCGCTCAGCCAATTTCTCCCATGCAACCTGGCTTATCGCGAACTGAGTGTCTTTCCCGAGCATGGCGTGCTGGACGCTGTTGTCGGCTTCCTGCGGGACAATGGTCAGAACATCCACTTTGCCCAGGCGGGCGATTTGCTCAGGATTGCTCAACATCGAAAGCTCGCTGTCGATAGATTGTGCCTCGCTGGCTGCACGCGATACGGTCCGCAACTGCTCCTGCCGGTGCGGCTCGATCTGATAGCCATTGACGATCACGCCCGCCACCGTCAGGCCGGCACTGCGTGCGGCATGGATCGTCAGCAGCGTGTGGTTAAGCGTACCCAGGCCCGGACGGGCGATGATAACGAGCGGCAACTGGATCATCCGGGCAAAGTGGATAACCCAGAATGCATCCGTGATCGGGCAGAGCAAGCCGCCGACGCCCTCGACAATCACAACATCGTGGCTGCCTTCCATACGTCGGTATGCTTCGAAGATCATATTCAGGTCCATTTTCCGGCCAGACCGAGCAGCCGCCACATTGGGGGCAAGTGCCGGGCCAAGACAGATCGGAACGACATCAGAGAGACTCTGCATCGAGTCGGCGCAGGCAGAAAGGAACTCGCCATCCTCGCTGAACAAGCCCTCGCGGCGTCGCCGACAGCCGCTGGCAACGGGCTTGAACACACCGACGCGCCTGCCTTTGCGCCGCAGATACTGTGCAATGGCCCCAGCGATAAGAGTCTTGCCGACGCCGGTATCCGTGCCCGTTATCATCAACCCTTTAAGCCTGGGCAAGGCGGGATAGTTGTCTATGCTGAAATCAAATTCCCGCTGCAATCGTTTCATCATACTGTGCTAGTTTGGTCTATCCCCCCTGCTTCCGCTGGGGGCTTCCTCTGGTCAAGCGGTCGTTCACAGTTCATTAATGCAAGCAGTCGCGGTGTCTAACAGTCTCTCCAACGTCTTCATGTCCATCGCGGGGGCAGGCATGAGCACGACCACGTCGCCCAGCGGGCGAATCATGATGCCGCGGCTCATGGCCGAGCGACACACGGACGCGCCAACTTGTCTGCCGGCATCGAAGAACCGCCGGCTGGCGGGATCTTCCATCAGCTCGATGCCAACCATCATGCCGCATTGTCGAATGTCGCCAACGTTCGGATGGTCAGCCAGCGCCACCAGCTTCTCGCGGATCAGCCGCGTCTTGGCAGGGAGGTGCGCCAGAAGCTCGGACTTGAAGATCAGGTCGATGCTTGCGTTGGCGGCTGCACAGCCCAGTGCGTTGCCACTGAATGTATGGCCGTGGAAGAACGCCTTGCCCGCATATCCGGTGCCATCTGCCTGCCCACAGAAGGAATCGAAAATCGCCTGGCTGGTAAGCGTAGCCGAGACGGGCAGATACCCGCCTGAGAGTCCCTTGCCCAGGCAGAGCAAGTCCGGGCAGATGCCTTCCTGCTGGCAGGCAAAAAGGCTGCCCGTCCGGCAGAAGCCAGTTGCCACCTCGTCGGCGATCAGCAGCACGCCATGCCGCCGGGTCAGGTCGCGTAATGACCGCAGGAATCCCGATGGGTGCGTCAGCATCCCCGCGGCTGCCTGGATGAGTGGCTCGATAATCACCGCGCAGTATTCGTCTCCGCGGGCCGACAAAATCGCGTCGATCTCCGCCAGAACGACCTCGCCCGCCCTGCTTCCGGCAGCGTGGCAGAACGCATTGGGGCTGTCAACGAATGTCGTCTCGAACAACAGCGGCCCGAATGCCTTATGGAAGATATCGATCCCGCCGACGCTTACCGAGCCAATGGTGTCGCCATGATATCCATCGCGAAACGCGATGAACTTGCGCCGCGTCGTCATTCCGAGATTCTTGTAGTACTGAAAGGCCATCTTCAGCGCCACTTCAACCGCGGCACTGCCGCTGTCGCTGAAGAACACCTTCGTCAGGCCCTCGCCAGATGCCGCTGGTCGTGGAGATATCTCTATCAACCGCCTGGCCAACTCTATAGCCGGCTCGCACGAAAGCCCCAGCAGCGTGCTGTGCGCGATATGGGCAAGTTGCTCGCCAACGGCTGCGTCGATCTGTCTGACACGGTGGCCATGCAGATTGCACCACAGGCTCGAGAAACCGTCGATGTATCTCCGGCCCCGCGCGTCGATCAACTCGAAGCCTTCGGCATCAGTGATGATGATCGGCTCGTCCCAGAGGTACTGCTTCATCGGCGTAAAGGGATGCCAAAGATATGACTTATCCATCTGGGCCAGTCGCTGCCATCTACTGCTCATATTGCCCGCCTGACCTATTCAGTCCTCAAGGCAACCGGCGTGCCTACGCCGGTACCCAGAATGTCGCAGGCCCTGCCTTGATTGACAGCCACCTCAAGCAGTCCCATGGAATTGATGAGCGCCAATGCAGCGCCTTGCGGAACGAACGAATATGTCCCGGTCAGCGGCCCAATCTCCGTCTGGCCGCAGAAGACCTTCAGCAAGTCGAAGTTTGGAAATCGCGATTGTATCTGGTCCATCGACACGTTCGTGATCAGGTTGCCGAAGTGATCGATGTAGATTACCTGGCCCTTCAGCGAAGTTTCATCCGCCGAGGCAGAGGGCAAATCCAGTTGGAGATATTTCTGCGGCTGCGGGCCAAGCTGCGACATAGGCAAGCCGCTGAGAAGATGCGCCGCCACCGGGGCGAAGATGTCGCGGCCGTGAAACGTCATCGATGCGTCATCAGGCACGTACCGTTTGTCCTGCACCACGTGCATGGCCTCCAGCGGCAGGGCCTCGGCCACCAGGCTGATCACGCCGTTATCGGGAAAGAGAAATCGCTGGCCGCCAAACTGGGCGGCGAGGATATTCCGCTGCGAGCCGACGCCGGGATCGATGACAACCACGTGCAGCGTCTGCGGCGGAAACTGCGGCGCGGCCTGGGCCAGCACAAACGCCCCAGCCAGCACGTCATAGCTGGCCAGGTCGTGCGTGATGTCCACGATCTGCGCCTTGGGGCACAAACGCAACAATGCCCCCTTCATGGCGGGCAGGTAGGGATCGCGCGTCCCGAAGTCCGTCAGCAAGGTCACCAGTGTACTCTTGGCCATATCTTCGATGCTCCAGTGGCTGTCGCCGATGGGGCGGCACGGCAGGATTATATCGCAGAGGCGGGCGATTTGGCAGCAAAGTGATTGCCGTGCATGAACTCAACGCCTTTGCGCGGCCCTAGAGGTTGGCGTTCCAGCACTTCAGCGGAACGCGCACCCAGGAATCGCTGGGCCGCGATGTATCGCGACCCGCTGACCAATGGTGCCGGCGCAGCCTTATCCGTCGACGCAGCCCGCTGCTGTGCTCAACCAGCCTGGCCATGTCAACATGACGCGGAGCGGGCAGTATGTGATGATGCGCTCTGAGCAGGCGATGCCGCCGCCTGGTGCGTGAAACCAGGCGGTGCACGAACAGGTTCATGCGATGAAGCTGCCTGCGCACCATGATAGAAGCTGGGTTCTTGCGCCCAAGGACGGCTATGCCAACGAAGATCATCGGCCAGCCGGGAAAGATCGGGATTATGAAGCCGAGGAGGCCCACGCCGATGAAGATGCCCCCGACGACATTACGGATGATGCGAATGACTCGCCGCCAAGCGGGCTTGGCCCTCCACCAATTCCTCATCGACATATCGCTATCCCCGCATTGCCCGAGCGGGCTTTCAAGGCTCACGATCAACATCTCTCATCCCTGAAACATTCTATTAAGGCGGTTGCCTCGTGCTCTGATTATGGAGAGATATGTGCGTAGGATTCGCCCTGAATTGGTGCTGCGAATCTCAACCTGCCCCCGATGAGCATCGTTCGATGATCATTTCACAAGCCGCGCGTCTGCAATGTCTACATGGTCGCCCACATCCACGCCGTCACTGCCGAATTCGACGCAAATCGTCAGGGTTTTGACGCCGTGAACACTCAGACGCACAAGCTGTGGCTTGTCCTTGCCCGTCAGCCGCAAGGGCTGGCTCAGTTCCTTGCCGTCCCCGATGAATATCAACTGGGCATCACCCCGCGGGCGAGCCGCATCGTCGATGCCGGCCATGGCAATGAAGGTGCTGTACTTCGCGTCAAGCTCATAGGTCAATTCGCAAAAGCTATGAAGACCCAGACCGCTGGCGTAGGTCTTGCCATCCAGTTGCAGAGGCCGCCCGCCCGCGGAACAATCGAGGCGGTGCCCGAAGGCTCTTCCAAGGTAACCATGCTCCTTCACTTCGACCGGCTTGAGGCTGCTCAGACTCACAAGACGGTCGGAGAGGAATCGGATCGCAGCCACGCGGTCGATTGGGATCTTCCGCTTGCCCAAGGTCGGCACATCGGCCTCGATGCCCTGATCATTCCAGGACAGCGAGGTAAACGATGCAATCGAGCCGTCAACGCCGAGGATCGTGCCGGCCGGCATGGCCGGCCGCGCACCTGCGCCTGTGTCACTGACGAAGATCGCCCGCACTGTCTGGCGGTCAACGCTGCGGTCGGCGTCATCATAATTGAAGACCAGCTTCGCGGCGTCGATGCTCTTGAGAACGCCCTCAGCCGAGACCCAGTCATTGGTCGTCTTTGCCAGAATAAGCTTGTCGGACGCACCCGCCTGCAACTTAAGTTCCTTGCATCGGCGCTGCACCTGCTGGGGTGTCAGGCTGCCGGCCGGCAGGTATATCGCCCGCGCGGCATCCAGAGGCAATTCGCACCGGCCCAGAAGCCCGTTATCAAAGATGAGCTTTGAGTCCGCCAAAGTCATATCGCAGGCTGCAAGCTGCATGGAGGACGCGGCCTCCACAACAATCTGTCCCGGCCGATCAAGCAAGGCCGCCGCATCCGCCAGCACGATCTCTGCCACGTCAGCTAGCGCCAGTTGATGAGCCTTCTGGTCGGCCTGAAACTCCAAGCCCTTCGGCGAGATCTTCAGGCCTTGCGCGGCGAACGTACGCCCGTCGATGGTATTCACCACCTCGCCCGCACAGGCTGCTGTGGCCACGCACAGCGTCGTTATCATGCAGCAGAGCCATGAACGGCTATGCGTTCTATCGATGGGCAGAAATTTCATTTGGCCTTCTCTTCACTGATGCGCTGGAAGTAGTCGCGGATGATGTCGCGATACCGCTCGGACATCACCTTCTTCGTCGCCTCTTCGAGCTTCTCCTGTTCGCGCGGCGGCAGTTGCGCCCAGTCGCCATTCTCCGACGAATCTCTAATGGGGTTTAACTCCCCCGGCCGCTTGGTCGCTCCGCCCGGTAGAGCCGAGGCAACTGCCGGGCTGCTCGGCCGGCCGCTGCCTTTGGCATCGCCCTTTGCCTGCGAGTCCCCTGCGTCCTGGTTCTGCTGCTCGTCCTTGTCCTTCTGGTCCTTTTTATCGTTCTGATTGCCGGAGGCCGAACCAGCCTGCTTCTCCTCGATAGTCTTGATCAGGTCCTCCAGAATCATCGCAATCTGCTCCTGCTCGCTGCGGGTCTTCTCGCCGCTTTCATTCTGCTCCAGCAGGTCTTTAACCTCCCCCATCATCTTCACCACGCTGGCCATCGGCTGCTTGTACACTTCTTCCAGCTTCTGCACCTTCTCGGCGATTGCATCGACCTGCTCCTTGTCCAGCGTCAGGGCGAAATTCTTAAAGCAGAACGTGTACCACTCCATTGCGTACACGCCCCGCCCGAGGCGGTCGTACGCGTCGGCACAACTGATTGCCGCCGACGCCGAGAAGCTGACACGGTCGGGCATGTTCTCCAACAACTCCTTGTAAGCGTCGATGGCCTCCAGCATCATCAACTTGCCCGCGGGAGCCTTGGAAGGCTCCGCCAGCAGCGCCAATGCCGACTTGTTCAGCGATTCTGCCAGCAGGTAGCTGCGGGCGGCTGAAAAGTAACTGGATTCCTTGGTGTTGACAATCTTCTTGAATGCCTCGACTGCCTCGTTGCTCTTGCCATCCAGATACAACTGGTAACTCTTGGCGAAGCGGTCGTCCACGGCTGCAAAGGCCTTGCATATTCGCTCGATATTGTCCTTCTGCGTGTCAGCCGGATTTTCGTTGAGCAGTTTCAGCGCGGCATCGACCTGGGATGGATCAAACAGCAGCCCGTCGCGGATCTCAGCCGCCGCCTGGCTGCGCTCCGTTGAAAGCCGAGTCGCCGTGGACTGTTTGATCAGCGCCTGCAACTGCTCCGGCGTCATCTGATCCAGCGCTGTGGTAAGCTCTTCGCCGACCGCGGGCAGGCCGCCGTCATTGCTGGCAGGCTTATTCTCGGCAACCCCATCGACAGGCGGCACGACCAAATCTTGTGCCGTGGCAACGCCCGACAAGAACATCGCCATAGCCGCCAGGAGAATCCGTCTTGTCATAGCAGCACCTCAATCCATCATCTAGTGCAAAAGGCTAAGCCCTCTCCAACCGCCGCTCTGCAAGGCTTGAACAATCATTCATCGCTTTGCCGCTGCATCTTCGCATTTATCGCGTCGGCCAAGTCTTTGGCCTGGGACTGCTTCTGTGAGAGCTTCTTATGCTCAGCATCGGCCGTCTCCTTGGTCATCTTTCCCTTGGCCTGCTTACCGATCATGGCTGTGCGATTGTTGATCTGCAATTGGAGCAGGTACACCATCTTCAACTCCGCCAGCGGGGCCACGAGCGGTCCGCCGCCTCCGCCCTTGCCGCCACCACCACCCTTGCCCTTTGCCTCGGCCAGGCGTTTGCGGATCGCGTCCAACATCGACTCCAGCGTCTGCTCTATCTCGCTCTGAGTCGCCTGTGTCAATTCGTCTGCCTGCCTGGCAGCCAGGCGGCCTTTGACGTCCGCGAGCTTTTCCTGGACATCCTGCAGCAGAACCGGAAACACCACCGTGCTGTTTTCGTCCTTGAGCATCTTCAGGACCTTCTCGACTTCGCCGGCAAGCTTGCCTTCACCATCGGAAAGCGCCATCAACTCCTGCACTTCTTTTCGGGCATAGGCGCCATCCTCGCCTCGACGCGGATGTACCTCCTTTGTCTTGGCGCTGATGCTACGCTGCTCTTCGAGAATCTTCGTCAGCATCTGGTCAACGTCAGCCGCCGTCTTGTCCTGGTTCTTCTTCTCTTCCTCGTCGAGGGCCTTGGCCAGTTCCTGTCGCACTTTCGCCAGCTCATCCAGTACCTTGTTCTGATCCTGGTTGGACTGCCCGCTGTTGCCGTCGCTGAGGTTCTTGGAGGCCGACGACGACGCGCCCTGGGCATTCTTCATCGAACCTTCACCTGGGGACTTCTCGCCGCTCTTCTGCTCCTGCTTGGCCATGCTCTCCAAAGCCTGCTTTGCCTGCGCGGAGATCTCGTCCTGCTGCTTCTTCTGGTCCTCTGCCGACTGCTTGGGCCTTTCCTCGATCTTCCGCTGTAACTGCGCAAGCTTAGCTGTTTCGCCCTGCAGTTGCTTTAGGGCCTCTTCCTGATGCTTCTGCGCCGACTTGGAATCCTGGCCGGCCAGTTGGCGCGCCGCCTGAACCATCTCCTGCGAAGCAGCCTCGAGATTCTTCGTGTCGGAATCCTCGCCGCTCTTGGCAACGGCATCTGCGAAGTCCTTCGTCAATTCCTTCGTCTTCTTCTCCACCTCAGCCTGCTTGCCGGATAGCTCGCCGTAGGGCGTCTTGGCCGCTGCCTGTGCAAGCACCTTCTCCAGGCTGGCCACAGCAGCCTTCAGGTCCGCAGCCGCCTGCTTCTGCGGATTGCCTGCCTTGGCCGCGTCGCTCTTGGCTAGCGCGTCAGCCGCCTTGCTCATCTCCTCGCTGGCCAGGCCGGTAGATTTGGCCGAGGCCTCCAGCGATTCCTTACTCGCTCCGGCCTCCTGCAACGCCTTGACAATCTCGCTGTCCTTGGTTGCCTCCAGCAGCTTCTCCTTTGCAGCCTGCGCCTTGTCTGATAGGGCCTTTTGCGCTTCCGCCATGGCCGGCCGCTCGGAAATGCCCGCCTGCGCCGTTGCGGCTGTAAGCTTCTCCTGCCTATCCAGGAGATCCTGCAAATGCGTCACTAAGTCGTCCAGCTTTCGCACCTGCTTGTCGCCTTCGCCAAGCTTCTGCGCCGCCTCCAACAGGGCCTGCTGCTCCCTGACGATTCCTTCCAGACGCTTGTGCATGTCTTGCATTGCCGCGGCTGACTGCCTCGTCTGCTCCTCCAGCAGCTTCTGCTGTTGGATCATCTTTTCCACCTGCTGCTGCATCGCCTTTAGCCAGTCCATGTACTCCTTGCGATCTTTGGGCTGGCTTCCTTCGCGAAGGATTCTTAGCATTTCATCAAGCGCCGCCTGAACATCCAGCTCCACCGAGTGCGCCTGGCTGAGGCTTTGCGTGAGCAACTGGTAGACCTCTTCCATGTTCTTGGCCACAAATGCCGCCTGGGCCTTGTTGACCGCATCCCGGATGGCCTTGGCTGATTCAGGATCCGTCTTCTGGATCACCTGTGCAACCTCGATCATCTGTGCGGTCAGCTTCTCAAAGCCCTCCTTCGTCAGCTTGACCGTCGAGCGAATCATCGTGACGTTCGCGTCAGTATTGGCTGGGCTGGTGCCCGGCGTCTGGCAGAAGGCTGTCGTCGCCATCGCCACAAGGCACGCCGCCGCGAGCAATGCCGACCTTGCAGCAGGCGATCCGCAACTGGCGATTCGCAACTTGCAATCTCGTCTCATGCTAATTCTCCCAATCGGCCCTGCCGGGCTTGCTCGCCGGCCTGCTGGCCGGCTTGCTAACCGCCTGGCTGGCTGAGTCCATCAGCCTGCCCGCCTGCTGGCGCTCCAAGTCCTTCGTCTGGTTGGCGACATGTTGCCAGACGCCTTGCAAGGCGATCACCTGGTTGATGAAGTCCTGCCGGCTTTCCAGCTTTCGCATCCGCTCGTGGATGGCCTTCATCTCCTGGAGAATCGTCTGCTGCAATTCGAAAGCTGCACCGGCGGTCACGTTAAGGCCGGCCGCGTCGGTAGCGCCTGCGTCGATGCTCGAGACCGTCTTGTTCAGGCCGGCCGATGCCTCGGAGATGGGCCCACCGAGCTTGCGCAGCGGCTCGATGATCTCGCCCGAAAGGTAATCATGCTCGCTCGACTTGAAGACGCGATTATTCACCATCTCGTCGTGAATCACCTGAAGGAGCTCCGCTGCCTTGCTGCAATCGCTCCCGACAGCCGTCTGTCCCTTGACGCCAGCCGCCGCCACCAAACGGACATTATCAGGCACCCGCCCCGCTGCCAGTTCCGTCGTCATGGCTGCCGCCTGGGCGACGAGGGTGTTCTGTGCCAGGATCGCCTGCGCGAACTCCATGCTGATTTCTTTCTGCCGCCGCGTCAGGTCAACGCGAACATCTTCGGCACTGATGATGTGGAACTCAGCCACGCTGCGCTTCCTGTTGGGCCCGCCCAGGTCGCCGTCCATCGTGTCCTGGGCCTCTACGACAATCTGCACCAGGTCCCCAACCTTCGCGGCAGTTGCGGACTTCTCCAGGTCGTGCTTGTGTATGGCGTTGAATTCCTTCTGCCCGCCCGGAGGGGGCGCAACATCCGCCAGCACTACATCCGCCGCCTGGCTGGTTGGTGCACTAGCCGGCAGCGACGCGGCAAAGCTCGCCGCTGGCGGAATGATCGCTCCCGCCTGAAGTCTTGCCACGCCATTGTCGTCGCGGACGTTGATGCTCAGCGGAATGATCGCATTAGGAGTTACATTGGGCCCGACGCCGAAGCTTCGCACGATCACGTTGGGCGCCAGGTCGTTCTGCACGTGAAGTTGGAACGGCTGCTGGCGACGATTGCTGTAGCCGGCTGTGTCCTTCAGCAATACGCGAAGCTTCCGCATCGCCGAAACGTTCTTGCCCTCGACGACAAAGCTGCACAGCACGTCGCGCTGTCCGCTCAGGCGGGTGCTGCCGGCAGGTTTGTCGTCAATCTCGACGGCTGCCGATTCCAGGTCCTTGCTCGACTGGGCGGCAATGGTCACCGTGCTGCCCAATGGAGCGCCAAGCACGCCGTCGAGATTGCGTTGCGGCGCGTCGGGGAGATTCATGTATGCCGGATAAACGATTCGATATCGCGGGGCGATCAGCATGGGTGCATCCACAAGGCTCACGCTGTGCGGGCGGGCCTTGTCGGTCTTGTCATCACCGCCGGTGACGTAGAAGGAGAATTCCTCTGACACAGCCTGGAACTTCTTCTCATACGTCTTGCCATCCGGCGAGACATCCACGCGTTCCTCGGTCATTCCGACCGAAGGATAATTTGCGTGGAAGGTAACCCAGGCCGGGGCCTGCGAACCCTCGACGACAACAACCACCACGCTGAGATCGTCGCCCCGCAGAACCTCGAAATCGTTGCCCTGCACCTTGAGATAGGTGTCCTGCGGCCAGGCGTCGTTGGTCATCAGCACGTTTCGCTTGAACCACAGAGCCATCGTTCCGGACTTGGCTGTGGCGGCACCTATCCCGCCCAGCAGCACCACCGCCGCCAGACTTGCGGCAAACAGCCGCCAGAATCGCCGCCGTTCCAGCACCTGTCCAAATGGCAGAGCCATGGTCAATTCATTGGCTTTTCGTGCGGTATGCACGATCATGTCCACGCTGGCGCCGATGGGCAATCGTCTGGTCCGGCCAAACTGTATCGTGCTGATAAGGCTATCCCGCAGATCGTGCCATTTTCGCTCTATCAAAAGTGCCAGATCTTCATCGCGCAGAGGCGACATCAGCGGCGCCAGCATCTGCCGCCAACCTACCCAACCAATCAGACAGCCGCAAATCGCGGTCAAAGCAATGCGCAGCGGCCGATCCAGCCGAAGCGTGTAATCCATCCCCAGGCTCACCAGAACCGCAGCCACCAGCGCCATCAGCATGATCGCCAGGCCCTCAGCCGCGAGGCGGCAACGCAGCATCCAACGCAGGCCGGACAGCTTCGCCCGGACAGCCGGCTGAAGCAGTTGCGGGGGCAACTGGTTAGCCGGTGGACTGGTGGACTGGTTAACTGGTGGACTGGTTAACTGGTTGACTGGCAAATCGCTCATGTATTGTTGTTTCTTATTGTCCAATGACTTCTCAGGCGCCAAATCCGCTATGCCGACCATCCCGGCACCTGGCTAAGCACCAGTAACCAGGTAACCGGTTGACCAGTTAACGCCGTTTTCGCTCCGCCGTTGCCGTTTCACGCCATGTTGTATTTCTTCCGCAACACCCATTCGACCGTCAGCAGCCCCACGATCAGCACGATGGCGAGGTGCGTGTCCCACAGTTCGCGCGGAACCTCGCGCACAGCCGGCCGGCGGTCGGCGGGAATTAATTCAGCCAGGCGCTGCACATCCTGAATCTTCAGAGCGTACTGGCTCTTGCTGGCGACATTTTCCATGGCGGCCGCATCCGCTTCGCTGCGCCGTGCCTCAGCCTGTGGCAGTTCAATGCGGATCTCCTTTGGCTCAGCCTTGTTCTCCTGGCTGCGCAGGCTGACCAGATCGAACGTGCCCACGCGCGACATGCTGGAGGGGATCGTGCCCTTGAACCGCCCAGCCGTCCTGTCAACCTCAGCGGCGGCGGAACTTGTGGGCCTCTGCCCTGGCGCAACAGCCTGCAAGACAATCTCCTGCCGCGAACCGGTCTGCTTATCAATCATCGCCAGCGGGAAGATGGCAGCCTTCAGCGGCAGGTAATCGTCATCGTAAGCCTCGACTTCCACATCGATCCTGCTGCCGGCATCAAAGCGGTCGCCGCCGGTGGAAATGATGACCTGCCTTGCTCCCGAGGGGGCCAAATACCGCATCGCATTGCTCCAGAACGCGCGATACTGCCGGGCATCCTCCATGAACCTCCATCGCCACGTCTCGTCGAAATTCAGGTACAGAACCCTTCCGCGTCCAAGCGGCTGGGTTACCACCAGTGGCTCGGCGACATTCTTCTCCATCCGCTTGCCGGCGTTGCCGTTCTCCAGCAGTACGCGCGAAGAGGGCTTGAGCTTCAGCAAGGCATGCGACCAGTACGTTCCAGGCATCGACTCCCACAGACGCTGCGTCTGGCCCGTGCTGTCGCCTACTCGCATAATCGGATGATCCAATCCGTAGGCCGTCAGCACCAGTGGCTGCACCTTCGGCTCGCTGACCAGGTCCATCGTCTCGCGAGCGCTGACGATCACCGGCAGCAGGTCCCGCAGGCTGCCCAGATCGTTGCTGGTGCCCAGGTTAAGCGAGGTATTCTTGTTGCCCGCGATGTAGCACAGCCCGACGCCGTACGTGCTGACGGCCTTCTTGAGGTTGTCGGCAAAGGCTGAATCGACCGTCTTGGCGCCGGCCTGCGGATCGTAGAGCACCACCACGTCATAGCCGGGGAACTTGCCGTCCCTGGAGCCCATGATTGCCTCCAGCGCGTTGGGGAATTCCGTCAGCTTCATGCCGGTGGAGGCAGCCTGGTTGATTTCCGGGTCGGCGTTCTCCTGCCAGACGCTTACCTTGAACAGGTCGCTCTGGGCCAGCAGGAAGTTGCGCAGGAACTGGAACTCGAAGCCCGCCCCGCCGGAAACCAGCAGCACCTTAATCTGCTTGTCAACGACCTTCAGATTCATCTCAGCGGAGTTGTCGTCCGTTCGCATCTCGTCCGGCCGCGGATCGACCGCAGCCCGATAGACGAATTCGCCCGTATCATCCACATTGACGGAGAACTCCACGTCCTGATCGCCCGCGGCGATCTCTTCCTTATCGCCCTCAGCCTGCTCGATGGCGATGTCGCGCTTCTGGACAGTCACCCAGTCGACATCAACGGGGCCGGGTGCACTGCTCGGCGCACTGGCACTGGCAGGTGCAGAGGAAGGCGCCGAGGCTGGCACACTGGCCAGCGTCGCAGGCAAGCTCGATGCCTCTGATGCAGGCGCGGAGGCTGCCGTCTGGCCAGGGATATTGGCAATCTTCTTGCGCTGGAGCTTGATGGCCACCGTCTCGCTGCCCAGCCCGCGATAGGCAAGCTTGGCTACAAAATGGATCGTTGCATTCTTGCGGGCATCGCGAGGCCCTTGAAGGGAAGTAATGGCGATGTTCTTTGGCGGCGTGGTGTCGCCAACGCAGACGCTGTAAAGCGGATAGCCGGCCTTTGCCGCGTAATCCCGCACGCCGGCAAGGCGCGAGGATGCGCCATCTGCGGTCATCCGCCCGTCGCTGATAATAACAATGAACCCGCGCCTGCCCTGCAAGCTCTCCACGCCCGCACGCAACGCCATCGGAATGTTCGTCTCAAAGCCATCGCTTCGCAGGCCTTCCAGCATGGACGCGACTTTGGCTGGGCAGGACGACGGCGTGGCTGAGACTTGTTTGCTGATCTGCATCTCCTCCACCACCGGCCCCAGGTGCTGGGCATACGATTCTTCGTTCGTGGCAAAGCGCATGATGTCCAGCGGGTGATCCTTGGCCAGTTTCTCCATCACGCCGCCATCGGCAATGAGCATCTTGCGGACAATCTCCGTCCGGCTGAGATTCTCCACTTCAGCCGGTTCGATCTTGAGGGCAGAAGCCAACCCCTGCTTCTCCTGGCTGGAAGCATAGCGGTCTTTGAAAGACATGCTCATGCTGTCGTCGATCAGCACCACGACGTTGCTATACAACGTCCGCGTGAACCGCAGCACCATCGCCGGACGCAGCAAAACCATCAGCGCCAAAACTATCACAGCAATTCGCACAGCCGCCAGCAGAACCTTGGCTTTTGGCTTGGCCTGGCCTTCGCGGCGATAGCTCCGGACTGTCAGGTACACCATGACCGCCCCAGCCAATACAATCGCCAACTTGACGTAGTTGTTGTACTCGCCGATAAAGTCCAGCCGCCAGTCAGTCGCCACGCCGCTGAACTGCTGATCGCCCATAAGCCATTGGATGAATCTATTCATGGCAATTACATCCCAGTTCAGCTTTGGAGGACGGTGCTTGCATATTGGAATTGCGGATTTCGGATTGCGGAATGCGAATTAAACAACAAACATCATGATGGCGGCGAGGAATAGATGATTGCGAGCCTTGCTTCACGTCGAAGCAGACTGTCACCGGCCGATCTGATTGCAGGTAATCCGCAATCCGAAATCCGCAATCCGCAATAGGCATCGCCATGTTCACCAATCCTGCCACAAGACATTCTCAACCACGTGCTAAGAGTAGTGCCCAAACCTCTGCGCCAGCACCGTCTCTGCCGCCAGCAGAACCAACATCGCCCCCATTGCCCAAAGCCAATATTCCTTCGTATCGTGCATGCTCGCCAACGTCGCGCCGGCGGCCGTCGAGCCCGACCGATCAATGTAGATGTAGTCCTTCTCCGACGCGCCCAAGGCCGCTGAAATTTCCTGCTGCCGGCCGGGCTCCAGTTGCCCCTCCGCCGGCTCGACGTTGCGGCTGTGCAGCACGTCGCGAACCGTCTTGTCAGGCATCTCCAGACCTAGCCAATAAATGCCGCTCTGGTTGGTGCGGTCGTATCGCAGAACGCTGTGGGCATTTACCTGGCGCGCGACCAGAGAGACCATTTCTTCCTGCGGATACAACGGCGTCTTGAGGGTAGCCTTGGCATCGCGAAGCTCCGGCGGAACGTCCATCAGCAGGCTTTGCTGCACATGGCCGGTGAGGTCACCATTCTGGGCGCGGGCGATGGCGTTGCATGCGTCGTTCATCGTTGCGATATAGGTGCCCACTTCATCGCTGGGCCAGTCGTTCCACGCCAGGCTGGCCGAGCTGCAGAAGAGCACCACGCTGCCCCTGCCGAACTGCTTGCTGACCACGGCTGGGCAATTGCGCCCATCGTTGAACCGCGCCAGGACCAGCGGCGGCTTGTTGTCGGCAGAGACAGCCGGCGAGCCCACTTCCGCAGCCGGGCTGAAGGCATAAAAACGAATCAGCCGTGTGGCATCCTGCCCGGCCCGCGCTATGCCCGCGAGCGTTCCCAGGATGTCGTCATTCGCGAGGCTCTTGGGGTCCAGGCGATAGTACTTGCCATAGCAGCTCGGCTCGCCGACCCGACCCCCCAGGGGCAGCGGCAACAGGCCTCGCCCATTGTTATAGAACCGGCCGCGAGTAGCGTCCTTGTCAGTCTGGCCATAAAACTCCAGGTTGATGTCGTCGCCTGGAAATATCATCAGTCCCCCGCCCGCGGCTACGTATCGCTCCAGTGCCGCCAACTGTCCTCCGCCATTGGCGATGGTCGAATTGGGGACCGGCTCTTTCACATCCTCGCCACTTGCAGAAGACGAGCTTGTCTCAATCGTGGCCACTGCCCCCGGGGCATGACTTCCGTTGCCATTCTTGTCAACCGTAAGGCTGGCCACGTTCATCATCGCTACAAGGTCATAATCGTCCAGGCGAATGCCGCCGAGGCTTTCCGCCGATACAGTCTCCACTCTCGTGCCGTACCCTCCGTCGCGCGAAGGATCCAAAGCATACGAGAAAAACCACGATTCGCCCGAATTTGGATTGGCCAGGTCGTAACTTCCATCGACCACCAGCACGCGCACGTGGCGGCGAGCCTCCAGCGACAAATACGCGATGTTGTCATTCTCAAGCTCGTCCGGCGGCGCCTTTGCCGAAATCACCGCCGGCCCGGCCTGCGGGATGGTCAATTGGCACTGGACGCTTCTGGCCTCCTGCGGATCGATCTTATCGATGGCAACAGAGGGCACGGCAATTGCTGCCAACTCGCTGCCCGAAGGATATTGCAGCGTTACCTCGATGGGGACATTCTCCACTCGCTGCTGCCCATTATTCCGAACGCTTATGCGAACCTGGATGGGCTGGCTGGCCACCGCAAAACGATTGACCAGCTCCACCGACTCCACCGTGAGATTGTTTCTGGCCGGCCGGCCATAATCTATCGTCACTACGTTGATTCGCTGGCTCTTCAGTTCGGCAAAAGCCTTGCGGATGGCCTCGCCCGAACTACGCGACAGGTCCACCTTGCGGCAGTCACTGATGAGCACGACCTGGCGGCTCTTGTCTGGGTCATTGGCCAGCAGTGCCCCCGCGGATAGGAGGGCCTCGCTCAGCCGCACGCGGGCATCACTTGGTTTGAGGCCCTGGAGTCGCGTGACGGCTGAATCGATGATTGCCTTCTCCACGAACGTCGGGTTGAGGAATGCCTCGGAGGCGCCGACCTGGCTGGTCAGCAGGATGGCAACCTTGTCGCCTTGGGGAGACTTTCGGAGTTGATCGCTCAGGTCCGCCACGGCGGCGGCAAAGAGATTGCCCGAGCCGGCCTTCTGGTTCATCGAAGCGCTGTCGTCCAGCACGTACACGGTGCTGGATGAGCCCTTCTCGCCGCCGGGGATGACATTCATGGCGGCACAGCCGGTGAAGCGCCCTATCGCCACCGCCAGCAGGACAATTGCCAGTGTCCGCAGCGCCAGCAGGATGATTTCCTCGATGCGGATCTTCCGCCGGCTGCGACGGACGGACTCGATAAGGAACCTCATCGCGGCCCAGTCGCGAACGCGGAACCGCCTGCGATTGAGCAGGTGAATGATCAGCGGAATGCTAGCCGCCGCCAAACCCGTCCAAAAGATTGCAGGATGTATAAAAGGCATTTGTCTTTTTTCACCACCAAGACACAAAGACACAAAGAACGACGCGAATAACCGGCCTCAACTCCACCCAAAGCGATTTCTCCTGCTTCGGTAACCGGAGTTCGATCAATGCACGATGCGACGCAGGCCATCCTTCAGCACAGCAACGTTAAAATTAATTAAAAGCCCCAGCCTCACCCCTGTCAGCTTCAAATATGTCAATACTTGTGCTTCAAAGAGACGATTGTGGTTTTCCACCGACTTCAGTTCCAGAATCACGCAGTTCTCCACGAACACGTCCAGCCGCAGTCCTGCATCCACTTTGACGCCGTTGTAAACAACCGGCAAGCTGACCTGTTTCGCGAAGCGAATTCCGCGACTGGCCAACTCATGGCATAAGCATGCCTCGTAGACTGATTCGAGCAGCCCCGGCCCAAGCGCCTTGTGAACAGAAAACGCCGCATCAATGGCTGCTTTGGCCACCGCCTCTGTCGTGGCAGGAATCGGCAAGTGCTTCGTCTCGACCCTTGTCATATTCTTGATTGCCTTTGTGCTCGTCGCTTGCAGTAATCCATCACCACCACCAGATTGGCTCTTGCCAACAGACCGAATCAACCAAAATACTCTGCCGTTCTTTGTGTCTTTCTGCCTTTGTGGCTAATGCCGTTTCGCCCCCGCCTTGCGCTTTGCCGCCGCTCGGGCGGCCAGGAACGCCAGCAGCGCCGCGTCCAGGCGATCCGCCGTCGAGATCAGCTTGTAGTCGATCCGATTGGCCACGCACTTGCGTTTGACCTCGCGGCAGAACTCATTCATCGCAGCCAGGTAGCCCTCCCTCAGCACGCGCGGCTCGACGAGGAGCCTGCCGCTGTCCTCCAGGCCGCGAAAGAGCGTGTTGCCCTGGAAGGGAAACTCCAGTTCGTCCTGGTCCATCACGTGCAGCACGATCACCTCGTGATCGTAATGGCGGAAATGCTGCAGGCCTCGAAGCAGGCCATCCACATCCGTGAACAAGTCGCTCACCAGGCAAACCAGCCCGCGGCGGGCGATCTTCTCCGCCATCGCATGGCAGATGGTCTCGATGGACGTCTTGGCCTTGGGGGCATTGACATCCATCGCATGGACGAGCGGTTTGATCTGAGCTGGATTGGCTGAGGGCGGAATGAATGTCCGCAGATCCTCATCGAAAACCGCCAGGGCCACCGCGTCCTGCTGCTCCAGCAGCAGAAAAGCCAGCGAGGCTGCCACCGCCGATGCATATTCATACTTCGTCATCGAATTGGCAGCCTGGCCCTTGTACTGCATCGACTCGCTGGCATCCAGCAGGAAGGTGGCCTTAAGGTTGGTCTCTTCCTCGTACTGCTTGATGTACAGGCGGTCGGTCTTGGCCTGAACCTTCCAGTCCAGGTGCTTGATATCATCCCCCGGGGAATACTCGCGATGCGTGGCAAACTCAACGCTAAAGCCATGAAACGGGCTTCGGTGCTGCCCCGAAATGAAGCCCTCCACCACCAGCCTGGCCTGCAAGTCCAGCCGGGCGATCTTGGAAAGCACCTTCGGGTCGAGATATTTCTGGAGTTCGTTTGTCATAGACAGCTTTCACCACAACGACACTAAGACACCAAGAGAAACAGCAGCAAGCCTTGCTCGATTCCTCAATGACTCCTATCTACTCGTTGTGTTCGTCGTGTCGTCGTGGTTAATGTCGTTGTCGTACAATGCAATTGAGTCACGCCGAAGCAATCGCCCCGCTGGTTCTCGGATTGACTGCAATGGTGGACTGCTTGGCTGGAATAGTCTCCAGCAGTTTGTCGACGATCTTATCGCTGTTCATGCCCTCTGCGTCGGCGTTGAAGTTCGTCACGATGCGGTGCCGCAGCACGGGCTTGGCCACCGCCTGGATGTCCTCGGTGGAGACATGGAATCGCCCGTGCAGAATCGCCCGCACCTTGCCGCCCATGATCAGATATTGGCAGGCGCGAGGCCCGGCGCCCCATGAGACATAATTCTTCACCACCTCCGGCACCTGGCCTTCCAACACGCGAGTCGCCCGCACCAGCCGCATTGCATATTCGATGACATGATCGCTCACCGGCACGTGGCGGATGATCTCCTGCAATTGGATGATGTCCGGCCCGCTGAGCACCTTGGTCAGCTTGATGTCCTGCACAGCCGTCGTCAGGCGGACAATGCTGACTTCCTCCTCCCACTTTGGATACTTCACGAAGATCTTGAACATGAAGCGGTCCTGCTGGGCCTCCGGCAGCGGATACGTTCCTTCCTGCTCGATGGGGTTTTGAGTGGCCAGCACGAAGAACGGATCCTTCATCGCCATACGTTGCCCGCCGACGGAGACCTGCCGCTCCTGCATCGCCTCCAGCAGCGCCGCCTGCGTCTTGGGCGGCGTGCGGTTGATCTCGTCAGCGAGGATTACGTTGCTGAAGATCGGCCCGCGCAGGAACTTGAACTGCCGGCTGCCTGTTGCGCGGTCTTCCTGGATGACTTCCGTTCCGGTGATGTCTGAGGGCATCAGGTCGGGCGTGAACTGGATGCGGGCGAAATCCAAGTCCAGGCACGCCGCAAGAGACGAGACCATCATCGTCTTGGCCAGTCCCGGCACGCCCTCCAGGATGGCATGGCCGCGCGCAAAGATGCACATCAACAATTCCTCGAGCACTTCCTCCTGGCCGACGATGGCCTTGGCCATCTCGCTGCGGATGGCCTGGTAAGCGCTGGTCAATTGCTGGGCCTTCTGTATATCGCCGCCACTGAGATCAGAAGTGCTCGTTGAGTCGGTCACGGTTAGCTCCTCGTAATGGTTGATTTGTTCATGTGGATCGGTTGCTTGGCAAGATGATAGTTCATGGATCACTTGCCCGGTGCTATCCGCTCAAGGGCCGACGCAGCTTCATCCTTTCGCTGAGCCGCGTGGGAAGCATCCTGCAAGCGAACCAGCCGCTCGTCGCCGCGGGCCATTTCAGCGATGACATCCTCCGGCAGGCGGAACAGCCCGTATCCAAACGTCATCACTGCAAAAGCCACATAGACTACCAAGCAAGCAATGATCTCTGGGCCATCTGAATTGATCGCCGCGATGAGGAAGATGGCTGTCGCCACGCCAAGCAGGGCAAACAGGCGATGACGGCGAGACGAAATAAGTGTGGCAATCATAGTTGTGTACTCCTTTTCGCGTTTTTAAATATCCCTACCGCTACTGCCTCTGACAAATCGGCAGATAGCCGTAAGGCAGTTGCAGGATGATCGTCGCGATGGACGTCCCGTAGCTCGTGCCGATCCCATCGCCGTTCCAACTGCCATCAGGGGCCTGCTGGGCCAGAAGCTTCTTGGCCATCTTCGGGTAGTAATCCTTCCAGTCCTTGCCGCCGCGCTGATAGAGACCCTCTGCGTAATACAAATGCGTATAGTAGAAATACCCGCCAAAAGAACCCGTGCCCTCTGCGTTGATGTTGCGCTGGCAGTACTTCACGAGGCGATCCACCATCTCGGCCTCGTTGGTCTTTCCGCCGGCTGTGCGGTCATACAAGCCCGCTGCATAAAAACATGCAATCGCCGCCGCCGAGATAGCCGGCCGGCTTTCGCCTCTGCTGGCGGCCGAATAACATATTCCGCCGTCGCTGTTCTGGCAGTGTTTGAGATACGCCACCGCACGATCAATGGTGCTCTTGGGCACCTTGATGCCGACATTGCGGCAGGCCCGCAAGGCCTGAAGCTGCGTCACCGTCACCGAGCCTTCGTCGCTGTTGCCGTCGGGCGTGTAGATCCAGCCGCCGGCCTCGTTGTTGGCCTTGCCGAGGTTGCTTTGCGATTTTGCCGTCAGCGCAACGGCGCGGTCCAAGGCTGTCCGCACGCGGGTTGAGGTCTTCTCATCCAAATCCATGCCGTAGCACTGCGCCAGGAAGAGCATCGCGAAGCCATGCCCATACATGCTTCGGCTCTCGCTGCCGACGCCCGCAATCATGCCGTCCTTCTCCGCTTCAGCGACGCGCAGGACGTAGTACAAGGCCTTGCGAACATTCTTGGAATACGGCCCGGACTCCGGCGTCGAACCGCCGGCCATCAACGCAAGACCCGCCAGTGAAGTCATAACAGTCGGATACGACCCATAGCCGCCCGTGGGATACCACATGCCATCTGGCCGCTGCGTGCGGGCAAGGTACGCCAGGCCGCGATCTATGGAATCGGCGATGCTCTTGTCCATCATCTCCGGCAGCACCGGCCCAGGGGCGGCGGCCTGCACAACCTTCTCTTGAGGCCAGGCGTAGATGACGAGGCCCAGCGTGAGGAAACATCCAGCCATCGCCAACACTGTCCTATTTCGCATAAACCACCACCCCGTCTGGGCTATCAGCCGCCAGTTGCCCGTTGGTTATCACGGCGGCTCGGATGGCATCGTAGCGCTGCCGGTTGATCGTCTTTTCATCCCACAACGTCGGCGGCAGCAGCGTTATGGTCTGAGCCACGCTGCCCGTCCTGGCATCCAGGATCATCACGCTTACGCGATATTCCGGGAGCGTGGTCTTGCATGTCACAGCGATGTACTGCCGGCTGCAGGAAATCGGCATGATGTAGCAAGCGTTAGGAACCTCGCTGCTTCCCTGGCGATTGCCAAAGTCCTGCCCGCTGAATGCCATGCCTCCGCCTCCCATCTTGACGAGAGCAGGCGGAGCATCCGCCGCCTCGACTGTTGACGTGACGATGGTCTGGCACCATTGGGGCGAGATGCCTTGGCCGATGGTAAACTTCTGGATGGCCATGCCTGGCGCCTGCATCGGCCTGGCGGCGTCCTGTCGAAGCGAGCTGGCAAGTCCATTTGAGCAGGTTACATATAGGCTCGCGCCGTCGAAGACGCCATCGACTGGTATGGATGCCGCGCTGCCGGAGGTCGCAAAGCCAGCCTCCGCCTCGCCGCCGCCAGTGAGACGATAGATGCCGATCTTCTGGCTGCCTTTGTGGGCCAGCACAGCCAGGCGATCTATGTCCGAACACAAAAGTTGAGGCGCCTGTGGATAGGTCTTTGTCCAGAGAGGCTTGGACAGATCCGCCGGATCTTGCAACGCCAGAGTTTTGTCCACCTGGGTAGCCACCAGTCCCGAAGGGCTGACAAGACAATCGACGCTAGCACCCGTCCATTTTCCAATCAGTTTGCCGGTATCAAGGCTGTAACAATGCAGCGTCTGGCCGCCAAAGCAGATTGCCACCACCCGCCCGCCGATCTGCGGTACGCCAACGGGCATTCTGCCGCCGCTGGAGGCAAATAACGTCGCAGACCAGGCCAACTTCCCCGTGGTCAAATCTACACAACACACCTTGCCGGCGGTATCGACGATCACCAGGACGCCGCTGCCGATGGCCATGCAAGACATCTGCCCGATTCCGTAACTGAATATGCTCTTGTACCAGGCTACCTTGGCCGAGGCCACGTCCAATGCCGTAACTTGATTGGCGTCAACGGCCACGATCAGCTTGCCTTCCTTGTCCATGGCCGTGATGAGCGTGGTGGCAGGAGTGGACGCCTCCCCGCGATTCCAGTTGGCGTTGAGAAGGCCTGACCACGTGGAGGCGGCCTTGGCATCCATGGCTGATGGATCCAGCAGAACCATCCTGCCACTTCTAAGGCTGGCGACGTTCTGACCGACTCTTACCGCCCGGCCGTCCTGGCTGCGCAGAAGCTGCGAGTCTCGGTCACCGGTTGTAAAGGAGAGTTTAAGCGGCAATTCCAGGCTGCTGGCAGGCTCTACGTGCGTCTTTAGCGGCTGCAAGGCAGGCGCCTCGATCTGCCCAAGCACATCATCGAGCCGGCCCTTGATGTTGGCGAACGAGATCGCAGTTGAGCCGTCAATGTCGCGGACAGGTTCCAGAATGGATTGGGCGATGGCCATCTGCTTGTCCCGGGCGTACAGCATCGCCAGCGCCACACATGCCGATGCCGCCCGTGAACCTGAGGAGCGGTTGCAGACAATCGACAGCAGTCTTGCCGCCTGCTGCTGGGCGGCCGCGGCATCTTCCCCATCGCTGCCAGTGGCGCTGCGATAGTAAATCTCGGCTGCTGACATCAGCGCATCGAGCGCACACTCGCTGCGTGGCCAGCGGTGTTCAACCGCCTGCAATTCCTCGGCGTTGCCTTTGATTAATGCCTGCTTGAAGGCAGCCTTTGCCTGCTCCTCGAAGGCCTTGTAACATGCCCGGCCGTAGGTCTCGATAAGCCTGCCGATAAACGCATGTGCCCAACTATATGCCGAGGCCTGCGGCTCCTTGCCGCTGAAGCGGGAAAGCTTGCTCGCGCCGGGACCGACTTCGGCGACAACAATCTCCTCCATCGGATACTGCTCAGCCAGTTGCTGGGCGACTGCCGCGGCAGCATCAAACTGACGGGCAGCCTCGTAGGCCTTTGCCAGGCGCTGAAGCATCTGCGCACGCTGGACATTGCTCTGGGCGACGCGATCGGCCTGCTTGAATTGCTCGATCATTTCAGCTGGGCTTCCTGCCTGGTTGCCCAGCCCTACATAGGCTAGATAGAGATTCATGGGCGTCTTGGCGATCGATGCTTCGTCGCCCAGCTTCGTGGCCAGTTCGCCGGCTGCCTGGAAATCCGCCAAGGCCTCGGCATATCGCTGGGCGTTTAGCGCCAACTGCCCGCGCATGGTCAACAACTGGGTTTGATCTTCCGGCTCGGCCGCCGCTATTCGCTGCGTCAACTTCGACTGTGCGTCCTCGTACTTAAAGTACGCACATACGCCGGCGGCATTGGCAGCCAGGGTCTTGCCATCGACGCACAGCAGGTTGCCCAGCAACCCGTCGCTGGACATGTTCACCTTGGTGAGGGAGTAGTCCGACAGGCGAATTTCATAAATGGCGCCTCGCCCGCTGGCCAGGATGGAACTGGCCGTCACGGCGGGTCGGCCGACTACATCCTTGGCCTCGATGGCGTCATTGAGCACAGAGCCGCTGTCGGCCGACAGGATGTGGACTCCGTCGCCGCTGAGCAATAAGCGGTCCTGGTCGATGCCAGTGAGGTCGCTCTGGCCGCGCCGATTGGCCTGCCAGATCATCTGCCCGTTCTCGCATGACAGGGCGATAACCGACATGCAGTCAGCCGGCAGGCAGATCACCCTTCCCCGCGTCACTACCATTGGATTGGCTGAAAACAATTCAGGCCCATTCCGGGAATCATATCGTTGCCGCATCCCATCGCGACCGGTCGATGGCTCGAGGACGCTGGGGTATTGATATGCCCACAGCGGCTGGCCGGTACCAGCATCCAACGCAGCCACCACGCCGGAGTTGGTCATTGCAAGCACCTTGCCCTCCGCCACCGCCGGCGGACTTCCCGCATGGTAACGGTCCACCGGCATTATCATGCCGCCGTCGCTGTTGAGGATCGGAGCTTGCGAAAGGTGCTGCTTCCATATCAGCGAGCCGTCGGCGGCAGAGAGGCACAGCGCATAATAACCATTCTCGCCGTAAACGCTGACGACGTACAGCCGGCCGCCGCTGTAGGTCGGCGCTGACAGGAACTTGCCGTTCTTGAGAACCTCGTCGGCGGCCGAGCCAGGCAGTTCCCATAGCCGCTTGCCGGTATCAACATCCAGCGCCGCAAGCGAGGAATTATCAAGCATCGAGCGGTCTTTGGAGGCGTCCGGCCCTGGCATGCCTTCATATCGTGGCATGCCGGCCTTGCGGAAATTCCCGACGCAGAAGATCTTGCCGTCGCCTGCTGTCAGGCTGTACCTGCCGTTGTCGACGGCCCTGTAATTCCAATAAGGATAGTAGCCATAGTAGACGTTGTTCTGTTGCTGCATTGGGCGGACCATGTGCATCTGGCTCGTCCAGCACGTCTGTCCGTCGTACAGGTCTTGAGCGATGATGGCCTGCGAGGTGCGGAAGATTACCTTTCCGTTAGCTGCTACCGGCTGAATGAAGGCGGGCAGGAACGCATCGACGCGCATGGGCCGGTCGGTGTACGGGTTGACCGCCTGCGATAAACGGATTCGCACCTGTCCGCCGTCCATCTCAGCAATGCTGCGAACGCCCGACCCGCCGCTTGAATACGGCGATGAATACTCCATCAAGGTGCAGGCCTCGCGATCCACAAGAAGCTTCGAGAAGATGTTGCCGGCCAGATCCTCTGCATCAACCAGTGAATACCTCCACTGCGCGCCCAGGACGAACTGGCTATCGTCCATCCGGGCCAGCCCGTCGGGCACCCCTCCCCAGCCCGGCCAGCCTCCGCGGACGTTCAGGGACTTCTGGGCGGCTGGCACCTGGCTCAATTGGGCTTCCAGAAATGCCGCCAGGTTCTGCTGCCTGCCGGCGACCAGGCCGGTAGCATCGCTGCTGTCTTTCTTTAGTTCCTCCAGCGCCTGCTCTGCCTGCTTCTTCTCACCGGCCAGGTGCAGCGCCATCGCGATCTTCGTCTTAAGCAGCGGCACATCGGCGGAGGCCGGCGACATCTCTATCTGCCGCCGCCAAAGGCTTGCTGAGCGGTAAAATTCCGCCCGGTCGAAATGCAGTCCGGCCAGTGCGTCAATCGCCTGCCTGCCCCAGTTCGAATACAGGTAGCGATCGACCACCTGCTGAAGCATTGCCGCATCGCTGTTGGCCAGGCCATCCTCGTACAGGCGCTGGGCCTGGGCGTCGCTCAGGCCGCGATACATCTCCAGCCCCTGCTCGCCGAGTTGCGAGATCATCTGGTTTGCGCGAATGCGGATGGAGACGAACCGCCGGCCCTCGCCGGGGATTTCCATGAACCCCTGGCCTTTGTCGATGAGGTCCTGCAACTGGCGAATGGCCTCGGCGAACGCCTGTTCCTTGACCAGAGTCTCGATGCGGGTGAAATACGTCGCGAAGTCCGGATCGGCGTTGACCAGCGGCATGGGCTTGGTGGAGGCAGCGGGCTTCGCGGAGCGATCCGCGACAATTTGCTGTGCGCCAAGGGAGGAACAAACCCCCGCCAAGGCAAAGAAGCCTGCCATGGCCAGCACGACGCATCCCACCTTTTTCCGCCGCAGAGTCATTTTTGGAAAATCAACCTCACACAGCAGCCCAGCCCGTACATGCGCAGGGGCGGCGATCTGAAATCCATCCTACCCCATTTAAAAAGCGTGCTCTTGAAATAACGCACCACACTATACCCGCGGCAGAATCGCGCGCCAAAAGAAAACCACTGAGCTGGCAGATTGCTGGAAACTCCACAATCGTGGCTTTCAACTGAAGAGGACTCGGCATCGGCGAGCGTGAACATGATATACAGACGCCCCTTTCCGCAGATTGTTCCCTTAAAACAGCAGCCCTTTTGAATGCCGCAAGACTCCCGCTAGCCCAAGGCCTGACTGCGAGGAGCGGGACTCGAACCCGCAACCCTTTCGGGACCAGAACCTAAATCTGGCGCGTCTGCCAATTCCGCCACCCTCGCGAGAACTACATAATTACTTATATAGAACGCTTGGGGCATTTCCGCCAGCGATTTTGCCGCCACCTGCCGAAATCATTTTTTTGCGAGGTAATTGTTCTTTCCTTCGTCTGTTACCAAATTTATACTGGTTCTTCTGCAGTATGTTATTTCACCGCAAGGCGAGCATGGCCAGGAGACCAGCGAGATGAATGTCAATTTCCGCTGTGGACACTGCGGAAAGCTTCTGACAATTGATGCCCAGCCCAACCATCAGGCTAAATGCCCTGGCTGCGGCCAGTTGGTCACGGTTCCCGATGCCCTGGCGGCTATGCCACGTCCGCAGGTGTCCACGCCGCTGGCGAATCAGCAAATAACTCCGAATGCCTCTGAAGGCGGTTCTCCCGCTGCCGCACAGGCGCTCGCATCGCGCTCGGCGGGCCTGCCCACCGCGTCCATGCCTGCCGCGGAGGCCCCTGCGATGTCAGCCGTGGTCATGTCCCAGGACGATGTTGAGGGCCAAGCCGTCCTGGGCGTGATGGCCAAGGTCATGCCCTGGGTCATAAGCGTATTCTTCCACCTGGCCCTTGCGCTGCTGATGGCGTTCGGCACGATGATTGTCAGCGCCAAGACCACAACGGCAGCACCGGAGTATATTGTCATTCCCGACGCGGAATTCGTGGAAGACCCAGGCGGGACGGTTAGCCCATCCAAGGGTGGCGGCGTGGCCGACTCGACGAAGATTGACAACCTGGCCCGCACGGAATTCCAGAAGACCGATGTAGCGATTGACTCCGGCATGCTCAAGGGAAACATCTCGGTCTTGGGCGCTGGCGGCATGGCTGCTGGAGGCGGAGGCAGCGGCAATCTCGGCCTGCCCTCAGGCGGCGGAGGTGGCGCCGGCGCACCAGGCCTGCTCGGCGGCGGGCGCGGAGGCAACGTTCACCACGTAGTGTACGTGATCGACCGTTCAGGATCGATGCTTCTGGCCTTCGACAACCTCCGCAGCGAGATGCTCATCTCCATTTCCAAGCTAAAGCCCGTCCAGGATTTTCATGTAATCTTCTTTGCCGCCGGAACACCAATTGAGAGTCCCCCCAAACAACTAGTTCAAGCCAACGAAGAGAATAAGGCGCTCGCTTCACAATTTCTCAGCGGCAATGAGATATCTCCGGACGGGCAGACGAATCCCTTGCCGGCACTACGGCGAGCATTTGAAGTGCTGGAAAAGGCTGCACCTGACAAGCCTGGAAAGCTGATCTACCTGCTAACTGATGGTGATTTCACTAATAACGACGAAGTGATGCAGGCCATCAAGGAGTGGAACTCGAAAAAGGAGGTCCATATTTCGACCTTCTTCTACAACAATGAAATGACCGGACGATCAAAGACCGGTAACGTTCAGACCATTCTCAAACGGATCGCAGATGAGAATGGTGGTCGCTATACAGATGTAGATCAAGGCGAATGAGTATGAACCAGATCAAGCGCGCAGGCATAATCCTTCTTTCGATGACAATCCCGTTTGTCATCGGCGGCGGCATCTGGGCGATGGCCCAGACGCCTGCCGGCTCTCTGCGGCAGATCGAGGCGAGCATTGTTGCTGACCCAGAGCAGGCGATCAAAGGCATCGATGCGGGCATGAGCCGATGGACCTCCAGTGAGCTGCCGGCTGCACTGCTGATCCGCGGCAAGGCCAAGATGGCGCTGGCGAAGAAAGCCCCGGCCGGCGAGGCAGCCAACAAGCTTTATCTGCAGGCCGGCGTGGATTTCATGCGAGTGGCAGCCTTGATGCCGTACGCTCAAGAAGCCACCGAGGCACTTGCCCTGGCTGGGCGATGCTGCTCCGCCGCCGGCGATGAAACCGGCGCGAAGGCAATCAATGATCTGCTGGTCAAGCGATCTTCGGGCGAGGCAACTTCCGCCAGCCAAACCGGAATGTGATGACAGTGTGGGTCCACTGAATGCAATTTGGATTAAAGAATCAACCCGGCCTTGCCAAACTCGCCGGGCCAAACCAGTAAACGCTGTTAGGCGTGCGAAGGAGATTTTAGGATGATAGCTGCCAGTTATGATCTGTTTCATATTCTCTTCTGGCCGGGCGGCGGCGTTATCGGCATGGTGCTGTGGGTGCTGAGCGTCGTCATGGTCGCGATGATCGTTCAGGTGATGATGAACATCCGCCGCAGCGTCCTGCTTCCGATGGATCTCAAGCAGCAGGTACAGGAATGCTTCAATAGCAAGCAGTATCGCCAGGCCATCGACCTGACTGCCAACGATACCAGCTTCTTCGGAAGCGTGCTGGGCGCGGCACTGGCTGAGGCGCCGCGCGGCTACAACGCCATGGAGCGCGCAATGCAGGATGCCGCCGAGGACCGCACCGTGCGGCTGCTGCGAAGCGTGGAGTACCTCAACCTTCTGGGCAACATCGGCCCGATGATCGGCCTGCTGGGCACGGTCTGGGGCATGATCCTGGCGTTCTTCAAGATCGTCGAGATGGGCGGCATTCCCAACCCCGGCATGCTTGCCGAGGCCTTGGGCATCAAGCTCGTCTGCACGTTCGTGGGCCTGGTGGTTGCCATTCCATCGCTGACGGTCTACGGCCTGATGCGCAATCGCATCGATATCCTGACGGCTGAGGGACTGGTGGCGGCACAGAATTTGATCACCTCGTTCCGCACTACGAAGAAGGCCGACTAAAGCGGCGGAACCACAAAGGCACTAAGACACTAAGAACGGCTAACGGAGCAATCATCCTTATTAAACGAGGCCGCTGCAGTTGTCGTTGACGTTCCTGAAGCCTGGAGCCTGAAGCCGCTTGTTGTTGCCGTTGCCGGGGTCGGAAGCCCGGAGCCTGGAACCGGTTGCTATGGCTAAAAGTAAAGTCTTCACAACAAACGCTGCCGCCGGCGACGTGTCGTTCAACGTCGTGCCGCTGGTGGACTGCGCATTCCTGATGATCCTGTTCTTCATCCTGACCAGCCAGTTGTCCTCCAGCGGCGCTCGCATTAACCTGCCCAAGCCCGAGCAAAGCCAGGGCGTCAAGGCTGAGGAATCCAAGCTGGCCGACAAGGTGATCGTCAGCATCGTTTCGGCTGAGTCTGCCGATGGAACGCTTTCACCCGACCAGCCCGGAGCAGCCAAGGAATACCAGATCAACAATCAGCCCATTGCCCTGATGGACAACAAATTGCTGGTTGACACGCTCAAGGCGCGCCGTAGCGAGGCCGTCGCCCAAGGCGTGAAGGATTTCTTCGTGGTCATCCGCGGCGATTGGCGCGTGCGATACAGCGACGTGGCGCCGGTGATGGTGGCCGCCGGGCAGGCCGGCATCCCCAAAATGAACATCGTGGTATTGACGGACTAAACAGATGGCCAGCGCAAATGTTACAGAGGAAGTGCTCCCCCCGCGGCAGAAGAAGGAAGCCCCGCCGCCAAAGTATCAGCCCAATGTCGTGCCGCTGATCGACGTGCTGTTCCTGCTGCTGCTGTTCTTCCTGCTCAATTCGCAGTTCCGCCAGGCCGAGGGCGATATCCCCGGCTCGCTGCCCTCGGCCGGCCTGGGCGCCGCCGGCGGCATCCTGAAGGAGACCGTCGTCACTATCCGCGCAAGCGGCGACGACAAGATGAAGGTGCTATACGAAGTAAGCAACAGTAACGTCTCGATCAACACAGCCGAGGAGCTCTTCCAGAGGCTGCACACCCGCATGTCAGGCCTGGCGTCGCCGGACTCTCCAGTGGTGCTCGAGCCGATGGGCGACGTGCGGTGGAAGTTCGTCGTGGAAGCCTACAACCAGGCTTACCGCGCGAAGTTCAAAAACATCACGTTCCGATACCCGACGTGATTTCGGTGTTGAAGGAACTCATCCACGAATTGCACGAAACGCACGAAGTGGAACAACGCAGAGGATACACATGCGACGGTTTACCTTATCCATATTGGCCCTCTGCGTTTTGTCTTTGGACGCAGCGGCACAGACTTCCGCGCGGCCAGCCTCGGCAGCCGCCAAGCCCCCCGCCGCCACAGCCGGCCGGCCCCCTGCTTCCGCCGGCTCGGCGATGCTGAAGCTGAGCGCTTACGAGCGGCTGGATCAGATTCGCCTTGCTGATGCGCTAAGCGCGCTGGGCAGCGTGAAACTCCTGACGACGCTGGCTGATGAGTTGGAGGCATCAAGCCCGGCGGACGCCCTGTACGCCCGCGGCGAGGCAACCCTCTGCCAAGCCAAGGCCCTGCCTCGGGACTCGCAGCAATTCCTGCCGCTCATCGACCAGGCGGCGGCGCAGCTTGAGAAGGCCGCTGCCCTGCTTGACAAGCCCCCGGACGAACGTGCCTTGCTCAAGCTTTACCGGGTGCGATTGCGCCTGGCTGACGTGCAGGCTGTCGTGGCTACGGGCCCGAACATCGAGCGGCTGCTGTTTCTGCAGGGCGGTGAGGATGACCGCAAGATGGTCCTCGAGCGAACCGAAAAGCCCCTGGCCGCCCTCTCGCTCCTGCACGATCGCGTTCGCGAATTGCTCCAAAGCTGGCGGGATAAATCAAAGGCAGCCGTCATGGTTACGCTGGGCCCCAGCCTGGCTGAACTTGATACGCTCGTGTCATACAAGCTGGGATACGCCAGGCTCTGCCGCGGCATGGCGATGGACGGCAGCGACGCAGCCGCCCGCCAGCGCATCTTCAAAGAAGCCCGGGACGTGGTGGACAAGATCGCCAAGGATGAGGGCAACGACAGCGGCCTGAAGTATTGGTCGATGCTGCTTTCGGCGCAAGCCTCTCGCGAGATTAGGGAATTCGACCGCGCTATCGGTATTTTGCAGCAGGCGGCGGAAGAGGAGGCGGAGACGGCTGTGCGGGTGGCGGCCAACTTCGAGATGGTTCGCTGCCTGATTGAGCGGGGCGAATTTGAGCCCGCCAAATCGGCGGCAGAGGTCTTCCGCAAGAATGTCCGCGCGATCCTGGGCGACAGCGGCGCCGTCAGCACCGACGTGCAATATGCCCTGCTGAGGAATTATCTTTTCGAGCAATGGGCCACGTCCGTTCGAGCCAAGGACGCCGCAGCCGCCGACGGCTACGACAAGCTCGCACAGGAAGCCTTGATCCAGTTCGTCACCGAGCATCCGGAAGAGCAGTACGCGTTCTTTGGCCTGGTGGCCACGAAGTACGGCAAGCTGGCTGAGGCGCCCGACGCCAGTCCAATGATTCTTTGCGCCCTTGCCATCAGCCAGCGAGGCAAAGCCACCAGCATGCCGGGCGAAGCGGAAACGGCCAGGACACAGGAAACTCTGGCGAAGATTGCCGCCAGCAGCGATCCGCGCGCCGAAACCGTGCGGCCGCTGGCGATGTTCCACCTGGCGGTCATTTATGCTGAAAAGAAAGATGCACTCAAAGCCAGCGAGCTCTTTGCACAACTGGCATCGAAATATCCGACAAGCCCGCTGGCGTACAGCGCCGTGTACAACTCGGTTGTTAGCTGTAACACCATCATCCAGGAGCGAATTGCGGACCGGCAGTTTGTCCGCCCCAACCTCCGGCAGGACCTGGCCAAGGCTATCGAACTGATGCTCTCCCAGCCGCAATGGGCAGCTAACCCCAAGAGCCAGGAGTGGTACTTCAGCCTGGCCTGGCAGTACGACAAGCTCGCGGATCAGGCGGATGCAGCCGGCAAGCCTGAACTCATTCGCAAGGCGATTGCAGCGTATCAAGCTGTTCCCCCAGCGCAGAAGAGCGAGTACATGGAGGCCCGCCAACTGGCGCTGCTGAACCAGGTTGAGTTGATCGCCGCCCTGGTCGATTCCGACAAGACCAAGCAGCAGGCCCTTCGCCGCGAGGAGGCGCAGAAGCTTGTGGGGCCGCTTCAGGTCTTCGTCGACGATGCCGCTAAGGCTGCCAAGGAAAGCGAGGCCGCCGGCCGGAAGGACGAGGCCCTAAAGCTTCGCGAGTGGGCGGCAATGGCTGAGTTCCAGTTGGGCACGACCATGCAGGAGTATCTCGATCAGAAGCCCGCGGCCCAGGCCCTGCTCAAGGCAATCCCGCAGAAGTGGCCTGGCACATTGGCCATCCGTGAAAGCTCCAAGTACTTGATTCAGTCAGCCGTGCTGGAGAATCGAACTGCCGAGGCAATTACATTGGTTTCGGACTTCCGCAAGGCCTACCCGCAGGACGCGCCGACGCTCATCCGCCTGGTGGTGAATCAACTGGAAGAGCAGATCAAGCTGTTGCGCTACGACAAGTCTCGCGCTGCCGAGCTGGCAACGTATCGCCAGGCGTACGGCAGCTTCGCAGCCATTCTCTATGAGCAGCAGACCAAGGCCGCCGGCGATGACGCAGCCATGTACCCCTACCGGCAGTTGCTCGCCAACGGGAAACTCGAGCAGGGCCTTGCGATGGCGGAGGCAAAGAACCCCGACGCAGCCAAGCTGCTGGCTGAGGCACTGCAGTTGTTCATCCAGTGCAAGGCGTACGACGATGGCCAGCGAGACGTACTGGCCAGGCAGATCGACGGCAAATTTGCCCAGAAACTTGCGGAGATATCCCAGGCAGCCTCTGATATCAGCCGTCTCCAAACCATCGCACAGGAGTTCCTGACCAGGGAACTGCCGCTTTACCAGGTCGAGGAGCGGAGCTTTGGACCGGCTCTGACGATCCGCAATTGCCTCAAAGCCGGCGAAGACGAGGCGAGTTCAACCCGGCTGACAACCGCCTTGAGTGACGGCTACAAGTCGCTGCTGAAGATGCTCAGGAAGCAATTGCCCATCGATCCGACAAACCTCTGGGGCCTCGGCCGCTGCTACCGCGCGACAGGACAGGCCGCCAAGGCCGTTGAGGCGTACAGCACGCTGATTGCCGGCATCGACCGCAACGGCAAGGACAGCGAGATAATGTATTGGCAGGCTGAGTTGGAGTACTGCCAGAGCACGATTGAGGCTTATCGGGAAGGCCCGCAGCGACAGAAGGCTTGCTCGAATCTCTCAGCCAGGATCCGCCAACTGCAATTCGACAATCCTGGAACGATGGGCGGCCTGGCCAGCCAATTCTCCACGCTGGAGGCTGAGGCCAGCCGACTCGCCCGCCAGCCATAGGAAAGTAAACAACAGCATGGTCTACAAACCGTCGAGACGCCTGAAGCGCCTGTGTGTTTGTCTGCCGCTGGTCCTGATCACTGCAGGTTTGCTTGTGCCCCTGCTGGGCTATGATGCCTGGCAGAAATACATGATGAGCGAGCGATGGGGGCTGGCGGAAAATGGCACGGTGGCGTTCCTTCTGACGGGAATCATCCTGGCTGGGATGGCGATATCCCGGCGCGGGGCCTATCCTCGCGGGTTGACCGTGTTCCTGGCGCTCTTCATGTTGGTGAGTTTCTATTTTGCCGGCGAGGAGGCCAGTTGGGGCCAGCACTGGCTGGGATTCAAAACGCCCGATTCAATCAGCAAGATCAACAAGCAGCACGAGTTCAACCTGCATA
The DNA here is from genome assembly GCA_964417755.1 of uncultured Planctomycetaceae bacterium. Lineage (GTDB taxonomy): Bacteria > Planctomycetota > Phycisphaerae > SM23-33 > SM23-33 > CAYQJH01. The sequence goes on from CAYQJH010000009.1 coordinate 33,672, forward strand.
ATCTTCAGGGCGCCCGCAAGTACTTCAACGCCGAACCTAAGCGTCTGCTGGTGGTGGCAATCATTGCGGGCGGAATAGTAGCCCCGCTGGTGATGATCCGCTGGCGACGGCAGATAAGCGAAAAGCTTGCCATTGTGGACTGGATCATTCCTCCACCGGTTTTCGCCATCGCCGCGACACTGGCCATCTGCAGCGATTTCCCCGAGGAGATCCTGGACGACCGCTTCCATTTGAGCAAGACCTTCCACAAGACGTCTTACCTGAACATGGCCTTGCTGGCCCCGGCGGAGGAATTCCGCGAGTTCATGATCGGCATGCTGTTCTTTCTATACGCGCTGATGATCTACTGCCGCACACGTCAACAAACGCCGCAAGCTCAACTGCGCGCATCGTAATACTGGCCATGCCGCCAGAGCCATCCGCCGATAAGCTTCCCTACAATGTTCCATGAGGGGAAGAGGCAGCAACCGCAATTGGGGGCAATACCATGGCGGATGAGAAGCTCAACTTCAGCGTCCGACGCACAATCACTATTGCACGTCCGGCGCAGGAACTCTATGACCTATGCCGCTCGCTGGACGCCCAGCCGCACCTGGTGCCGGACCTGGAGGCCGTCGAACACATTGATGCCATTCGCTCGCGCTGGCGACTGAATCTCCGCGGCATCGGGCGCAGGCAGTGGCAGGCGGTGATCTCGCAGGACGAGCCCGGCCGCATGTTCACCTGGACCACCGAAGGGGACGCCGATATCGCCCATGAGGGCACGTTCATCTTCAAGGCAGCGCCCAGAGATCTGGGGACGGAGGTGACGCTGGAAATCCGCTGCCACTTGGTCGGCGGCCAGTTCACCAATGCCATGAGCAAGATCATAGGACGATCTCCGGAGGATTTCATCTCGCGGATCCTGCACGGCCTGCAGCAACTGGCGGAGACGGGCGAGGTGGCGACAAACGAAGGCCCTTCAGGGCGTCATCGCCGGCGTGCGATGGCCGGGGTGAAGTAGCTTTCCTCAGAAGCAAGAGGTGCAAGATGAGAGCAACATGCTGGCAAGGCAAACACAAGATCGAGGTCCTGGACGTTCCGGAACCACGAATCGTCAATCCGCACGATATCGTTGTCCGCGTCACAGAGACAACCATCTGCGGCTCGGACACGCATCTGTACAATGGCATGATCCCCTCCATGCGGAAGGGCGACATCATCGGGCATGAGCCTGTGGGCCAGGTCGTGGCGGTCGGGCCGGAGGTGAAGAAGCATCGCGAAGGCGACCGGGTGGTGGTTTCTTCCATCATCGGGTGCGGGCAGTGCTTCTACTGCCGCCGGGGCGAGTACTCGATGTGCGACAACTCCAATCCCAATTCATGGATGATGGAGAAACTGTACACTTACGGCACTGGCGGCATCTTCGGGTACTCGCATCTGTTCGGCGGCTATGCGGGCGCGCAGGCCCAGTACCTTCGGGTGCCATACGCTGATATAGGCACGTTCAAAATCCCAGACGAGGTGACCAACGAACAGGCACTGTGCATCAGCGACGCCTTCCCCACCGGCTACATGGGCGCCGACCTGTGCCATCTGCAGGGCGGCGAGACGGTCGTTGTCTGGGGCGCCGGACCCGTGGGCCTGTTCGTGATGAAGTCAGCGTACCTGCTGGGAGCCGAGCGAGTCATCGCGGTTGATCGCTTGCCTTATCGCCTGGCAATGGCCCAGGAGGCCTGCGGCGCCGAGACGCTGAACTTCGAGCAGGTCGACGTCACCACCGCCTTGCGCGAGATGACGGGCGGCCGAGGCCCTGACTGCTGCGTGTATGCCTGCGGAATGGAATCGCATGCAGCAAACCCGCTGGTGGGCGCTTACGACCGGGTCAAGCAGGCTGTCAAGCTGGAGACCGACCGCGGCCACGTGCCGCGCCAGATGATCGAGGCCTGCCGCAAGGGCGGCGTAGTGGTCATCATGGGCGTCTACGCAATGCTGATTGACAAGATGCCGCTGGGCGTAGCCTTCAACAAGGGCCTGCACTTCCACATGGGACAGATGCACGGACCGCGATATATCCCGCAATTGTTGAAGTACACCCAGGAAGGCAGGATCGATCCGAGCTTCTGCATCACGCACCGCGTGAGCCTGGAGGAGATCCCGCAGGCCTACGAAATGTTCGTCAACCGCACCAACAACTGCGTGAAGGTGCTGGTCAAAGTGGCGGCGTGAACCAGGATATCATTCCGCCGTCACTCCACGGTCACGCTCTTGGCCAGGTTGCGAGGCTTGTCCACGTTGCAGCCGCGCAGGACGGCTGCGTGATACGCGATCAGTTGCATCGGAATCACGCTCAATAGCGGCTGGAGTGGTACCGGGCACTGGGGGATGTAGATCACGTGGTCGGCGTACTTGCGGATGTTATCGTCGCCCTCGGTGGCGACGACTATAATTCGTCCTTTGCGGGCCCGAACCTCTTCGATATTGCTGATGACCTTGTCGTATGTGCCGCAGCGCGGCGCGATGAATACCACCGGCATGCCCTCGTGAATCAGTGCGATGGGTCCGTGTTTCATCTCGGCTGCCGGCAGGCCCTCGGCGTGAATGTAGCTGATTTCCTTGAGCTTCAGCGCCCCTTCTAACGCGATCGGATAGTTGTACCCGCGCCCCAGGAACAGCCAGTTATCCTCATTCACATGCGATGCGACAATTTCGCGAATCTCGTCAGACTGTTCCAGCACCTTCTCAATCTTTGCCGGAATCTCTGAAAGCGCGCGGATGTAATGCTCCAGAGCGTACTGCGACATAAACCGCCGCCGGCCGAGCATCAGGGCCATCAGCGTCTCGACGACCACCTGGCAGGTGAAGGCCTTGGTCGATGCTACGCCGACTTCCGGCCCGGCATGCAGATATATGCCGGCATCCGTCTCGCGCGCGATCGTAGAGCCGACCACGTTGACCACGCCCAAGGCCGTCGCGCCTTTCTCCTTGGCCTCGCGCAGGGCTGCCAGCGTGTCAGCCGTCTCGCCTGACTGGCTGATGGCGATGACCACCGTGCCATCCTCTATGATCGGATTGCGATAGCGGAACTCGCTGGCGTACTCGACCTCCGTCGGGATGCGGGCCAGGTCCTCGAAGAGATATTCACCCAGCAGCCCCGCGTGCCAGGCTGTCCCGCAGCCGGTGATGATGATCCGCCGCGTCTTGACCAGTTGCCGCGCGATCTGCGTCAGTCCGCCAAGCTTGATGGACATATCGCGGCAGTCCAGCCGGCCGCTGAGGCTGGTTCGCACAACCTCCGGCTGTTCGAAGATCTCCTTGAGCATGAAGTGCTCGTAGCCGTTCAGCGCGATCTGTTCGAGCGACCATTCGATCTGGCGGATTTCCTTCGTGATGGGGACGTTGTCGACGGTCATGGTCCGCATGCCGTCGCGGGTGAGCACGGCCATCTCGTTATCGTTCAGGTACACAACGTTCGCGGTGTGCTCGAGTATGGCCGAGGCGTCTGAGGCTATCACGTACTCGCCGCTGCCCACGCCGATGATCAGCGGGCTGCCCCTGCGGGCGGCGACGATCTTGTCCGGCTCGCTTCGGCAGACAACCGCGATGCCGTAGGTGCCCGTTACCTCGCGAAGGGCCGCCTGCACGGCCTCCTCCAGGCTGTCGCAGCCGTCGTTATAGAACTCCCCTACCAGGTGGGCAAGCACCTCGGTGTCGGTCTGACCCTGGAACTCGTGGCCTTTGCCGCAGAGGAACTGCTTGAGCGTAGCGTAATTTTCGATGATGCCGTTGTGGACTAAGGCGATCTCGCCGCTGGCGTCGGTGTGCGGATGGGCGTTGACCTCGTTGGGCTCGCCATGAGTGGCCCAGCGCGTATGCGCGATGCCGATAGTGCCGGCCTTCAGGTCGGCGTCAGCCTCGGCCAGGGCCTCCATAGCAGCGATCCGTCCCGGGCTCTTGTGGATTCGCAAATTGCCATCGCTGAACACGCAGATGCCGGAGGAATCGTATCCGCGATACTCCAATCGCTTGAGGCCTTCGATAAGCACGCCACTGGCTCGCTTATTGCCGATGTATCCGACAATTCCGCACATTGTGCATCTCCTGGGCAGACAGGGAACTCGCGCTATAGGTCGTATCGGCCAAAAGAGGGATTCACTTCGACAGTTACAGCCACTTCCGAAGCCTCCGTTGTGAGCTATCCACTAGAGTAGCAAACAGCGGAAGTGGAACAAAATCTTTCGGGTTGCATGGGAAGACGGCACGAGGCCGCGATAGAAAGCCCCCGGCGGAAGCCGGGGGATGCCCGCAACACGCCCGCTGCGTTGGCTGCGGAGTCCGCGGTTACTCATGCGCGGTCGTTCTTTATCGGATAAATGCACAGCCCTCGGCAGTAGCTACCGAGGGCTGGTGACTGAAATTTAGCGTGATATCAGATTCCGCCGTGGATGTTCCATCGATCCTTCTGATCGTCGTTGTTCACCGGCCGGACGCCGATGTGGTCGAACGACTTCACCGCTGCCTGACCATCTTTATCAAACTCGACCTGAGCCGGCACGTGGTATCCGCCGATGGATCGATTCGGATTCAACACGGGTTCGCCGATAGAGATGATCTTCTTGACCTCGACCTTGCCGAACATGCCTTCGATCTTCTCTTCGGGCAGACCGCCCAGGAGCGTCCCCATCGTGCCGTAATCCTTGGCAAGCCAGGCATCGAAGAACTTGCGCACAGTTTCAGCGGCTGCCTCGCTGTCAGTCATTATTGCCTTGGGCCAAGCCCACTTCCTTTGTTTGGTCCACAACTATGACGTCCTTGCCAGGCTTGAGTTCGAAGACCGCCTCATCTAATGGCTTGTTGCAGTCAAGAAACTCCATGCGCTCCTTCTCGACGTATGTCCCGTCCGGATTGCGCGAGAACCATTGCATTTCAGTAGCCAGGCCTGTTGACGCATCCACGTGCAGCACTTCTCGCCGGCCTGGCTCCTTGCTCTTGTCCGCATAATCCATGGTAACAACGGTAGGCTTGCCCGTGGATTCCTCGATATTGATCTTGCCCGTGCCATCCTCTTGCGCCTTTTGCCACCCTTCTATCAGCCCCTTAGGGTTGCAGAATATGGCCAACTGCTCAATCTGCCTTACCTTCCCTGGTTCCTTCATAATCAGCAGACTGTTCTTGTCCTTAAACCAGATGGTGGCCTTCCCGTCCAAAACAGTGAATTCCTTGGCCCCATCCTCGGTCTTTGGCATAACACCTCGGCAGCGAATCATCTTGCCTGAGCCATCGAACTCCATCCAGAATTCCTTGGTAGGCTCTTCGCCTTGCTTGGGGTCCAGATTCGTATCTCTCACGTGAAGCGTTCGGATGCCGCGCATCGCTTCGACCGTTTGCGAAAACGCGTATGCCGGCCCGACATTGCTCGGGGACAAGGTCAGCCACCACACGCCTAGTGCCACTAACAACAACGCTGCCGCCGCACCTGCAAATCTGACCAAACGATTGCCCATGATGATTCTCCGCACCCAGCCGCCTTGGCGAACCGGGATGTCTGTCTGTTGTGCGGGCTGACGCATCGCAGCCAGGGCATCGGCGATTATTAGCGCGTCGAGCGCCGGCCGCGTCGTTGCCCGCGTTTCTCTTATGAACTGTTCGATCTTATCCGTAGACTTCATGGCTTTGCTCCTGCCAGAATCGTGTGCAACTTCTCCAGTGCGTATCGATAGCGTGCCTGCACCGTGTTGATTGAAACGTCCTGCCGGCTGGCGATTTCGCGGAACGTCAATTCGGCATGAATGCGAAGCGTAACAACCTCGCGCTGCTCGAATGGCAATTGCGTCAAGGCCTGCATGAGCCACTGCGTTTGTTCAGCCGCTGCTGCCTGGCACACCGGATCGCTCTCGGAGGCAGCCGGCCACTCCCCTGCTTCTGGCAAAGCCAAAACGTGGACCTTGCTTCGCAGATAGTCGCGTGCCTTATTGGCAACGCACGTGATGAGATAGGCCTTGAGGCTGCCTCGGAGCTTCAGCCGGCTAGATGCCTGCACAAATCTAACGAACGCATCATGAACGCAATCTTCCGCAACCACCAGTTGGCCGGCTAGGCATAAGGCCGCCGTCAGCAGATCATCCTTGTACCTGAGATAAATCTGACGCATCGCATCAGCATCGTTATGCTGCAATCGCCGTAGCAGAGACTCATCGTCCTCATGCACGATCTTATTCCTCGAAACCGCCTGATCAGACGTTCAATCATGGATATGACGTACAAGAGGAGTAGTTTAGTCTATGAAGAATGGGACGGGCATTGTTTTCGCAAATACAACAAGCGGAAGAAGTAACCCGTCTGCTTTGTCATCTCGCCCCGTCCCCCGGCTTCCGCCGGGGGCTTCCTTGTTGGCCTCCTGCGACCATGGGGTTTGGGAGAAGCGTCGACCGCTTTTAAATGGCTTGCAGCGCTGGTTGCTCTACCTTTGGCTTGCGGTGGCGGTGATCTTCGATCTGGTCGTAGAGATCGCCGTAGACCAAGTGCCTGGCCGCGGCCACCTGGTAGAAGTTTCCAGGATAGCCGGGCTCGATCCTGCTGACTTCATCCAGGTGGGCCAATTGCTCGTCGCTGAGCGTGAATTCAAGGCACGCCAAGTTGTCGCGAATCTGGTCGAGACGCCTGGCGCCGATGATCGGAATCACCACTCCGCTGCGCTGGCGCAGCCAGTTCAGTGCGACCTGCGCGGGGCTTCGCCCTATGCTCTGGGCCAGTTCGCAGACTGCCTCCGCGATATCAATGTTATGCTCAGTCAGCCAGTAGTCGCTCCAGTCGCCGCCGCCGGAGAATCGCGTTTCGGCCGGCCGGGCCTGCCCTCGACGATATTTGCCGCTAAGCACGCCGCCGGCCAGCGGACTCCAGGCAGTAACTGCCATGTCCAATTCATTGGCCATCGGCACAATCTCGCGTTCGGGCGTCCGCTCGACCAGGCTGTACGGGATTTGGATGGCGGCAACGCGCGACCAGCCACGAAGCTCCGCGATCGTCTCGCCCCGCGCCACAACCCAGGCCGGTGCATCGGAGATGCCCGCGTAAAGAACCTTGCCCGCGCGGATCGCGTCATCCATCGCCCGCATGACCTCCTCCATCGGCGTAAGGAAGTCCCAAACATGCAGGAAGTACAGGTCAATGTAATCGGTCTTCAGCCGCCTCAGGCTGCCCTCAAGCGCCTGCATAAGGCACTTGCGGCTGTTGCCGCTGCCGTTGGCATCCCATGGCCGCTCGGTGAGGCTGTACTTGGTCGCAACGACAAACTGCTCGCGCCGCCCCGCGAGAAACTCGCCAAGAAGCGTCTCGCTCGTACCGTTGGTGTAGACGTTGGCGGTGTCGAGAAAGTTTCCGCCAGCCTGCGTGAAGGCCTCGAAGATGGCCCGGCTGACATCCTTGTTTGAGCCCCAGCCCCATTCCTCGCCGAAGGTCATCGTGCCCAGGCATAGCTCCGAAACCTTCATCCCTGTCTTGCCCAATAACTTGTAGCGCATGTGCGCCTCCTTTCACCCGGCTGATGTGTCGCAGCACGGTGGCCGCCCTATATGGAGAATCATACGCGTAGATTTGCAGAGATGCTGCCGCCGACGAAAAAGGGATACTCGTCTCTTGTTAGCCCAGAACTAC
>CAYQJH010000010.1:0-39489 GCA_964417755.1 uncultured Planctomycetaceae bacterium
CTACTTGCGGTGCGTATCCCGGAGGAATTCATCGCTGCCGTGAAGGACGTAGATCGGTTTGACAGCCGTCGTTGACATCCTAGAGCCGATGGGCAGCCTGAAGAATCATCTTGAGCATCCTGGCCTGGCCATCGGCATTTCCGCCGACGGAGTAGAGGATTTCCTTCCCGTTGCGACGATTGTTGACCAGGCCGGCCATGCGAAGAATTCCCAGGTGGCGCGAGACTGTGGGTTGCGGGGCCCGCAGAGCGCTGCAAATGCCCGAGACATTCAGCTCGCCTTGTTGCAGGGCCAAGAGCGCTCGCAGCCGAGTTTGATCCCCCAGCACGCGGAACATCGACGCCAGCGATTCGACTTGCCGATGTTGCTTAGCCATTCTGTCGTCTCCATCGCGCTTTGCCCGGCCAAGGAGGCAACAACCGAGCGAACATAATGCCAACCAACTGCGGAGAAGAGGAAATGAACAAGTCGCAGCGAACGAAGCCGGGCGTCTCTGACTGAAGGCACAAGAATCGATAGCCGCGTTCGCCGCGACTGGCGCTGCATAGGTAAGACGGGCGAGGCCCGCCTGTACTCGCCAAGCGCCTCAAGTTCGACTACATCTGCTTCTTGCGATAGCGCATCCAGAACACGATGATGACGACCAGCAGGATGACGACCGGTATCTGCCAATAGTAGAACGGCGTGCTTCCAATTGGATCCCAAAAGCCGGCCAGCAGAGTCGAAAATGCCATAACCTTGATCTCCTTTGCAGGCTGCCAAGAGCCTGACATAAGAACTGCCATTATTTAGCTGGAAGATACGCAGGGCGTCAAGCAAAAAACTTTGCGCGACGATGCATCGAAGGGATCAAGTCGAACTGAGGAGACTGGCGGCGACTGGAGTCGAACCAGTGACCTAGGGCTTATGAGTCCCTCGCTCTAACCAACTGAGCTACGCCGCCATCTGCGGGCAAACAACCATCGTCCGCACAAACTATATAGCGCATCGACGCGAATATTGCAAGCGCTTTTGCCGCTGCATTGCGGGCAGGTGAGCGACCGGATCTTCTGGCGGGTGGAAAAGTGGCGGCGGGGGCACAAATCCAAAGCAATTCGCCGTTGGAATTGCTTTGGATTTTGGATTACGCGCGCCCCTGCGCGCGTAATGGAACGTGCTTCCTTGACAAGGTTATCTATCGAAATCAAAAGAGCCATTTCGATAGATAACCTGTGCCCCCGCCGCAACGTTTTCACCGGCCAGAACGAATTGTCAGTCACGCAGGCAGGACGCGAGAGAATTCCTGGCACGGGACATAAGAATGAAGCGGGCCAGACTTGGTTTCTGTCTGGCCCGCACGAACAATCATGTGTTAAGCACTATTGCCCCAGTGGCGCCTGGCGATCTGTGCCTCCGCGGCCTCTTTCGCCGCGGGCAGGCCTGTCGCCCTGGCCTGCGCCGTCGCCCCGGCCGGCTCCTCTATCGCCTCGACCGGGCCTGTCGCCCATTGCGGGCCGATCGCCGCCCCGACGCTCAGGCATTGACTCCAACTTCTTCCGCTGGTCTTCCGTCAGCACCTTGGTGGTGATTTCCTTGACGTAGGCGGCACGAATCTCGCGGGCCTTATCCGGAGCGTCCTTGACTTCCTGCAACTGCTTGGCAAACGGCGCTGCCAGTTCCTTGGCCTGCTTGACCTGGGCTTCCGTCAGTCCCAAAGGCGTCAGACGCTGCGAAACGCCGTTGTACAGTTCCGCCGACTGCCACGCAGTGCGCTGTTCAGCAGTCAGCACATTCATCACATCAGCCTTGGCCTTCTCAAAGAGCTTGGTCCGCTCCTGTTCCAAGGCACGTCGTTGTTCCCTCTGTTTGGCTACTTCTTCGTCCGAGGCGGCAGGATTTCTCTTGCTCAACTCTTCACGCTTGGCGCTGTTGGCTTTGTCCCAATCCTCCAGCGGCTGGAGCTTATCGGCTATCTTGGCTCGGACGTCGTCGCTCAACTTCAATTCCGAGGCCATGATGCTCCAGTAGCCCTTGGGCAGGACGACCTTGCTGTCTGCCTGCGTGGCGGGCTTGGTGGCGGCTTCCTCGGCTGCCTGAATGTTCGAGAAGGCCAGCAACGCCACGGCTACGCACGGCAGAATCCATCTCAGGCGCATCATACTCAATCTCCAATAGGGGCACATGATCTCGACGTGCCTGTAGCCCCGATCAGGCCAGCCGTTCGCTTGAATTGGCGATATCATCCGACGCCCATTCACGCGAAGCAATGAATTTCCGCAGGCCGCCAACGCGGCATAAGCTCCACTGGAATCTCAATTGTCGCTCGGGAGGGCAAGGTTTAGATCGTCTGCGAAAAATGAACCGACCAGGCCGGCCAAGCCGGCCGGGCCTGCCTGTCAAGGCTGTGCGGGCCCTCACCCATATCCCAGGCGGCCCAGGTCCTCTTCGCTCATGCCAAAATGGTGTCCCACCTCGTGAAGCACGGTTTGTCGCACCTGTTCGATAACATCCTGCCGGCCGTGACAGACAGCCTCGATGTTCCGCTGGAACAGGATTATCCGATCCGGCCATTCCACCGGCGCCGAGACGGATCTCTTCGTCAGCGCCACGCCATGGTAGACCCCCAGCAGCAGGCCCTCAGGATCCAGATGCATCGACCGCAACATGTCCGCGGTGGGGCGCGGCTGGATCTCGATGCTGAGATTCTCCATGTAGGGCCGGAACTGCGACGGAATGCCGGCCATCGCCTGCTCAACCAGGTCGGCGAACTCATCTTCGTCAAAACGAATGGTCATCAATTAACGGTAGCCTTCGTGTTCCACTATTCCAGCGTCAGTGCCTCGACCATGTCAACTCGCGTTGCGCGCCAGGCTGGATAGAGAGCGCTTACCATCGCGCCGGCAAGTGCGGTGACACCCGCTACGACCAACCATGGCCATGTGATAGTAACCGTGTAAAGTGGCAGGAATTTGCCGATGGCCCAGGCAGCCAGGAAACTCATGCCGATGCCGGCGGCGGCGCCGGTGCAGGTCAGGATGAGCGATTCTGCTACGATCTGGCGAAGGATGAAGATGCTTGATGCCCCGAAGGACTTCAAGATGGCGATCTCACGCGTGCGCTGAAGGACCATCATGTACAAGGTGACCATGATGAACAGGAAGGAAATGATCATCGCGATGAGATTCACCGCGTCGATATATCGGAACATTGCGCCGAATTTCGATTCGAGCAGCCCGCGGTACTGCCGCACCGGGATAGCTTCCAGGTAGCCCAAGTTGCGGATGCTCGCGGCGGCCTGGTCGACTGAAACGCCCGGCTTGAGCTTGACGAACAACAGCGTGCTCTTGTCTATGCCGCCCAGGCCGAAGAGATATTGAGCGGCGCGGCGGGGTATGAACGCACGTGCCATCACGCCCGAAGGAGCAATGCCCACGATCTTCCACTGGACATTGCCGGCGGTGAGGCTGTCGCCGACGGCCAACTTCGCCTTGCCGGCCAGGCGGGAGTCTATCACCATTTCCATGCCACCGCGGCGGGCCATCTCAGCCTTGAAACGTTCGGTGAAATCCTCGGCGGCAGGCTCATCGTCGCCGCCGCCTTGCCGCAATGATTGAACCATCCAGTCGGTAAACTGGGCGCCGGCATCAAACAACTCGCCGGCCAATAGCTGCCGCCCGCCCGCCAGGCTTGGCCAGTTGAAACTGTCCACGCCCACGACAGTCTGGTCCTGCCCGCCGATCTTCATCTGGGTCAGGAACACCGGAATGACGTTCTGGACAAAATCGGCCCGTTCTTTGCGAATCTTGTCTGCATAGCGGTCCGACAGGCCGATGCCGTAAACCGTCACGACATTATCGCCCCATTCGCGCGGATAGACGATCAGGTCGGCATCGACAGCCTCCCAGCGATCGCTGATCTCTCCCAAGGTGCCATGCGCCAGCCCGCTGAGCGTGATCAGCATGCAAATGCCGATGCCGATGCCCAACGCGCTCAAGGCTGATCGCAACTTGTAATGCAAGATGTTCGATAGCGGCAAATACGCCATGTTGTTGTCCGTCAGGCCGGATACCGGATGACCAAAGGACCGGATACCGGAAGACCGAAGCAAAAAAACGAATATCGAATATCCAGCAATCGAACCGCAGAATTACGAAGGTAACGGCACAATCAAAACTGCCTACACTAACTGCCAATCGCCTTGCTTACTTCGATATTCGAAATTCATTATTGGATATTCTGCGGTTCGCCGTTTCGTTGTCTATTTCTTCTGCCACCATCCCATGTCGCGCCGGTGGCATTCGATCTTCCTTTTTGCTCCGGTGGGGGCGGCCCAATGAACTGCATTGATCAGAATCTGCTGGACCTCCGCCTGGTGGAATGTTGGATAGGTTTCATGGCCGGGGCGGAAGTAGAACACTTTGCCAGCGCCGCGCCGCCAGGTGCAGCCGCTGCGGAAGACTTCGCCTCCGGCAAAGCTGGAGATCAGTATCGTTTCCTGCGGCTCGGGAATGTCGAAGTGCTCGCCGTACATTTCCTCGTGCTCGATAACAAAATGGTCATCGATGCCTTTGAGGATCGGATGGCTGGGATGTGTTACCCATAGCACTTCGCGCTCGGCAACTGCACGCCAGATGAGCTTGCCGCTGGTGCCCATAAGGCGCTGGAATATCTTGGACACGTGGGAACTATGCAGAACGATAATCCCCATGCCCTCCAGCACCCGCTTGTGGACGCGCTCGACGACAGCGTCCTGCACGTCACCATGCGCGATGTGGCTCCACCACAACAGCACGTCGGTCTTGTCCAGGACGTCCTGGCTTAGCCCTTGCTCATCATCATCCAGAGTGGCAGCCTTGGCACTGATGAGCCCATCGCGGTTCAAGAACTCGCAGATGGTTCCGTGAATGCCCTTGGGATAGACATCGGTGACCCTGGTGTCCTTCTTCTCGTGCAAGCCTTCATTCCATACCAGCGCATTGATCTTTGTATCGCTCATAAGGTTTCCTGTCTCAAAGGGAACATAGGAAGTATACCTCCTTGGCTTCCAGCGGCAAGGCATTGACAGCCATCGCGCATCGCGTTGTTGAAGCAGAAACATCGCAAATAGGATGGACAAAGACGCCCTAGCCGGTATTCTTATTGGCTCGGATTTGGCTGCATGGCGCGATGTGCCCGCTCAAGTGCCGAAGCAATGGAAACCTCTTTAACTTGGAGTGATCATGGATAAGAAGGAAGTAGCAGATCGAGTTGTCAAGGTGACCGCCAGTGTTCTGAATGCCGACCCTGCGTCGATTCAGCCTTCCAGCAATTTCATTTTCGATCTGGGCGCCGAAAGCACCCAGTCGATCCAGTTGGTGGCTGGCTTCGAGGAGGAATTCGGCATCGAGATGGATAACGAAGCCGCCCTGTCGGTTCAAACAGTCGGCGATGCGGTGGATTTTATCGCGAAGTACCTGAAGTAATTGCAGTAGATGCGACGATCGTCCAAAAGAAGCCGGCCCACTGGCCGGCTTCTTCCGATATACGACATGATCGCGAAGAGATCGGGCCTCACATGCTATCCCGTATCGCTCGTCGAACCGGGCTTGAGCCGGGCGACTTGTAGGATCGTGCAGACTGTTGTCCATCTATTCCAGCAGTTTCACCAGCCGATCCACGTCCACGTACCTGGCCACCAACTGCATTGCGCACTGGATACGCGTGCTGTCATCGGGCGTGATCTTGAAGATGGTCTCGCGCAGCTTGCTGGCGATGGCGTAGGTGTCCTCCTTCACGGCGATGACCGGCAGGCCCGACTGCTCGATGATCCGCCGCAGGTCGGCATCCACCTCGAATCCTCCCGTCAAGATCAGCCCGCTGACGGAAGGCCCGCCAGTGATGCCGGTGGGGGCTCTCAACGCAGCGACGATGTTGTCCCGCCGATCGCCGGGCGTAACGACCAGCGTGCACGGCACGATGTAGTGCGTCATGTGCTGGGCCAGCATTGCCGCCACGATGGTGTGGTGAACGCGGAGTTCCATGTTTGCCTGGCCGCTGATAATCTCGCCGGCGATCTTTTCATGCACCTGCCGCATGGTGGGGGAGACCAGCTTTTCCTCGTAGGGCACCGTCCCCAGCGAGACCATGCCCAGATTCTCAAGCGCCCGCGTGGTGGCGTCTTTCACGCGGTCGTACTTCTCCGGATAGACCTTGTTGACCACCACGCCCATAAGGTCCGCACCGCGCGACTGGATGAACGTGCCGCATAGCGAGATGTCGTCGATGGCCCGCCCGATGCCTCCGCCGCTGACCAGCAGCGCACGCGCGCCGATGGTGCGAGCGACATCCGCCGCGGACATGCCCATCACCGAGCCCATTGCCACATGGCCCATGGCCTCGACAATGACTATGTCGTGATCCTTCTTGAGTTCATCAAATGCCGCCCTGACGTTTTGTAGAAGCTCGTCTGGATGAAAATCAAAGATGCCTCTTTCCACAGTGCCGGCCAGGATGGGCACCACCATCTCGTGACTGTGCTCGGAAGGATCCAGCAAACTGGAGATGACCCGCTCGTCATCATGGACGGTCTGGCCGTCGATGGTGCTTGTTCGCTGACCGACGGGCTTGGTGTAGGCTACTCTCAGCCTGCGCTGTCGCAAGGCATGCACCAGCCCGATGGAAAGAGTTGTCTTTCCAACGTCCCGTTGAGTGCCGACGATATATAGAGGTTTCATGGTTCGACATCCTTACGAAAAAGCTCTTGCGGCAGGTGCGGGCCCTGTGGCCTGTTTCGGAGCCGATGCTGTATGTAAATCGTAAGATCGATTTAGGGGCTGGCAAGCCAAAAGATGACGGCCTGAAAGAAAAGCAGTCTGGGAACTGCGATGTAGTAGCCTGAAAATACATGATTTGTGTCTTCGCCCTCAGAAAACGTGAAAACTCCGAATATTTCGCCGAACTAAGAGATGCAAAGAACCGAATAATATATCAGAGCGAGCGAGAGGGGTCACCCACCTACACAGGCCCCTCCGGCCGGCAAGGTTTTCGTCCTCCTTTCCCCTGCCGGCCGACTTTTTGCGCAGACGCGGAGCCCCGAGAAGGGGCTCCGTTTTTTATTGGGCTCCGGGCTTCCGACTCCGGACTCCGGGAACGACAACGACAACAGCAACGACCGGCTCCAGACTCCAGGCTTCAGGCTCCAGGTACGACAACAACGACCGGCTCCAGGCGTCCGGCTTCGGACTCCCGGCACGACAACAGCAACAACGGCAAAAAACAGGCCCTGATTCAGATGGAATCGGGGCCTGTTGCTCTTCTTGTTGTCGCTGTCGTTGTTGTTCCGGAAGCCGGGGGCCTGTCTTTGTTACTTCTCTCCGGCCAGTTCCTTGATTCGCTGGCGGGCATAGCTGAAGTTGCCTGGCCGCTCGGGGTCGTACTTCAACGAAGCGCGATAGCATTCAATGGCCTTGGGGTAGTCTTTCATGCGAATGTCATAAACGGTGGCAGCTTGGAACCGGGCAGGCTCGGTGATGTGGGGATCCCACTGCCAGGCCCGCTCGTACCAATTGACGGCCCGGACATCTTCCTGCCAATACTCCTTGTAGATGTCGGCGATGTAATACGCGCTCAGCGCGATCTTGTTGGATGTCGGATAGTCATGGATGAGCTTCATGAAGAGCGAGAGGGCCCGGCGTTCCTTGTTATAGCCGGTGATGCCGGGGGCATACTTGCCGTCGCGGAACAGGCTGTAGGCTTCCTTGAAGAGGTCGTCAGCCTGCTGAACGACAGCCGTCGGCTTGAGGTCCGCCGGAGGGATTTCGGCTGAGAGGAAGTACATATATGTGCGGACGGGGTCTAACCGCTCCATCGCCCGGCGAACGCTCTTGGCAGCCAAGTCCATTCCCTTGGCATCATAGGCTTCGGCCACCTTCTTCATAGCTGCCAGCCAGGCGCTGCGCGCCTCGATAACGGACTCCACGAGCATTCGCTCATCGGCGCCGTTGACCGTTTCGGCGGCTGCGGGCGAAACCTTCTCCAGTCCTTCGTAACGGAACCACTGGGCCTTCTCGAGATTCTTCAATTCGTTGCTGGCCCAGAGATGCTTGTCGGAATTGCCGACGCGGTGGTAATAGCCCTGCAGCACCTCGAGGCGATAATGATAATTGACCCGCGCGTTCTCGCTGGCGACGACGGTTGAATACAGCGGCTGATCGCTGGGCGAGACGACAAGCTTATCGACCCGAGTGCCGCTCTCGACATGAGTTCGGCTGGGCGCAGGGTCTTCAAGGTGGAAGACGTCTTTACAGCCAAGAGGAACACATGCCGCCACGAAGATGACCAGGAGTGGGCTGCGAGAAATCCATTTCGTATTCATCAGATGCTCCTTCCATGAATTTGCCAATGGTTGCCGATTATTATGAGCGCCGCGCTCGCATCATGCAAGCATGAAAAGACGCAGGACGGCAGCATTCTCAAGGCGATCTGCATAAGCGGCTTCGGCATAAGCCGCGTGACGACTGACCCCGTCGCGCCTTACCACAACGACTTGACCAAGAAACCAGGCGAACAGATGACCGCAGGTGATCGGAACCGCCGTTCGCAGGCGGAACCTGCACTGGCGGCAGCCTCTTGTCTTCTTTTCATCTGTTCCACTGCTCACCTGCTCTGTTGCCTCACCGGAGGCGAGGCAACGCGCCTGGCGGGACTCGAACCCACAACCTGCGGTTTAGAAGACCGCTGCTCTATCCAATTGAGCTACAGGCGCAAGTGCATGTCATGGATTCAGGCTGATCCACGCCTTTAACAGTATCGTCGGAGGCGAGCAGCGTCAAGATTGGCGAGGAGTGAGGAAGTCGGCCTGCGGAGGCTCGTCCATGCCGGCGTGTGGTTCTGCCGGCCGGCGGCGGGGCTGCTTCATCCGTCAGGTATTTCGCAACCACGACACCGTCGTGTATGACGGAGCACTAGATGGCTTGTGACTGGACTAGCCCCAGGCTTTAGTGCCGCCGGCGGCGTACTGCCATCATCATGCCGCCCAGGCCGACCAGGCACAACGTTGCTGGTTCGGGGGTTGGTACAGGGATTTCCTTTAGCGTAAAGAAGCCATTGGCTGCCGAGCCGTCATAGGCCAGGTTGACGTCGATCTTGAGCGATCCGCTGAACGTGCCGGGGCTGAAACTGCCATCAACCGGAACCAGGCCATCGAAAAGGTGCAGCGCCTCGCTGCCGCCGCCGGCTGTCCAGTAGTGCTGATCGAATGGCGCGGTATAGAAGTCCTGCTGGGCATTGCCGCCAAAATCACCCGGGAAGGTCCCAGCCCTGTCGTAGCTGGCGTAGCTGAATTGCCCCAGGACGAAGTTGAAGCCCGCCCACGCAGAGTCGGTGCTGTTGGTAATCGATTCATCATTGATAGTGATATGGCTGGCGCACTGGCCGTCAGGCAATATCTGCTGGAAAGTCAGAATGATCGCCGGCATGGTGCCGTCATCCTCGACGACACCCGTGAAATTCTTGAACAGTTGGATCGTCAGATCGTCGGCGGGGGCTGGATCCTCAAAGAGAGCCACCCCAAACTGCGGCATCGTGATCCGCCAGCCCTTGGACTCAACAACTATGGGGTCCAACGCCAGCGATGCGCTGGCTGGAGCAGCCATGGACAAAGCCAAAACGATGCCGATGCCGGCACTGATGCATGCGCGAGCGCGAGCATTGAGCATAGGAACTCCTCCAGATTTAGAGCCGGGCGGATCGCGAAGAAAGAGATGAGTGGTTTGAGCTCTCCTTCCGGCGCGAGCAGCCTGTCTTGTCCGAACACGTGAGCAGAAATTGAGCAATTTCAATGAACAGACAAACTAGTGCATTGAGCACGTGCCATAATAGGGCCAAGTGCCAGATTTGTCAAGGTCTTGGAGAAGCTGGCTTGACACGGCTGAACTACTATGTCTAGCGCAAGCCCTGCTGATTATTAAACTTAACTGCAACTCTAATATAACCGGGCTACAGTCAAGAAAACTATCCATGCATTAAGAAAACATCCCGACGCTGCTTTAATCCATTATCTATCAGTCTGCCCAGGGATTCGAGGGCACAGTGGCCCGGGCGGGCGCTGTAGATGGCTTGGTGGAAACTCTGCTGGCAGGGGCCGACGCTGTAGATGGCCCGGTGGAGGCCCTGCTGGCTGGCACTGAGGTTATCACATTGACGGGGCGAACCGCGCGCACCGTGCCCGGCATACGTTGCGGCGCCGCAGTATTGGGCGATGCGGCAGCCTTGACGAGCTCCGATGACTTCTTGGGCGTTTGCCGGATGAGGCGCACGGCATGGCCGGTGGAGATGGGGATTTCCGGGCCATTGTCGAGCCTGAAAAGGATCTTTGCCACGTCAATCCGGCCTTTGACCGTGGTTCCGTCGCGCAGCACGACATCCACATCTCCGGCTGATTCCGTGGCGAAGCGAATCTCTTGCACATCCTTGCATGCTATGTTTCGGGACAGGCCGTCGAATTGAATGTTCAGCGTCTGCTGAGATAACTGGCCAATCAGCACATCGTCATTGCGAAGAGTCAATTCCATTGGCTGGCTCTCAGCCGGCTTGCTGGCGGTCGCGGGCGATTGCGATTTCAAAGTCTTCCCTGGCTGGCTGAAGACCAGCCGGTCGATCATGGCTGTCCGCACGTCGAGCACCCCTCCAAGCTCCAGACGCAGTTTCATCCTCTGAGCCTTCAGCAGGCCCGAGAGCACCGAGCCGTTTCGGAACACGACGCGATGCAGGCCGCCTTCGGGAATATCCAGTTGCACCGTCTCCACTATTTGCGGATCGAGTTTGAACTCGCCGTATTCGGTGTAGAAAGTCAGATCGGCATCGCCCGGCGCAAAGTACAGCCGCTGGAGGCTGCGCGTGATGACCGCGGGCTTGTCGAATGCAAAATCCATCGGCTTCTCTGTCGTGACCTGGTAGGCAAGGCTTGCCAGGTTGTTCATTGACAGGACTATTGCGTCCTGGCCATTTGGAACAAATGTAGCGGGAGACTGCAACTTTCCGGCGATGATCTGCCCGTCCGTCAGAGCCAGGAGAACAGATGAATCGCCGCCATTGAGTGTGGCAAAGCCCAGTACCTTGGCTGGCGGAAATTCCAGCTTGCCAACGGCTGTATCGATAATGAAGCTCGATATTTCGCAGCGGCCTTGCATCTCCGTTCCGTTGCGAAGCTTCGCCACGTCGTACTTACTGCTTCGTACCAGCTCGCTGCGCCCGATGGCCGTGCTGGACGTACTGCCCATGTTCACCAGGATGGCTGCAAGCGGTGCGGGCACTTTTGCCAGCTCGGCTTCCAGGTCGAACTCGAGCATGGTCTTTCGCGCGTCGTTGAACGTCTTGCGCTGGGCCTCGAAGAAGCACAGGGCGACCGTCTTGTTCCCCGGAATGCTCAGCGTGGCGTTGTAGTACAGATTGTCATCGTTAAGGCGATATTGCAGCGTCGGGCGGACACGAGAGTTTGGGCTGGACAGGATGTGAACAAGCGAGGGATTGGACGATGGTCCCGCCGGGCCGGTCACTGCCGCCCAGTCTTTGTCGGTGACTTCCGCTTTGCCGCTGGCTGACAAGACCTGGCCGGTGCTGCCGCCGGTGTTGGTGTAATATTGGACCGAGAGCGGCAATTCGCTGCCGGTCTTGTTTTCGAAGATGTCGATCCAGCGGCAATAACCTTCCTTGGCATCGACGTAGATTCTCCTGCTGACTTCCACATTGCCCAGATTCAGCTTACCGCACTCTATCTCCCGGCCGTCAGCGCTTACCGTTGCGGAACCGGCATTGAACTGGCTGCCATTGACGGACAGTTGCATCGCGCCATCAAATGCGTCGCCGCTGCCGTCGTTGACCATGCCCCGATTGGTTATGTCCCAGACGAAGCCCGCCCCGTCGGTGATCTTGAGCATGCTTCCCTTCATCGGCGTGCCGGTTATTTTCAACCCCGCGGCAGGCCCGCCCGTCGCCGCGACAGGCCCGTCGTCTGGCCAGGTCTGACCAAGGGCGATGGCGGCCGAGATCAGGACGATTGTGATCAACGGCAGCAGCTTTCCATGCATTGTTCTGAACATGTTCATGTCTCAATCATCCTCGGAAGAGTACGAATCGTCCTGCGTGTCTTTCGCAGGCGAAACGATGGTCTTTATGATTGCCCCAAGTTGCTGGCGGATCTCAAGGTCGTCGTTTGCGAGTTCCTTTTGCAGCAGTGGCACGATGCTCTTGCCCATCTGTATAAGTTGCTCTGCCGCCTGCTGACGGTCGGCGGCGCCCTCTGCTGCAAGTTGAGCGACCAACTTCTGCACTTGCCGGCGGGCCTCCAGCGGCGAGAGCGGCTGCTGCCGCAACAGGCTGCGGCAGTTTTCGGGGCGGATCTTGATTACCGGCCCCGGCAGCACCTGGAAGGCAAGTTCTTCGTCCAAAATCTTGCTGCGGATCGTGGACTTGTTCCATGTCTCTATCACGATCTGGTCGCCCTGGTCGAATGTCAATGAACGGATCGAGTTGATTGGAATCCGCAGCGGCGCTGCGGTAGCCCGGCCGGATGCGGACACAGCAAAGGGCATGGCAATCGACAGCACTGGCGAGATTAGCTCGCCCTCGAGGTGATCGCCGTTTCGCAGCGTAAGTGACGATAGCAGCGCTTGGTTGCCGTCCTTCCGCTGGCCATCGAATCCGATGATGTTCGAGAGGCTCAGACGGACCTTTGACGATGTCAGAGGCGATGCAAATTCGAAGTCGGCTGGTTCGAGAATTCCGCTTAGCCTCGAGCCATTGCCGAACAGCACCGCATGCGCGGCGCCCTTGTTCTGCAACTCGACGGCCTTAATGTTGCCGAGGTCCAGTTCCATCAGGCCATGCAGACTTCGCAGACCGAGCTTGCTTGACGTTGGGCGGTACACAAGCCGCTGCCCGTCCGCGAGGCTCACCATCCAGGGCACGTCCGCCTGTTGGGCAGGGCGCTGCGGGCTGACCTTGTAAGAGAAGTATTCCAGGTCGGCGATGCTGATCTCCTGCTGGCTGGCCTGATCTTGTCGGCTCATTTGCAGTATGCCGGTTCGAAGATGGCCGTGAATTACCTGCCCGTCGCTCAGCAGCACCTTGGCAACGATCGCAGAGTCTCCGCCAGAGCCGGGTCTGGCCGCCGCGGTCGCCGGCTTTGTTGTCGCGCCCGGATCGGAATTCGCGATGGCAACAGCCACCACATTTGACGCCGGAATGGTCAATATGCCCAGCAGGGGGCTGTCGAGCTGAAACTCCTTGTTAGCGATAGTGCCGAGAATTTCTTGCCCGCCGCGAGTACGGGCCACATCTGCCTGGTCGCTGCGGACGATCTTGCATGTCCGGCAGAAGTTGTACTGGTCTTGAAAATTGACGATCCATTCACAGACGCCGGGAGGAAGGTCTTTGAGGTAATCACGCGGATCGAAGGCGGTAGCCAGACTGGCAAGGTTTTCATGTTCGCCGATTGCAAGGAATGTGCAGACTACCGCGACTTGTCCGGGATCGAGGCTGATGGAGTGGATGAAGACGTTTGGGCCGCTCTTGGGCGAATTTCCAGAGCGCCCAGAGCCGGCAATGAGCAAAACGCTGCCCGATGCATTTGAGGCGACGGTCATCAGGGTTCGGCTGGTGCTCGGCAGCGAGATGGAAGGTGAAGCGCCGGCACCGGGCATTGAAGGCGGCATGGTCCAGCCTACGCTCGCAGTGAGCTTGACCTTGCTGGCTGAGATATTCTCGATGATTTCCAGCCACCGCCCCACGCCGGCGCGGGTGAACACCTTCACCCGCCGAGAGACCTTGAGGTTATTGTGCCGGATTGGGATGTTTTCCAACTCATCGCCGCCGGGCGCGATCCAGCAATTGCCGCTGAAGCTTGGCGTAGCGCCGTCGAGGCGGAGCGTCATCAGGTTGCTGTAGATTAGAGGGCCGCCGCTGTTCATCCCGTTGTTGCGGGGAGACATAATTAGCTCGCCGCTGGGCTGAACCGTCCAGGCGAAACCTGCGTCATCATTTATGACATGTGGCAGGACTGAGCGGGTCGGCATTGAAAGGTGCAGGCCTGGCCTGGCGACGGTGCCCTGCGTTGCCGGTGCGGCTGTCGCAGCCGGCGGGGTGCTTCCACCCGGCGAGGAGGCAGTTGATGACCTTGTTGTGGTTTGTGCCGGCGCCGGCACGGCTGCAATGGCTGCCAGCAATGCAGCCCACAACCAACGGCGGAATACTCTGCGGAAGATACTCATCCCTGACCTCACCCTATATGTAAACTTCAGGCAGACTTCATTCTTCAGCAGCGGCAACGAGGGGAAACGCTGGCTTCCCGGCTGCCCATTATGGTATTGTGCATCGCAAATAGCCATGGCTTCTGATAAAAGAATTCAACTTCTCGCCCTCGACATCGACGGCACGCTCCTGAACTCGCAGAAGGAGATCACCCTTGCCACCGAGAGCGTCATGCAATTGCTGCACGAGAAGAGCAACGTGCACGTGGTGCTTGCCTCGGCCCGGCCGCCCCGCACGACGTTGCCTTTTTATCGCCGCCTTCACCTCAATGCCCCGATGGTCAACTACAATGGCGCGCTGATTTACGATCCGCAGACTGCCAATGTCATCATGCACCGCCCGCTGCCGCTGAAGACCTGCCAGGGGATAACCGAACTGGCCAGGCGGCTTTTTTCCGACGTGCTGGTCTCCGGGGAGATTCTCGACCACTGGTATACGGATCGGCTTAGCGACGAATACTGGACCGAGACATCGCTGGTCTTTGGCCCCGATAATATCGCACCGCTGGAACAGTGGATGACCCAGCCGGTGACCAAGCTCATGTTCCTGGGGCCGCCCCAGCATCTGCGCGAGATCGCCGCCGCGATTGGCCGCGAGTTCCTCCACCAGGTCTCAATGGTTCAGACGGAGGATTACGTCCTGCAGATCATGCATGCGACCGTGTCCAAGGCCACCGCGCTGAAGGTGGTAGCCGGCGAATTGGGCATTACGCGGGAACACGTGATGGCCATCGGCGACAACGCCAACGACGTCGGCATGCTTACCTGGGCCGGCCGAAGCGTGGCCATGGCCAACTCGTCAAAGGACGCCCTCGAAGCGGCGGATCATATCACCGACTCCAACGACGAAGACGGCGTAGCCAAGGCAATAATGAAGTACCTGCTCAGCTAGGCCAACCACTTCTCGCTCAGCCAGGGCTTGGTGGCCTTGAGGATGTCCTCCAGCAGTGGGGCGATGTCGTAGAGGTCGCCCACGTGCGGGTCGAGGAACAAGGCCTGCCGGGCGGCATCGCGGTCGCAGTCGATGGCGGCCTTGATCGACAGGTCGTGGATAGCGGTCCAGTTCGTCACCAGGGCGTGCACCGCCGGGGGCAGGGTGATCTGCCGGCCCTTGATCTTCTTGCCAGCCACAGTGACCTTGGCTTCTATGCAAGCATTGCGCGGCAGGCCCTTGATGTATTCATCAGTGTTCAGCAGGTTCAGCACGCGCGTGTAAGGCTCGCCGGTGAAGTACGACCACATCAACTCGTGGGCATGCTCAGTCGTCAGCAGGTGCAGGTCGCCGGGGCCTTCGGGGCCATAGGCCCAGTCGAGGACGATTTCCTCCACCGGCTCGCGCTGGATCTCCGACCGGCCGGGCATGATGTGCTGTAGTTCATGGCTGAAGCGATCCATCCGTCGCGGCGTGAAGAAGTACCGGTAGAACTCGGCCAGGTGGGCTTCGCCGGTGGACGGCCAGGCGCCCAGGACGCGATAGATGTCCTGCTGAAGGGCGACTTCTTCCTGGCGTGTCTTCATCAGCGTGTCTTCGAGCTTGGCATTGCTGGCCAGCGTTGCGGAGAGGATGTCCCTGGTGCGATCCTTGCCGCGCACGAGCAGTTTGGTGACGAACGACTGGTGATTGACGCCGCCGACTTCCATGTCCACCTCGCGCTTCTTGACGTTGAACACGCTGGCGAAGTAGCGGTAGAGTTCGTCGGCAGAGTGGCACAGGCCCCAGCACGGGATGGACGAGTTGCGGGCCATCGCGCCCGTGATGCATGACATCGGGTTGGTGAAGTTGAGCATCAAGGCCTGAGGGGCGATCTCCTCCACGTCGCGGATGATCTCCAGGACGACGGGGATCTCGCGGAGGTTGCGCGCCAGGGCGGCCGGGCCAAGCGTGTCGCCGATGCCAACCGGAATGCCGTATTTTGCGCAGGCCTCGAAGGAACGGAAGTCAGCCTCCATCCCGCCAGTGGTGATGGACAGAATGACCACGTCAGCGCCCTTGAGTGCCTCGCGGCGATCCAGTGTCCGCGACACCGTTATGTGGGTCTTCTTGGCGCGGGCCATGCGGTCCAGCAGGTCCGCCACGACGTTCATCGACTCGGCATGGATGTCGTGGACGACCAGGTGGCAGTCGTTGAAGCCGCCCACCAGCATCATGTCCCTCAGCACCTTGTGCACGAACTTGTGCGATGCCCCAATGAACACAATCCTCTTGCGGCCGACGTTGCCCTTGTTGCGGGTGAAGGGCTCGATCGGGCCAACCCAGCCTGAATCTTTTCCGGATGTCTTCTTCTTGGTCTTCTTGGCCATGAGTATGGTTTCCTGATTGAACGGCGGTGGTCCACGAATTACACGAACTTACACGAAGTAAACGACACGGCGGGCGTGGGTGCAACAGAAAAGTGCGATAGAGGCGCCGCAAAGAAAGCCTCGTGCGGAAGCACGAGGATGCTGTCACCAGGTTCCTCCCACGGCGAAGATTCTACGACATCCCCGGCCTTCCGGCTGGGGCTTCCTGCATTCTGCCGATATTCGATATTCGCTGTTTCGTTTGGAAACTTTCTGGTGCAGCCGCGCGTCTAATGTGGGTATTCTAGCTGTGTCCACGTGCGGCATCTTTATCGAAAGGCATCGATATGACATACGGCAAATGGATCATTTCGGCGGTGGCGGGGTCTTTGTTGGCGGCTGTGCTTTATGCAGCTTCGGCCACCTCGCCCAACGGTGACCCCACCCAGCCAAGGCCCGATCGCGAGAAGCTTCTGAAGCTTATGGCTGAGGGCAACTATAAGGATGCATATGACGGGCTGTCTGTTCTGGTGCTGGACAAGGAGGCCGACGTGGCAAAGGTGTCGGAAGATTTCAACAATGCTGTTGCCTGTCTGCAATCGCTCCAGCGGATTCACGAGTTTGACGCATTCGCTGCCAAGGCCATTGAGGCTCACGGCGACAACTGGCGGCTGTTATGGGCGGCGGCCAAGCAGTACATGAACGTGCCGCACGGCGGGTTCATTATCTCTGGCGAGTATTGGCGTGGCGGGCACCGCGGCGGCGGGCGAGCGGTCAGTTCGTTCGAGCGCGATCGCGTGCGGGCATTGCAGCTCATGCAGCAGGTGATTCCGCTGACAAGCAAGCTTGCCAAGGAAGACCAGCAGCAGGTCGCCCAATTCTACATGGAATTGGCCAACATGCTGCTGGGCAACCGCGGCTACGAGGAAGCCTGGCGGCTGCAATATCTGACGGACCTGGGCAAGTTGCCGGACTATGACGAGGGCTATGACACGTATGAGTATATTCCCCAGGCAGCATCGCACTTCGGTGGGCGAGGCGCGCCGGCGGACGACAAGGGCGAGCCGGTATTCCATAGCATGCCCAAGTCCTGGGAGGATGCCCAAACTGACGGCCAGCGGTGGCGATGGTGCCTGGCCCAGGCGATGGAGTACGGCCGACGCGAGGAGGCGCTCTTTGCCTTTGCCGACTTCCTGCACAACCAGTTCGGCGTGCAGACGATGGCGGGCTTCGGCGGCCGGTTCGGCCGGCTTGCAGATGACGAAAAGAAGAATGAAAGCGGGCCGTATGATGTGTCCACGCTTGGCGAGGACGAGACCATCGCCCGCCTGGCCAGCGGCATTAAGCGGTTCAAACTCCCCGACGAGTTCAACTTCATCAGGGTCTATCAGCAGTTAGCATCCGATGGCAAAGGCTACGCGGAGCAGTCGCTGGAGCAACTCGCGCAGATATTCGAGAACCGCCAGCAGTACGCAAAGGCCGCCGACTACTGGCGGCAGGACATCGAGCGGTTCGGCGCGGGTGTAGAACAATGGAAGCAGAAACGCCTGGATCAGATCGTCGGCAACTGGGGCTTCTTCGAGCCGATTCTGGCCCAGCCAGCCGGCCAGGGGGCGAGCGTGGAGTTCCGCTTCCGCAATGCCCAGAAGGTCAATTTCATCGCGCAGGAGATCGACATTGCAGCCCTGCTGGCCGACGTAAAGGAATACATTAGCTCCCGGCCTAAGCAACTGGAATGGGAGAAGCTGCAGATCGACAACATCGGCTACCAGTTGGTGCAAGGCAAGCAGCAGAAGTACCTGTTGGGCAAGGCCGCCGAGTGGGAGTTGAAGCTTCAGCCCCGGCCGAACTATTTTGACCGCCGCATCACGGTGGCCACGCCGCTTCAGAAGGCCGGTGCGTACCTGCTGACCGCAAACATGGAAGGCGGCAACACCAGCAGCATCGTGATATGGCTGGCTGACACCGCCATCGTGAAGAAGCCGCTGGATCAGAAGTCGTACGTGTTCGTAGCCGACGCCGCGGCCGGAGACCCGCTGGCGAAGGTGAACGTGGAGTTTTTCGGCTATCGTCAGCGATGGGTGGAGGACAAGCCCACCACCCGCCGGGCCAATCGCGGCGGGCACTATGAAATCGACACAAGCGACTTCGCCGAGTTCACCGATGGCGACGGGCAGATCATCCTCGATAGCAAGCAGCTTCCGCAGGACTACCAGTACCTTATCATCGCGACCACGCCAAAGGAGCAGGACGGCCGCCTGGCGTACCTGGGCTTCACCGGCGTGTGGTACAACCGGCGATACGAGGAGCAGTACAACCAGGCCAAGGTCTTCGTGATGACCGACCGGCCGGTATATCGGCCGGCCCAGACGATCAAGTTCAAGTTCTGGGCCAACCAGGCGCAGTATGACCGCGAAGGCGATAGCCCCTTCGCCAAGCAGAAGTTCAACGTCCAGGTTAATGACCCCAAGGGAGAGAAGGTCTTCGAGAAGCAGTTGACGGCTGACGAATACGGCGGGTTCGATGGAGAGCTGACGTTGGGCAAGGAAGCCACGCTCGGCGTGTATCAGATATTCCTGCCGCAGGGCCCTCACGGCAGCGGCAGTTTCCGCCTGGAGGAGTACAAGAAGCCGGAGTTCGAGGTCAAGGTTGAGGCGCCCAAGGAGCCGGTGATGCTGGGCGAGAAGATTACCGCGACCATCCAGGCGAAATATCTTTTCGGAGCGCCCGTCAAGGAGGCCAAGGTCAAGTACAAAGTCCTCCGCAGCAATTACTCCAACCAGTGGTGGCCGATCGCGCCGTGGGACTGGTTCTATGGCCGGGGCTACTGGTGGTTCTGCTACGACTACACTTGGTATCCCGGCTGGGCTGAGTGGGGTTGCCCAAGGCCGGTGCCGGCATGGTGGCATTGGGCGCCGCGGCAGCAGCCTGAGATAGTAGCCGAGGCCGAGGTACCCGTGGGGCCCGATGGCAGCGTGAAGGTGGACATCGACACGGCCGTGGCCAAGGCGGTGCTGGGCGACACAGACCACAAGTACGAGATCACGGCTGAGGTAACCGACCAGTCGCGGCGGACGATAGCCGGCAGCGGGCAGATATTGGTGGCACGCCGGCCTTTCAAGACGTACGTGTGGGTCACTCGCGGGCACTATCGCGTCGGCGATGACATCGAGGTCCGCATGTTCGCACAGACGCTGGACTCCAAGGGCGTCAAGGGCAAGGGCGAGCTCAAGCTGCTGGCTGTCAATTATCAGAAGGGCAAGGACAGCGGCAGGATCGTTCCGGTGGAGACGGAGGTTCAGAAGTGGCAGGTGGACACCGGCGAGGACGGCTGTGCGCGGCAGCAGATCAAGGCTTCCAAGGCCGGCCAGTATCGTCTGAGCTACACGCTGACCGACGCCAAGGGGCACGCGATCGAGGGCGGCTATGTGTTCTGCATCATTGGCCAGGGGTTCGATTCCAGCGACTTCAGGTTCAACAATCTGGAACTCGTGACCGACCAGCAGCAGTACAAGAGCGGCGACAAGGTGCAGTTGATGATTAACACCAACCGCAGCGACACAGCCGTGGTGCTATTCATCCGCCCGACCAACGGCATAGGCCTGCCGCCGAAGGTGCTTCGCCTCAAGGGCAAGAGCGTGATGGAGGAGATCGAGGTCCTCAAGAAGGACATGCCGAACTTCTTCGTCGAGGCGTTTACCGTCAGCGGCGGCAAGGTGCATAGCGAGATGCGTGAGGTGGCCGTGCCACCCGAAAGCCGCATGCTGGATGTCAAGGCGGAGGTGGTTGGTGGTGAGCGTGGCACGGGCGTCACGCCCGTGCGTGGCATGGACGTCTCGTCCATGCCGGCCAAGCAGGCGAAAGAGAAACAGCAGGGACGGGACGTCCCTGAGACGCACGGACAGGATGTCCGTGCCACGCATGGGCAAGATGCCCATGCCACTGACGACATCGTCCCGCGATTCAAGCCGGGCGAAAAGACACAGATCAAGATCAAGCTTACCGACGCTACCGGCGAGCCGTTCGTCGGCTCGGCCGTTGTGACCATGTACGACAAGGCTGTCGAGTACATCAGCGGCGGGTCGAATGTGCCGGATATCAAAGAGTTCTTCTGGAAGTGGCGGCGGCGTCACTCGATCAATACCGAGACAAGTCTCAACCGCGGGAGCCAGAACATGACGCCGCCCAAGATGCCGGCAATGGGCTTCCTGGGCGTCTTCGGCTATCTGACGGCTGAGATGGATAAGGAAGGTCTGCTGGGGCGGGATGGTGATGAGTACGGAGTCATGCTTGGCGGCGGAAGTCGGACGGGTGAGGAAAGGCTAGGAAGGCTGCGTGGCAATTATCCCATCTTTCAGGCTATGCCGTCAGCGGCTACCGCAGCACCTGCGCCGATGATGGCGATGAAGGCGAAGGGAGAAGTTGCTGCCGACGCGCTGGCGGCCAATGAGGCCCAGCCTGGCGGCGGCGAAGGCCCGGCTGTGGAGCCGACCGTCCGCACGAACTTTGCCGACACCGCATTCTGGGCGGCGGCTGTCACGACGGGCAAAGATGGCACAGCCGTGCTGGATGTAACCATGCCGGAGAGCCTGACAACGTGGAAGACCAAGGTCTGGGCCATGGGCAGTGGCGCTCGGTGCGGCCAGGCCGAGACCGAGGCTATCACGACCAAGAATGTGATTATCCGCCTCCAAGCCCCGCGATTCTTCGTCCAGACCGACGAGGTGGTGCTCTCGGCGAATGTGCATAATTACTTGAAGACGACGAAGCGAGTTCGAGTTCTTTTGGAACTCTCTGGTGGATGTCTGGAGTTGTTACAAGACCCGACGCATGGATCACCGAAGCGGCCGGAGATTGCTGCTCTGGTAGATATCGAAGCCAGCGGCGAGAAGCGAGTCGATTGGCGGGTGAAGGTCGTCCAGCCGGGCGAGGCAACTATAAGAGTCAAGGCCATCACGGATGAGGAATCCGATGCAGCCGAGATGAAGTTCCCCGTGCTGATTCACGGCATGCTCAAGACGGAGAGCTTCAGCGGCGTGATTCCAGGAAGCCCATCAAATCAGGGGATTGCAGGCCAGATGCCTGCACCACAAGGAAGCCCCCTGCGGAAGCAGGGGGAGCCAGGCCGGGACGGCCTGGCCATTCGCGGGCAGGATGCCCGCGATACAGACGCGGCCGGGGCGGCCGCGGTACACGCGGGCGAGACGCCCGCGCCACGTACTGCAGGCGAGACGCCTGCACCACAATTGCAGGCAAGCAGCAGTTTCATGTTCACCGTGCCGGAGAATCGCAAGCCCCAGCAGAGCCGGCTGGAGATTCGCTACTCGCCAAGCCTGGCTGGTGCGATGGTCGATGCATTGCCGTATCTGGTGGATTATCCGTACGGCTGCACGGAGCAGACGCTCAATCGTTTCCTGCCGACGGTCATCACACAGAAGGTGCTCATCAACATGGGCCTGGACCTGAAGGACATCCAGGCCAAGCGGACGAATCTCAACGCCCAGGAGATCGGCGATGACGCCGCGCGGGCCAAGGACTGGGCCTATCGCGGCGGGTACATGAGCCGCGCCACCGCCAGAGTCAAGGAAGGCGTCTTCGACGAGGCCGAGGTTCGCGACATGGTCAAGGCCGGCCTGGAGCGGCTGCAAAGCATGCAGTGCAGCGACGGCGGCTGGGGCTGGTTCAGCGGCTACGGCGAGCAGTCGTATCCGCACACGACGGCTGTAGTGGTGCATGGCATGCAGATCGCGCGGGCCAATGATGTCGCCCTTGTGCCAGGCGTGCTGGAAAAGGGCATCGAGTGGCTGAGGCGGTATCAGGACGAGCAGGTGCTGCAGCTGCAGAATGCAGAGAAGAAGGTCAAGCCGTGGAAGGACCGCGCGGACAACATCGACGCCCTGGTCTACATGGTGCTCGTGGATGAGAAGATCGACAACAAGGCCATGCGGGAGTTCCTCTATCGCGACCGCAATGACCTGGCTGTCTACGCCAAGGCAATGCTGGGCCTGGCCTGCCACAAGGTAAAGGATGTTGAGAAGCGGGACATGCTCATCCGCAACTGCGAGCAGTTCCTGGTCAGGGATGCCGAGAACCAGACAGCCTATCTCGATCTTGGCGCGGGCAACTTCTGGTGGTGCTGGTACGGCAGCGAGTACGAGGCGCAGGCGTATTATCTGAAGTTGCTTTGCGCGACCGACCCCAAGGGCGACACCGCGCCGGCCCTGGTGAAGTACCTCATCAACAACCGCAAGCATGCAACGTACTGGAACTCCACGCGCGACACAGCCATCGTGATCGAGGCGCTGGCTGACTACATCAGGGCCAGCGGCGAGGACAAGC
This sequence comes from uncultured Planctomycetaceae bacterium, assembly GCA_964417755.1. GTDB lineage: Bacteria > Planctomycetota > Phycisphaerae > SM23-33 > SM23-33 > CAYQJH01. The sequence goes on from CAYQJH010000010.1 coordinate 22,884, forward strand.
CCGACATGACGCTCAGCGTCCTGATCGACGGCAAGAGCGTGAAGGAAGTGAAGATCAACAAGGACAACTTGTTCAGCTTCGATAACAAGGTCGTGATGGAAGGCGCAGCCATCACAACAGGCCGGCACAAGGTGGAGCTCGTCCGCAAGGGCACGGGCAGCGTGTACTACAACGCATACCTGACGAACTTCACGCTGGAGGACTTCATCACCAAGGCTGGGCTGGAGATCAAGGTCAACCGCAAGTTTTACAAGCTGGTCGAGGTGGATAAGAAGATAAAGGCTGAGGGCGCGCACGGCCAGGTGCTGGACCAGAAGGTGGTCAAGTACGAGCGGCAGGAACTGAAGATGGAGGAAGTCAAGGCGGGTGTTGGGGCCCACCCGCCAACGTTCGTCCTGCCGGGCCTCAAGAGCGGCGACCTGGTGGAGGTGGAGTTGACCATCGATTCCAAGAATGATTACGAGTACATCGTCTTCGAGGACATGAAGGCTGCCGGCATGGAGGCGGTGGAAGTCCGCAGCGGCTACAACGGGAACGACATGGGCGCGTACGTGGAGTTCCGCGACGAGCGCGTGGTGTTCTTCGTCCGCAGCCTGGCTCGCGGCACGCACAGCCTGAGCTATCGCCTGCGGGCGGAGATTCCCGGCAAGTTCAGCGCCCTGCCGACCAAGGCCAGCGCGATGTACGCCCCGGAGCTGCGCGGCAATTCGGACGAGTTCAAGGTGAAGATAGAAGACTGACCGGAAGACCGGAGTACCAGAGGACCGGATGCCGGAAGGCCGTAATGCCGCTGCTTGCTGTTGCGCCGGCGATTGGCTAAGCTGATGCGCCATTTGAGGTGCTGACCCGACAAGGCGAACACCCCCAAGAGTACTTGGGACTGGCACCGAAATTTACGCAGCAGGAGATTTCCATGCATCGCAAAGTACTGGCTATCGTCGGATCGATTCTTATCGCTGGCATTGTCGTTGTTGCTGTCGCACAGACAACCGCTTCGGCTCCAGCGCCGGAGGTTGTTATCAAGGGCGTCTCGAAGTTGCCTATCACGTTCGACGGGCATGTATCGAAGTTCGAGTACGCCGACGCCGCCCACACGACCTTCCCCAACGGGCATGGCACGGTGGATGTTTACTCCAAGATATTCGATGATCATTTGTATTTCGCGTTTGAGATTCCTGACCTCTCGCCGTTTATCGGCGACGACATCGTCGTCATGCTGGATACTAAGAAGGACCGCACGGCTGCGCCTGAAAAGGACGACATTCGCGCGTACGTCCGCCGCAAGATCGAGGATTCCCGCCAGGATATCGGCGACGGCAAGAAGTGGGCGGACACTTATGGCGATTGGGACTACCGGATCGCCCTGTACCCCAATGGCTGGGAGGTCGAGGTCCGCATCCCGCTGAAGTCAGCTGGCCTCGACGCCGACAAGCCCGCCAGCATGGGGCTGGACTTCCGCATATGGGACAATGAGCCCAAGAACACATGGAACTGGCCGGTAGGCTCGAAGGAGGAAAAGCCCAATACGTGGGGGACGCTGGTCTATCAGCCAAAATAAGAATGACGAATTCCGAAGCACGAATGACGAATCAATGACGAAAAACGAAGTGCGAATCATTGCCGGCGTGACGGGGGTTCCTGAAAACGCCGCGTTTGCGACAGCCTTGAGGGCGGCGGAGGCGGGATTCTAAGCAGATGGCAATCGCGGGGCGTCAGCCACGAGTTAACCAGTTAACGAGGCAACGCCGTTTGTTGTTGTTACGTCTTGGCCTTCTTTGCAGCTGATTTCTTTGGCGTGATGGGGTTCTTGGCCTGCTCGGACTTGAGCTCTTCGAGCTTGTCGAGGTTCATGGCGTTGCGGCAGCGAGGAAAGCCGCTGCAGGCCAGGAACTCGCCCCGTGCGCTGGTGCGGATGAGCATTGGCTTGCCGCACTTGGGGCAGTTGACGCCCGCTTCCTTCGGCGGCGGCTTGGGCGGCGAGGCCAGCTTGATGCCCTCGGGAATTGCGGTTGCGTTCTTGCATTCGGGGTACTTGCTGCAGCCCAGGAACGGCCGGCGGCCTTTGCGGCGCACAACCATCGGCGAGCCGCACAGGCTGCACGTCTCCTTAATGTCCTCTTCCTTGACCACCTTCAGCGGGTTGCCCTCTTTATCGCAGGGCAGCGTGCCCTTGCAGGTCGGGTAGTCGGCGCAGCCCAGGAACACGCCGAAGCGGCTGCGGCGGAGGATGAGCTTCTTGCCGCACAGCGGGCAGGGCACGTCGACCTCCTTGCGGACGAGGATCTTGCCGTCGGCATCAACGCTATGCGTGGTCTTGCAGTCCGGGTAGCCCGTGCAGGCCAGGTATCGCCCATTTTTGCTGAAGCGGTAAACCATCGGCTTGCCGCAATTGGGGCAGGTGTACTGGCTTGGTTGGCTCTCAGCCTTTGCGTGGATCATCTCCTGGCTGGCGCGGTTAAGCACCGCGGCAAATGGCCCGTAGAATTCCTGCAGCACCGCCATCCAGTCAAGCTGCGATTCTTCGATCTTGTCCAGCTCGTCTTCCATGTGCGCGGTGAAGCGCACGTCGAACGTCTCGGGGAAGTGCTTGACGAGCTTGTCGGTGACGACGGTGCCCAGGTCGGTCGGGCGGAAGGACCGTTCCGCCAGTTGCACGTACTGGCGATCCTGGATGGTCTGGATGATGGTGGCGTATGTACTGGGCCGGCCGATGCCGTCCGCCTCCAGCGCCTTGACCAGCGACGCCTCGGTGTATCGCGGCGGCGGCTGGGTGAAATGCTGCGTCGGGTCAATGCTCAACGGCGACACTTCCTGCCCGGCGGATAGTGCAGGCAGAATCTGGTCGCCACTCTTTGGCAGGCCGGCCACGCGAAGAAAGCCGTCAAATGCCAACTGCCTGCCCAAGGCCTTGAAGGCTGCCTCGCCTGCGGATGTGGAGGCGACGATGTCGGCCTCGGTCACGTTCCAGATGGCCGGCTTCATCTGGCAAGCGACGAATCGCGTCCAGATCAACTCATAGAGCTTGTACTGCTCGTCGCTCAGCGCGCCGCGAAGGTCCTGCGGGCGGCGGCGAACATCGGTGGGGCGGATGGCCTCGTGAGCCTCCTGCGCCCGCTCAGCCGACGAGAAGAAATTGGGCTTCTCCGGCAGATAGCGATCGCCGAAGTCGGCTGCGATCAGGCCCCGAACCTGCCCGAGGGCTTCCTTGGAGATATGCGTGCTGTCAGTACGCATGTAGGTAATCAGGCCAACGCTGCCCTCGCCGGGCACGTCGATGCCCTCGTATAGCTGCTGGGCGATCCGCATCGTTCGCGATGCTGCAAACCGCAACTGCACCGAGGCCGACTGCTGCATGGCCGCGGTTGTCAGCGGGGCGTATGGATTGGAGCGGGTTTCGCGCTGGCTGACGCCGCGGACGATGAACTTCGGCATTGATGGCGAAAGCTTGGCGATAATCGTTACGCGATTGCGGGCCGCGCCTTTTGCCGATGCATCTTCGCTGCGCTGGACATCCTGAACGGCAAGGTTCATCGCGCGGGCGATTTCGAGGACAGCCTCGGCGTTATCAACGGTGAACTTGCGGCCGTTCCAACTGGCCAATTCAGCGCGGAAGGCCTTGCGAGCAGCAAGGAACTCCTGCTGGGCCTCGCGCGTTGGGTAGTTGCCGACTTCGTCGCGCTGGTAGAATGCATCCCACTGGCCGGCCAGGGCAGCCGCGCCGGAAACGTCGGTCGTGAAGATGCCGCTGACCTTCCAGTACTCGCTTGGGATGAACGCCTCGATCTGCCTTTCGCGTTCGACTATAAGCCGTACCGCCACCGACTGCACGCGCCCGGCTGAGAGACCCGGCGAGACCTTCTTCCACAATAGAGGCGAGACCTTGTAGCCGACGATGCGGTCGAGGATTCGCCTGGCCTGCTGCGCGTTGACCTTGTTCATCTCCACCTGGCGCGGGTTGGCGAAGGCCTCGCGGATGGCCGGAGCCGTTATCTCGTTGAACAGCACACGGCAGATTCGTTCCTGCGGAACGCCGAGGCTCTGGGCCAGGTGCCAGGCAATGGCCTCTCCCTCGCGGTCAAGGTCGGTGGCCAGGAAGACGCGCGGGGCGCCCTTGGCGTACTTCTTGAGCTCGCTGAGCACCTTCTTGCGGGTCGGAAGAATTTCGTATGTCGGCTCGAAATGGTTCTCGAGGTCTACGCCGATGTCCTTCTGGGGCAGGTCGCGGACGTGGCCCATCGAGGCCTTGACGATATATTCCTTGCCGAGATAGCGATTGATGGTCTTGGCCTTGGCGGGCGATTCGACAACTACCAGGTTCTTGCCGCCGGCGGCGCGGGCCTTGGGCGCAGCATCAGCGACGGCTGGGGCATCCGCCTCCGCCTGGGCGCTACTAACCGGTTTTGTCGCTCGCTTGGCCATGTTCAACTCCGGCCTGTTGGCCGAACCATCATATACGCTGCCGGGACAGTCAAGGCGCACATGATTTGATATTAATCGGGGGCTTGTCAAGCCCGCAGCAGATTTTTCGGCGGCTGCCGGTCGGCAGTTTAAGAGAAAAGTTAATACTTTTTCCCCGCAAAATTAAAGTCGGACAGTTTCCAAAAAAAAGATGCCTCAGTCCGCCAGGACAATCACATTGTCGGCGGCTGCACAGAGATCGACTGCCTGCCCCTGGGCGATTGGCTCGGCGACGTCGGCGAGGATGGATATCCGCCAGATTGCGCCGTCGGCCATCTCGCAATTGTACTGGCGCAACTCGCCCAGGTACGTGCTGGCGATGACCTTTGCTCGCAGGCAGCACGCATTATCGCCGGCAAGCGCCTGGCCCGCTGGGAAGATGGCTAGATGTTCTGGGCGAATGCAGACGGTGACCTTTCGCACGCCTGTCGGCAGCGGCGGCGCAAGTAATGCCGCAGGTATGCTGACTTGGCCTGCCTTTGTGGCAATAGAAACTTGCGGGCCGGCGGCCTCGACCTGACCCTGTATGAAATTAGCCTCGCCGAGGAAGTCGGCTACGAATCGGCTCTTTGGACGGCGGTACAGTTCGTGCGGCGGGCCGACCTGCACGATCCGCCCGGCGTCCATTACCGCGATTCGGTCCGCCATTGACAACGCTTCCTTCTGATCGTGGGTGACGTAGATGGCCGTCATCCCCGTCGACTTGACCAACTGGCGAAGCTGCAGTCGCATGTGCAGCCGCAGGCGAGCGTCGAGATTGCTCAGCGGTTCATCCAGCAGGAGGCAGTCTCCCTCAGCCGCCAACGCCCGCGCCAAGGCTACGCGCTGCTGCTGGCCGCCTGAGAGCTGGTTCGGTTTGCGCGCGGCGTAGTCCTCCATCTGCACGCGCTGAAGGGCCGTGCGAGCGATCTGCTTTCGCTGGGCAGAAGGCAGGCGGCGCATCTTCGGGCCGAACTCCACGTTCTGTGCCACCGTCATGTGCGGCCAGAGTGCATAATTCTGGAAGACCATCGCTGAACGGCGCTTATCCACACTCAAGGCCGTCACGTCACGCTGCCCAAAGAACACGCTGCCGGTCGTCGGCTCGATCAGCCCGGCAACGATCCGCAGCAGTGTCGTCTTGCCGCAGCCGCTTGGCCCCAGCAGGAAGAAAAACTCGCCGGGCTCGATGGTCAGGTTGATGTCGTCCACAGCCCGCACAGCCGAGCCGGCCGGGTCGAATTGCTTGCTGATATTGAGGAGCCTTATTTCAGTCATTATGGAACTCTTGTCATCTTTCGTGGCACGGGCATCTTGCCCGTGTGTAGCAGGGGCGTCTCGCCCCTGGTTGTTCTAGTCGTCGTTATTGTTCTGTTATTGTTCTCTATCTCTCTGCGACAAACAACGCACTGCCGGGACGACCGTGGTACACACTGCCGGGACGACCGTGCTACGCGCGGAAAACCGCTCCGAGCTTCTTGCCCAGCAGCGCGCTGGCCAGGGCCATCGTACCGCCCAGGAAGATCATCCCATAGACGCCAAGGGCGGAGGCTATGTTGGCGGCGTCGGCGTTGCCGCTGGTTGCCTGCGTGTAGATCTCCTTGGTGATCGGATAGTCTTGCTGAACCTGCGCAAGAATGAGTGAATCGCTGACCTCCAGCATGGCGAAGGCAAACGTGAGCACAGCCGCCGCTATCACGTTGGCCAGGATCAGCGGCATTGTGATTCGCATGATCGTGCCGGCTGGCGAACTGCCCAGGTTTCGGGCGGCCTCTTCGAGCGTTTGCGAGACCTGCTGCAGGCCGGCTGAGACGCCGCGAACCACGAACGGCAGGCGGCGAACGCTGTAGGCGATGACGAGGATCGCAAATGGGTTACGCGTCGGGCTGAGCGACTCGAACCAGCTGCCCTTGGCTGTCAGGGCAACATAGCCGGCTGCCAGAATCAGGCCAGGCACCGCAAGCGGCAGCATCACCAGGCCGTCCAGCAGCGTCTTGCCATGCACCTTGGACCGAACGATGAGCCAGGCCGCCGTGCAGCCAAGCACAAGGTCTATAGCCGTCGAAAGCCCTGCGTACTTCAGGCTGTTGATGATAGAGCCAAGCGTTTCCTGCCGCTGAAATACAAAGCTCAGGTGCGAGAGCGTGTACTGGCTCGGCAGGACTGTGTTGACCCACTTGGCCGAGACGGCCGTCAGCACCACGCCCACGTGCGGCAGCAGGGCCAGGATGATAATCAGGCCGAAGATCATCCATGCGCCGGCCGTGCCGGCCAGGCCGAGCTTCCGCTGCTCAGCCGCGATGGAGGCTTTGGTGGTCTCAGCCGCCAGGCCCCGGCCGAAGAAGAACTTGCCAAGCACGTACAGGCTGACCGAGGCCGACAGCATGATGAACACCAGGCTGTAAACGATGGGCGTGGTTTCCGAGCGGGCAAGTTCCTTGAATATGCTGACGGCCAGCAGGTCGTTGTAGCCGATGATCAGCGGCGTGCCGATGTCGGTGAAGGACCAGATGAAGACAATGGTTCCACCGGCGAACAGGCCCGGCCTCATCAGCGGCAGCGTCACGCGGAAGAACGTCCGCCAGGGCCCGGCGCCGAGGTTGCGAGCGGCCTGGCCGTACGCTGGGTCGATATTGGCCAGGGCGGCTGATGCGTTGAGATAGAGAATTGGAAACAGGTGCATTGCCTGGAGGATCACCACTCCGGCAAAGCCGGTTCCGAGCCAGTCCGGCGGCAGGGCCTTTGAAAAATCCAGCACGCCGATTCGATCCAGCGCCAGGTTCAGCGATCCGAATTGGCTAAGCAGGTGGCGCATCGACAGCGCGCCCACGAACGGCGGCAGGATCATCGGCACCAGCATCAGCACGCCCAACACGCCCTGGCCGATGAACTGGCAGCGGGCGCGCAGGATGGCTGGCGGCAGGGCAATCAGCAGGCTCACCAACGTGGCGGCGCAAGCCAGGATGAAGCTGTTGAACATCTGCTGGAGCGTCAGGCTGTCGGAGATGCCCCGGCCAAACCAATCCGCGGTCCAATGATTCTCATACCGAAAGCCGCTGCTGATGGCATGAAAGATCGGCACGATCATGAAGACGATCAGGAAGGCCATCAACACGGCATAAGCTAGTTCAGGCCCGAGGGGTAGGCGGCGAAGGAGATTGCGAATTGCGAATTGCGAATTGCGGATTTCTTCTGTCCCGTCCAGTGGCGAAGGACTATTATCCGGGGTAGATTGGCGGCACAAGATGCCGTGTCTCTTGCTGTTCAATTCGCAACTCGCAATTCGCAATTCGCAATGGTCGTATACTTGTGTTTGAAGAAGTCCCGCCACGCCACGGTGATCTTGTACATCTCCACCAGGTCGTTCATTCGCCCGGCTGTGGCGTTCATCTTCTCGATGGTGCTCACATCTTCCGGCAGGGCGTTAAAGTCCGCCAGGGCGGCTTGGTATTGCTCGCGGGCGGAAGGGTCGGCCTGCAACTGGTTGAGACGCCGCCGGGCCTTCCGCATCGAGTCGATGTTATCCACCGCAGCCGAGACCACCAACTGGCGCAGAATCCCGAAGTTCACCTTCGACATTTCCTTGCTGACGATCATCGTCGAGGGCTGTTCGTAGAAGTTGATCGTGTTTGGCACCATTTGGCCCTGGTATATCTTGAACGCGTCGCGGCGGATGGGCACTCTTCCGAGGGCGTTTCGCACCGGGCCGTCAGGGCTGCCAGCCGGCAAGGCCCACAACGCCTGCCCGCGCGGCGACATGACGAAGTCAACAAAGCGCTGGGCCAATTCGCGGTGCGGCGGGTTCTTCAGTATGCCAATCGGGTCCGGGCCGAAGGTCGTCTGCCCGACCGGGCTGACGTATGTAAGTTGGTCCGGCGCCTCAGCCACGCGCATCAGGCCATAGAAGTCGATGCACGAGGCCACCACCGCATCGCCAAGCACGGGCGAGTTGGCGGCAGAGCCGGCTGAGTCCGTGATCCGGCTGGAGTTGGAAAGCACGCCCAGCAGGGCTGCCCAACCGGTCGGCCAATCCTTCTGCGACTGGACGATCAGCAGGTATGTCTGCGCGACAGAACCCGACTGTGACGGATCGGCCAGGGTAAGCAAGTTTGTAAACTGGGCCGAGCCCAGGTCGTTCCAGGTCTGCGGCGGCGTCAGGCCGCAGCGGCTGACGATATACGAGTTGTAAAGAAAACCAAAGCTGCTGACGACCGAGCCGATCCACCGCAGGTCCTTGTCATACATCGGCAGGCCGCCGAACCGCGTGGGGTCCTCCGCACCAGGCGAGCCGATCTCGGCGAGCACCTCGGGAGAGATGTTCATCTTCTCCAGCAGGCCTTGCGGGTGCTGCTGGTCGGATGTGGAGTAGCTCTGGCAGAGCTTGATGAACGTCCGGTCGCCGCCGCCCCAGAGGATGTCGATGTCGGCTGTGTCAGCCTTGCCGTAGACGTTGAACAGGTAGCGTTCGATGGCCGTCCCGCCGCCGCCGACGTCGCGCCATTCGATGTCCACTGCCTGTCCGTATTCCAGGGCATGATAGAGGCTGAACGCCCACGCATATTCCTGCTGGATATTCTCGTTGTGCGGGCTGACGGCCACCAGCTTTAGCCTGGGCAACTCAGCCAGCGACTTTCCCCACTTCTGCCGAACCTGCTGATCGACCTCACGCGTGCGGGCATCATCGGGCAGACCGGCCTCGCTGCGACAGCCCGGCAGGAAGAGCAAGAACATTGCCAAAGTGAGGTGCAGTGCGAACCGGAGTCTGGCTTGAATCACGTGTCTCAATTGCGAATTGCCCTTCGGCAAACTCAAGGTCCCGAGCGAAGTCGAGGGACGAATTGCGAATCGCGAATTCTCTTTGAAATGACCCGATGCTTTCGCCTTTTGCGCCTGTCGTGAGTCTGAATCGAAAGAAGCATGATCCGGTCGCGAAGCGCAACAGGCCTTATCAGAGGCAATTCGCAATTCGCAATTCGCAATTCGCAATGCCTAGATTCCCAGGTCTTTCCGCGTAAGGATGGCCTCGAACTTGTAGCCGGCAGCCTCGATGTTCTCCCGCGCGCCTTCCATCCGGTCGATGGTGCAGACGATCTTGGTGACCGTTGCGCCGGCTGCGGTGAGCACCTTGGCAGCCTCCAGCACCTGCCCGCCGGTGGTGGCGATGTCTTCCACCAGCAGCACGCGGGCCTTGTCCTGGAGCTTGCCTTCCATCATCTTGCTCGTGCCGTAGTCCTTCTTGGCGTTACGGACGATGATGAATGTCTTGCCGCTGGCCATCGAGGCCGCCGCCGCCAGGGCCACTCCGCCCAGTTCAGCGCCGGCTATCTGGTCGGCGTCGGCGGCATTTTGGGCGAACCGCCGCCCGAGTTCGGCCAGGATGTCCGGCTGGGTCTCGAAGAGATACTTGTCCATGTAATACTTGCTGCGCTTGCCGGAGCGAAGGACGAAATCGCCTTCCAGGTAAGACGATTCCTTTATCCGGCGCGCCAATTCCATCGTGTCCATGAAGGCTCCTTGCGTTTACTGATGGCTATGGATTTAGCATTATTGCCGGAGGGATGCAAGGATAACTAAGTGCCGGCAGAGTTGCAGGTTCTTGACATTGTTGGGCGTTTTCGATAGGATGTCGAATCGTGGAGAATAGGCTTAACTGCCTCTAGTCGTCCTTCCTCGTTCGCTTGCGCCGTATGGACATCCTTATTCTTCCTGGTCTACCAAGCCAGACGACTGCCGCTGAGCATCCTGCATTCGCACAAGGAGTGATAAATGGAGAAGCACGCCCTTTTGGCGGCCTTGTTAGCCTGCCTGGTGGTCTTCCTATCGTCTCAGACCGCGATGGCCCTTCCTGAAGTTCCCAAGATCGACAGCTTTGTCATGTCTGCTGTCCAGCCTTCAGACACCAGCCCGGACGTGATCTGGTACGACGATTTCGATGTCGATCGGATTGGTTCATATTATGAGCCAGCAGCAGGCTCGCCGAACGTCATCTATTCGACGACGGCCTTTGGCAATTCCGGCAAGAGCATGGAGCTTCTTTACCCGGCCGGCCAGTCCACCGGCCTGGGCAACCGGAAGATTGCATTCGGCGACTGCCCGTTGACCGGCAACCGCCGCCGGCCTAATGAAAAATTCGACGACGTCTACTGGCGGATGTACGTCAAGTTCCAGAAGGGCTGGACCGGTGGCCCAGCCGACAAGATGAGCCGCGCGATTGTCTTTGCCGGCAGCAATTGGAGCGAGGCTGCCATTCTTCATTCCTGGGGCAGCGGCAGCGGCAACACGATGACGCTGGATCCCGCTAGTGGAACGTTCCTGCAGGTTTCCGGGTCTTGGATCCAATCCAACACGGTGCAGACCACTTGCTACAACGATTTTCCAAAGCTTCACTGGCTGGGTTACGACCCGGGCGCATTCCAAATTGCCAGTTCGAACGAAGTAGGCAGATGGGTATCCATCGAGTGCAGGATGAAGCTCAACACGCCGGGCGTCCGCGATGGCTATGGCGCCATGTGGATTGACGGCAAGCTCGATGCAGAATGCAGTAACATGGACTTCCGTGGCACGTGGAATAGCAAGGGCATAAACGCCGTCTTCCTGGAGGCATACTGGGGCACAGCCAGGCCTTCTGCGCTGTACCGCTGGTATGACGACTTTGTCGTCAGCACGAAGCCCATCGGGCCAATCACCGTTCCCGCCAACCCGAAGATGTTCAAGACGCCCTGGGCCACCTGCACGGGCTGGGAGACCGTCATCGCCAGCGACTCAGCTGGCGCGAACATTGTCTGGACGTCGGCAACCGCATCCGGCGCGAGCGACCAACTGATTGTCAGCACCTCAACCGGCGTCTTTAGCGGCGCCGCCGCAGGCATGCATTCGCTGCCTGCCGGCCAGACGTACTTCACCAAGGTTCGCCAGCGCGACGCCTCGGGCTGGTCGTCGTGGAGCTATTGGCACCAGCCGTTCGTGGTGGAGGCCGTCAGCAGCAGCACCGCCCCATACGCTCCGGCGTATCTATCCGCAACGGCTGTCAGCTCCAGCCAGGTGGATTTGAGCTGGACGGACTTGTCGGCCAACGAAGGCGGGTTCAAGATCGAGCGCAAGACGGGCGCCACAGGCACGTGGTCTCAGATTGGCACGGCTGCCGCCGACGTGACAACCTTCAGCAGCACGAATCTGTCTTCCAACACGAACTATTACTATCGCGTGCGTGCCACTAACACAGCCGGCGACTCGCAGTATTCCAACGAGGCAAATGCCACCACATCGCAGGGCGGCTCGATCACCGTTGCCAGCCCAAATGGCGGGGAGATATGGGCAATTGGCTCTTCGCGCAATGTCACCTGGACGAGCAGCGGCAGCGTCGGCAACGTGGACATCGAGCTTTCGACAAATGGCGGCAGCACGTGGAGGCCGGCCATGCTGGCGGCCAACACCGCCAACGACGCCAGCCAGGCAATCACCGTTCCCGATGCCTACAGCAAGACCTGCCGCGTGCGGATCAAACAAACTGCCGGCGGCAGCCCGGCTGACATCTCCGACGCCAACTTCACCATCACGCTTGGTGGCGACGCCACGCTGGATGGCTATGTTGACGGCCTGGACTTCAGCATACTGCTGACCAATTGGCACACGAATGGCCGGACGTTCGTGACGGGCGACTTTACCGGCGACGGCTATGTGGACGGCCTGGACTTCAGCGTGCTGCTGACCAACTGGCACGTTCGCGCCACGCCGGCCAGCGACGCGGGAGCAACTGGCGATGCCGTGTCGTCATCATCGCTCTCCGCTGAGGCAAGCGATTCGCAAGCCGCCGGCACGGCCGTCAAGGTGAACTTCCAGCCAGCCTCCGCCGCAGTGCCCGCCGGGTGCCTGGTGGACAGCGGCATGAAGTTTGGCCCGCGCGGCAACGGCTACAGCTATGGCTGGGCCTCCGCCAACACCACAGCCGCCGACCGCAACTCGTCGCGCTCGGCGGATCAGCGTTACGATACGCTGGTGAACCTGCCAGCCGGCAATGCGTGGGAGATCGCCCTGCCCAACGGCACGTACAGCGTGAAGGTGGTCTGCGGCGATGCCGCCAGCACTGGCACTTACAAGGTTAACGTCGAGACGGTGCCAGCCATCGATGCCAAGACAACCAGCACGAACAGATGGATCGAGCAGACGATGACGGTTGTGGTGACCGACGGCAAGCTGACCATCGCCGCAGCCGCCGGCAGCAGCAATGCCAAGATCTGCTTCGTGGAGATCGCCAGCCGGTAGCAATCTGAAGATAGCAAGCACAGCAATGGGACCGCGGCGGCGAATTCTGAATCGCCCGCGGTCTCATTCTCTTCTGTTATTGATCTCCGAAGCTCCTCCAAAACGGTAGTTTGGCCACAATCCAGGGTTTAATCAGTGAGATCTTCTGAAATTTGTATCCTGGAGAATTCATGAACTACGTTATGTCCGTGCTGCTGCCTGTTGTCGGATTCTTGGTAATGGTCGCTGCGGCTGGCTGCAGCCAGGAGCCTTCGCCGAATTACATCGTCCCGTTCAGCTACAAACCTACGGTTCCGCACGCCCAGCATATTTCGATGATGGCGACGGACTTTCGCCACGCCCAGGATTCCACTGAGAACGACTGGACGGCTGGGCACTATGACCACATGATGAGTGGCGATATCGCGGAGTTCAAGAAGCGCGATGCGAACATCAAGTGGTATCCTTACGTGCTGAACCTGACGGTGATTCAGCCCGGCCGGCGGCCCTCGGGCGCCTATAACGAGATGGTCGAATGGTTCAAGGCCCATCCTCAATACAACTTCGAGTCGGCGTTTCTGCACGATGCCGCGAAGGTCAAGGACAACTGCGGGCCGTGCCTCAATTGCCGCGTGGAGGCCGGCATCTGGAGGAGCAAGCGCTGGGTGATAAATCCCGGCGATGAGGGTCTGCGGGCGTTCTATCATGATCGGGTCAAGCGCATCATGAACCCGCCTGGAGCAAAGTACAGGCCTGACGGCCTGTTCTTCGATGAGCACGGCAGCCGGCCCGACTGGGAGAAACTCAATCTGATTGAGTATCCACGGTGGAAAGATTACGAGGACGACGTGGTCGAGATGCTCGCTCTGGAGCGCAAGGCTCTTGAGCCAGGCCAGTTCATCCAGCTTAATACCTGGTTTGACATCAGCGACTGGGACGCAAGGATGTCAATCGCAGCCGGCGGCAGCCACATGGAGAACGTCTCCGATCCGTTCAGCCCGCTGATGCCCGCCCGCTGGGATTACATCGAGAAGCTGTTGTCCAATGGCACATTTGTTCAGATGGTCAACGCCTGGTCGTTCAAGTTCAAGTTCGTGCCCGACAGCAAGGAGGCTGAGGGCAGGAAGAAGTTCGCCGGATTTCCGCCGGGCAACGAGAAGAGCACCCTGATGCGGGTCAAGATGTTCGAGTTGGCCTGCTACTACATGGTCGTTCCCACGCCGGCGCACCAACTGACACTTTACATGGCCAACAACGATTGGGACGAACCGTTCTCAACCCGATGGGTCAAGGCGATCGAGGTGGATGTTGGCTCGCCGCTGTCGCGGCGAACGGTCCTGGCCAAGGGCAGAGATTGGGCGTGGCAGCCTTATCAAATCTTCAGCCGGGACATGCAACGGGCGCTGGTGCTGATTCGTCCCTCAGCCGGCAAGCAATACAAGAAATACGATGACTCATCGGCTGTCAGCGTCCGCCTTCCTTCAGGCGAGAAATGGGTGCCGCTCTACAGCGACGGCACGATCGGCCCGGCAGTGAGGCAGGTGAAATTGCGGCAGGGCGAGGCGATGATCCTCCTCAAAGGCAGTAAGCTGGAGCAAGCGCCGGATACGGCGGGGACGGAGACCGGAAGGCCGTAGCCGTTGCTGTCGTGGAGCCCTTAAGCCGGAGCCCGCCTTGGATCTGCTTGCGATTCACAATGATGCCCTATTGATTGTGCCCAGAAGGCAAGCCATCCGGGCTGAGATGCTGCAGGCCTCGCGATGCATCAAGGAAGCTAACTTTACTCGCCTGGGCATAGATGACATCGAGCGGCTGTTCGACCTGTACGATGCGCACTTCTTTGGCGGCTATCTGCGGAATGAGCTGAAGGCCAAGACGGCATTTCCGCTGCGGTTCCGGCTGTCGTCGACGATGACGCGCACCGGCGGAAGCACCACTCGGTATCGCCGTCGCACGCGCGGCGGCGAGGCAAATGAGTTCGAGATCGCAATTGCCAGCAGGCTTCTGTTTATGAGCTTCGCCGGTGACGGGGCCAACGTCTCATCGCGAGCAGTCGTTGTCTGCGGCCTGGCGTGCAGCGACCGTCTGGCTGCGTTGCAGCACATCATGGAGCACGAGATCATCCACCTGGCAGAGATGTTGGTTTGGGATGAAAGCACTTGCTGCGGCCCGCGATTCAGAAAGCTGGCCCGGCATATCTTTGGCCACACCGACAGGCACCACGCGCTGGTGACGCCGCGCGAGCATGCCGCCGTTGCGCACGGCCTGAAGGTCGGGAGCATGGTTGGATTTGTCTTTGAAGGCCGGCGTCTGACCGGACGTATAAATCGCATTCACCGGCGGGCGACCGTGCTGGTAGAGACGCCCGAAGGCCAGCCTTATTCCGACGGCAAGAGCTATCAGAAGTTCTACGTGCCGCTGGAGCGGCTTAGCCCGGCAGGCTCATAGCATTGAAGAGCGGCAATGCGATCTTTCAAACATGTCCGGCGATTGATTCGGAGTGCGGCGACTGTCTGCCTCGACGTAGCTTTGGCGAAGTCAGGTGACGCCGCTTTGGCTTCGGCTTTGCGCTTAGGCTAGACCAGAGCGTTGATATTCATCGAATGAGCAGTGTTACTTATGAGCATGGCGGCAGGCGGCGGCAGTTCAGCAAGCTTACTGAACTGCGCCATGCCGCCTATGTAGAAAGGCGCGAATATGGCTGACTTGACACGGACTGCGCTGGCAATAGACGCAAGGCTGCTGAAGGAATTCGATGCCTGGATGGCCCGGCACGGCTATGGCAATCGCTCGCAGGCGGTGCGAGACCTGATGCGATCGGCCCTGGTCGAGGAGGAGTGGGCCGATCCGCAGGCGGAGGTGGTAGGCTCGCTGAGCATTATCTATGACCATTCGTCGCACACGCTGGCACAGGAGCTGACGCAGATGCAGCACGAGGATTTTCACGCGATCCTCTGCAGCCAGCATGTTCATCTCGGCCATGAGCGCTGCCTGGAAGTAATCCTGATGCAGGGCAAGTCAGCCCAGGTGCGTCGGCTGGCGGACGCGATCATCGCCACGCGCGGCGTGAAGACAGGTCAATTGACGATGATGAGCAAGAGGGTGTGAGAACGGCGGGCGTCGGGCTCCGGACTTCCGGCCCCGTGAACGACAACGACAACGGCAGATAACAACGACTGCAGGCGGGACGCCTGCACCACAAACGGCAGCGGCAACAGCAGAGGCAAGAACGATGGATGGTCTATATCATTTGCTGGACTTGCAGTGAGCGAAGCGCCGCGCCCGGAGTCGGAAGCCCGGAGTCCGGGGCCGTCTGTTTGTCTTATCAAACCATCCTTATCTTGCCGATGCTGGCTAATGAGAATTCTTGGCCGGTTGCTTGAAAGTCATAACCGTCGCGCCTGTAATGTAAAACATAATGTCCGGGTCAGCATGCGTCGCTCGATGAGCGCGCCGCCCAAACTCACAGCATCGGCGTCAAGCCGAAGACACGTAAAGGAGTTGTCCGATGATCGCCAAAGGCCAGAAGAAGGGCACCATCAAGTTCTCGATCAAGCCGGCCAGCGCCGCCAAGCAAGTTGCCCTGGCGGGGGACTTCACCGAGTGGAAGCCCAGCACGATGAAGAAGCAGAAGGACGGCAGCTACGCGCTTACGGTGCCCATCTCCGGCGGCCCTCATGAATACAAGTTCATCGTCGACGGGCAATGGCTGGTCGATCCCGACAACAGCAAGTGGGCCCTGAACATCTTTGGCACGCTGAATTCCGTGGTGCAGTTGGACTAGTTTCTCGCTGGCCCAGGCCACGGAACACCACGACGAATACGACGAACACGACTAACTACTGAAGTTCCCTGGAATCGCGATGCGTGGGCTGGCTTGGGCTAATAGATCTGCGGTAAGACGAGAAGCTATTGCTGCCGCAGGTTC
>CAYQJH010000011.1:0-38439 GCA_964417755.1 uncultured Planctomycetaceae bacterium
AACCAAAATGAACCCAACGAAAGGCCGGCGGAGTCGCGAAGATCGCCACGTCGCGAGTCTCCAGCGAGAGAATTCGTTCCGCTGTCACTACGCGCGCCACCAGTTCAGCCGGATTGAAAGGTTTGGTAAGGAAGTCATCCGCCCCGGCTGAAAGGCCCTCGATGGTCTGCTCGCTGCCATGGCTGGTCAGGATGATGCTGTAGATGTAGCCGGGAAAATCCTCCTGGCGAATTGCCCGGCAAAGCTCCAGGCCACTCATCTCCGGCATCTCCCAGTCGGTAATCACCAGGCGGCACTTGCCGTGCCGCAGCACATCCATAGCCTCTCGGCCATTGGAGGCGCTTACAACATCGTGGCCAGCCTCCACAAGCGCCAGGTTCAGCATCTCCAAGCCAATCGCGTCATCATCCACGGTAAGGATCTGCATGGTCTCCACCCTGCCCGCCGACCCAAAGGCGGTTTATTCATCAGTTCAACCGCGGCCCATCAGATTAATCGGCTATTTGCGGATTCACCTCTTGTAAACTTTCGAGACATTTGCGAATTTCGTCGCGAATGTGATCCAGACATGGTTCGATCCGTGAAAAATCGCACGTTCGGGCGGCCTGCTCCAGTTCCGCGGCGCAGCGGCGCAACCGCTCGGCAGAGAGGTTCGCTGAGACGCCCTTGATGCCGTGCGCTATAAAGGCAATCTTCTGGGGATTGGCTTCTTTCACGTAGCCCTCAAGGCCTTCAAGGTCCTCGATGATCTTGTCTCGGAACTTCGCCAGAAGACGATCCAGCATCTCCTGCTTGCCCATGCAGCGATTCAGAGCCTCATCGAAGTTGAATACCGGAGCATCGTTGAGAATCTGCGTTGATGCCTCGGCCGCAGCGGCGGGGCGGCTGCCGGCTGGTGCAGGTTCGATGAGGGTGTCGCACTTGGCGACGGCGGGCGATGGAGCATCAGATGCCTGCTCCGCAGCCCTCGGCAGCATCGAGTTGATCATTTCCACCAGGTCGTTTGGCTCGATGGGCTTGCTGAGATACTCATCCATCCCGGCTGCCAAACAAGCCTCGCGGTCGCCTTTGATCGCGTTGGCGGTCAGGGCGATGATGGGCAATCGCCCGCCGTGCCGGCAGAAGACAGAGCCGCTGCTCTCGAGCCGGCGTATCTCCCGCGAAGCCGCAAAACCGTCCATCTCCGGCATCTGGCAGTCCATCAGAACCAGGTCGAACGGTTCTTTCTGCAGGGCCTCCAGGGCTAATCTGCCATTGGCGACCGTCTGACAGCCTACGGCCGCGCCCAGCAGTATCTCGCGCGCCACTTCCTGATTGATCTCGTTGTCCTCAGCCAGCAGAATCCGCACTCCGCTGTTGATGATCTTGGGTATCCGCCGGCGGACGCGCGCTTTGTCATCATTGCGTTCGGCGCGGCGCGAAGAAACCGCAACGGACGGAAAGGCCAGCACTACTGCGTCCAGCAGTTGGCTCTGGCGGACGGGCTTGGTCAACGTGGCGATGAACTCGTTTCCGTCGAGCCGGGATGTCTCGGTGTCGCACATGGAGGTCAGCAGGATCAAGGCGGTTGACTTCAACTTGGCAGAGTCCTTGATCGTGCGGGCTACGTCATGTCCGCCCATGCCGGTCATGTTCATGTCCAGCACGGCCAGGTGGAAAGGTTCCCCGCGGTTGGCTGCGGCATAGAGCATGTCCAGCGCCTCTTCGCCGCTGCTGGCTGTGGAAACCAGAAAGCCCCAACTGGAAATCTGCTCATGCAGGATGTCGCGGTTGATCGCGTTGTCATCCACCGCCAGGACGCGCAAAGCCTTTCCTTCGGTCAGTATCGGACGCGATTCCTCCGTTGCCTGCCACTGAGCCAAAAGAGCGAAACGAGCGGTGAACCAGAAGGTCGAGCCCTTGCCAGGCTGGCTCTGGACGCCTATCTGTCCGCCCATCATCTCGCTTAAGCGCTTGGAGATTGCCAGGCCAAGGCCGGTCCCCCCGTGTTTGCGCGTGATGGAGGAATCCACCTGCGAGAACAGGCGGAACAGGCTGTTCATGCAGTCGCCTGGGATGCCCACGCCCGTGTCGATGATTTCAAAACGAACATTTGCAGAAGAGGCCTGGTCATCGCCAGTTTCGCAGAGGGTTACGTTAAGCGTCACATTGCCCTTGTCGGTGAACTTTATCGCGTTGCCGACCAGGTTGATCAGGATCTGCCGCAAGCGGTCGCCGTCGCCACGAACCAGCGCTGGCACGTCTTTATGAATATTGCACGTCAGCTCCAGGCCCTTCTCGGAGGCCTTATGAGACATCAACTCCACGGCATCCTCGATGGTGCTCCAAAGCTCCATGTCCTCGATGCATAGTTCCATTCGGCCGGCCTCTATCTTGGAGAAATCCAGGATGTCGTTGATCAGCCCCAGCAGGGCTGTCGCCGACGATTTGGCTACATGCGCGAAACGCTCCTGCCTGTCGTCCAGCTTCGAGCTGCACAGCAAGTCGATCATGCCGATAACGCCGTTCATGGGCGTGCGTATCTCGTGGCTCATCTTGGCCAGGAATTCGCTTTTGGCTTTGCTGTCAGCCTCGGCGATCTCCTTCGCGGCGACCAACTCCGCCGTTAACTGCTCGACGCGCCTGTCCAGAGCGCCGTCGAAATCCCGCGTCTGAACGTCGCATCGCTGGAGCCTGGAACGCATCTGGTCTATGGCCCGGCCAAGACGGCCGATCTCGTCCTGCCTGTCTGATGCGATGGGGTGTGAATAGTCGCCCCGCAAAGACGCCTCGCTTGCAGCCAACAGGCCCTTGAGCCTCCTGGACCTGGAGCTGAAAAGGGTCCCCAGACGCAACGCCTGTATTCTTCTGAAATACCTCAGATAGTTCGGCATCACTATGGCCTTTCCTGTTTGGCTGTAAACCCTTCCAAACCCACGTGAGGTGCAGACAGTCGGCGGCTCCGCGTCGAACCGTATCTCGGCGCGAACCGCCTGCGTCACATCGTCAACATCGGGTCAATAAATGGGTTCCTTAAACAAGGAAATGAAACGTCTTGAACCGGTCTCGGCTCGCCCACGTGGCAGCTTTTCAATCAGGCAACTTCTTGTTGTTGTTTCTGTTCGTTCGTGATTCTGCGATTGAGCATTGGATATTCGATATTCTTCTTTGCACGAATATCCAATATCGAACTGGACCCTCCTCGGCATTTCTATCTTATCTTACCGATAGGGGCCGGCCATGCCGGCTGGCCACTGGCAACGAGTTAACGAATTGCCGAAGCAGCGCCGTTGCCGTTACGCCGTTAGGAGTTCAAACGTGAAAGCTGTAAGGAAGAATCGACAACGTAGTAGCGCATTCGCGTCCATCATGGCCTTGCTGCTGCTGGCCATCTTCGCAGCCATGGGGGTGGCCTTCTTCAGCACCACCTCGATGAGCCTGGCGCAGTCGTCGAACCTGCAGGCCGGCAATGAAGCCCGCCTTGCCGCCGAGAGCGGCATGGGATTCATGACCTACAAGATGCAGAATTGCGGCGTCTCGGGCTCCATGCGCGGGCAGGCTCTTCTGGATGCCCTGGCTGCCAAGCTGCAGACGGCCATGAACTCCACGACGAACCTGCAAGGCGCCACGGTCAACTATCCCTCGCCGCACACGAAGATCAGCATCCCAAGCATTGCCCTGGGCGATAACAAGACGTTCTCGGCTGAGGTAACGCTGCTGCCCTCGGGCGGCCTGGTTTCCTCCAGCACGCTTCGGCTGACGGTCTTTGGCCAATACGGCCCGGGCGCAGGGGCCGCCGTGAAGAGGCAGGTTTCGATGGACTTCTATCCCACCTGGGATGCAGCCATTGGATTCGGCCTGTGCTCAAAAGGCCCGGTCGAGATGGGCATGAATACCGACCTGCGCGGGCTGTACCAGGCCTCCGACGGGTCGATCTATTCGTCCGCCCCAGGCCTGGCCGTCAGTTGCGGCAGCGGATATATCTCGGGCGACGTCAGCGTGAGCGACCCGACGGCCACGACGGCTGTCGACCCCAGCACGGTGCATGGCACGATTCGCCGCAACGCCCCGGCGGTGGACATGCCCGAGTTCAAGCAGAGCGACCTGGTGGCCTTGCGAAGCCTGGCTGTCAACGTGGTCGACCAGAACACAAACTTCAGCAGCGGATTATTCAAGAACATACGCATAAGAGCCTCTTCCGGCACGCCGTCAGCACCGCTAAACATAGGCGCGGTAACCATCCAGGGCGTCATGTACATCGAGTCCCCAAACTACATAAAGTTCACCAACAACGTGAATTTCACGGGAGTGATGATTGCCGACAAGAAGGCCACCGGTTCGAGCGATGCCGACAACTACATCTACTTCAACAACAACATGACGTTCAACAGCCCGCAGAACCTGCCCGAGACGAGCGAATTCACCGGCATCAAGGACTACACTGGCATCTCCGTCCTGTGCCAGGACTTCAAGATGGAATTCAAGAACAACATGACCTCCGTCGGGGGCATCATGGCTCTGAGGGCCCTGGTTGCCAAGAACAATGTGAACTCCACTCTCTATGGCAGCTTGCTGATCTACGGAAGCGAAGGCCTGGACTTCAAGAACAACTCCGACTTGACGATTTCCCTCACCGGATCCAGCCCGCCCAAAGGGTTCCAAGGCTATGGCCTGCCGCCGCTGATGCCCCAGCCGCTGACGTATGTAGAGAAATGATGCTTCGTCACCAATTGGTCATCCAGTAGAAATGACGAATGACGAAGTTCAAATGACGACAAACCCGAATGACTGAATGACGAACAAAGGGCATCTCGTCATTGGCTGCTTCGTCATTGGTTCGTCATTCGGATTTTCTGCGTCTGCGTCACGGCTATCCGTTGCGGCGATTGCCGGTCATAAGGTTGATGGCCTCCGTCCGCGTGGCCAGATTCTTCTTGAACAGGCCGCGCATGGCTGAGGTCACCATTATCGAGCCGGGTTTGCGCACGCCGCGCACGGTCATGCAGGTGTGATTTGCCTCGATGACCACGCCGACGCCGTGAGCATCGAGTTCCTCCATCAGCAGGTCGGCGATCTGGCTGGTCAGCCGCTCCTGAACTTGAGGCCGGCGCGCGAGCGAGTCCACCACTCGCGCAAGCTTGCTGACGCCGATAACCTTGCCGCGCGGCAGGTAGGCCACGTGTGCCCGCCCGATGAACGGCAGGAGGTGATGCTCGCACATCGAGTTGAAGGGGATATCCCGCAGGACGACCATCTCGTCGTATCGTTCGGTGAAGACTACCTTCAGGTGACTGGCCGGCTGTTCGTGCAGGCCGCTGAGGAGCTCAGCATACATTCTGGCGACGCGCTTAGGGGTATTTCGCAGGCCTTCGCGGGAGGGGTCCTCCCCGACGGCTTTTAAAATCTGCCGCACCGCTCGCTCGATTGCGGGCAGATCAACTCCAGGGTTATCGGTGCTCTTTTTGGTCGGTTTCATGGGAATTAAATCCTTCGCCCCTTTATACGAAGAATCGCCGCGGGGGTCAATTGAAGTGAATTCCGGAGATCCCCGCGGAGGCTGCGTTTCTGGAAGCCTCCGCCGAAGGTCGCGTTTCCGGAAGCCCCCGCCGGAAGGCGGGGGACGCCCGTGCGCAGCATGGGCGACAACTCAGTGTGCTTCCGACTTTCACAGACCATCCCCGCGCTTCCGCACGGGGCTTCCTTCAAGCAACTTCCGCCATTACTAAGGCGAATCCTCCTTCAGTCGATCTATGGCCCAATCGATCATCACGCCGCGGGAAGGATGCTCCGCCCGCAGTGCGTGCAGCAGTTCAATCAAGGAGCGATCGCCCGAATTTCCGGCCGCGATGATGGCGTTGCGAATGAACATGTCGAAAGTGGCCCGCCGCAAGGCTGAGCCGCGAGTGAAAACGTCCCAATCCGCCGGCGTCCATTTGAGCACGCTGGCCAGGTTCAGATTCCGAACATCCTCGCGGGGAGCAAGCTCAGCATCTATCTGAGAATGGCATTGAGGCTCATTGCCATTCAGCGGGCAGGCCTGCTGGCAGGCATCGCAGCCGAAGATCCGCGTCCCCATGCGAGGCCAGAACTCCGGCGGAATCTCGCCCGCATGCTCGATGGTCAGATAGCTGATGCACCGCCGAGCATCAATGAGGTTGCCTGCGCGAATGGCGTTAGTGGGGCAGGCAGCCTGGCATCGGCCGCAATCGCCGCAGGTATCCTTCAGCGGCGTCCCAGCCTCCAGTTCAAGGTTGCAGACAATCTCGCACAGCAGCACGTAGCTGCCCATGCCCGGCACGACAAGGCAGCCGTTGCGGGCAATGAACCCCAGGCCGCAACTGGCCGCCAGCGACCGTTCCATCACTGGCGCGGAATCGACAAACGCCCGGCCATCAAACTGCGGAATAACGTGGCGCAAGCGATCCATCATCGCGATGCACCTGCGCTTGAGCACCTTGTGGTAATCTCGCCCGCAGGCATAACGCGCAATCAAAGCAGATGGCGAAAAGACCGATTCGCCATATCCGACAGCCAGGCAGATGACGCTCTTGGCGCCAGGTACGAGCACATCCGGCCGCAGGCGCTGCGGCATGTTCTTTTCCATGTAGCTCATGCCGCCGTGCCAGCCCTGGGCGATCCACCGATGGTACGCCTCCGCCCGTGGAGCCTCCCCGGCCGAGGCGATGGCCAGCGCGGCAAAACCCTCAGCCTTGGCCAGGGCTTTGATCGTCGAGATTAGTTCGCCGGAGGTGGGCATCGTGAAATTATACCCTTTATAAACAACAAGGCCCACCTTGTAGGGCGGGCCTTGAGATACACGTGCTGCGTCGGTCGCTTACTTGCTATAGAACGCGATCATGTCCTTGCAGGAGCAGGGCTTGATCTTGCTAGCCCAGCCAGCCTGGCCGAAGGCGATCATGCGGTCCACGCAAACCTTCTTCATTGCCTCGCGGGCCGGGCCGAGGTAGTCCCGCGGGTCGAACTTCTCGGGCGTCTCGCTGAACACCTTGCGAATTGCGCCGGTGATGGCCAGGCGATTGTCGGTGTCCACGTTGATCTTCCGCACTCCATGCTTGATGCCGCGCTGGATTTCCTCTACGGGCACGCCGTAGGTTTCCTTCATCTTGCCGCCGTACTTGCGGATGATCTCCAGCAATTCCTGCGGCACGCTGGATGAGCCGTGCATGACCATGTGCGTGTTGGGCAGGCGCTTGTGGATGGCCTCGATAATGTCCATCTTCAGCACTTCGCCCGTGGGCTTCTTGGTGAACTTGTAGGCGCCGTGGCTGGTGCCGATGGCCACCGCCAGGGCATCGACCTTCGTATCGGCCACGAACTGCTCAGCCTGCGCGGGGTCGGTAACGTGCTCCAGGCCGGTGCCGCCTGCGCCGTGCCCGTCCTCGATGCCGCCGAGCGTACCGATCTCGCCTTCGACCGTCACGCCCTTTGCGTGGGCAGCGTCGACGACCTGGCGAGTCACCTTCACGTTGTACTCATAGGTGCTGGGCGTCTTGCCGTCTTCGCTCAGCGAGCCGTCCATCATCACCGACGTAAAGCCGTGCTCGATGGCCGACAGGCACGTCGCGGGGCTATTGCCGTGATCCTGGTGCATCGCGATAGGAAGCTTGGGATTCAGTTCCACCGCCGCCAGCATCAGGTGCCGCAGGTAGGCGTCGTTGGTGTACTTGCGGGCGCCGCGGCTGGCCTGAACGATAACCGGCGAGTCGGTTTCCGTGGCCGCCTCCATAATGGCCTGAATCTGCTCCATGTTGTTGACGTTGAACGCAGCCACGCCGTAGTTGTTGGCGGCTGCGTGATCCAGCAGTATTCTCATTGGTACGAGCATGTCCGTCTTTCCTTCCGCTAAAGTCTTTCACTGGCCTATGACAAAACAAGGCGGGAATTATACGTTCGTTACGGCAGAGGGGAAAGACGATTTTTCTGCTGTATGTCGATGTTGTTGCAGGGGCATAATAGCGAAAGGGCCGTTGCTTCTTTTATTGTGGTGCAGGCGTCTGGCCTGCAGAGTCTTGGGCAGTACTTGGAACAACAAGCAACGGCGAACAGCAGAATATTGAACAATAGAACCGCAGAATGACGAAGTGAAGACAACTCAGTTCGCGTCCATCCGTAGTTCCCAAGATCATATTGTGTGCTTGACATCATGTCAGACCCTTTGGATACTCCTTTGCGGGAGCTCGGGAATACAGGAGATACGATGATGCCGATCCGCCATATCGTTCCGATCCTTCTGATGATGGTCTTAGCCATCGGTTGCGCCAAGGACATGCCTGGAGTATACAGCTTCTCCCAAGCAGAGCGTTCACCCGTGCCCTCGGCACCGAGCGAACGAGCTACGCCAGCACCAAGCAGAGCACTGGCTGTGACGGAGAAGTCCGACGTCGTGCCGCCGGCCACCACGGCTGCGCTTGAGCCTCGCAAGGTCATCTATACCGGCAGGTTCACCTTGCTGGCCGGCGAGGTGAGGCAGGCTCAGGATGCCGCCAAGTCGCTGGCTGAAGGCATGGGCGGCTTCATGCAAAGTCTCTCGACGGAGGCAATCATCATCAGAATTCCATCCGCGCGATTTGACGAGGCATGCACAAAGCTGGCCGATCTGGGATACATAGCACAGCGGGAGATCCAGGCACAGGACGTGGGCGAGGCACACGCGAATCTGGAAATCCGCATCCGCAATGCCAAGGCCTTGAAGGATAAGGTTCTCGATCTGCTCTCGAAGGCTGATGATTCCAAGCACGCATTGGAACTGGAGAAGGAACTTGCCCGCGTAACCGTCGAGATCGAGCAGTTGGAGGCAGCCTTCGAGCGACTGAACAACCAGATTGCCTATGCCAGTCTGGAAATTCGCTTCGTCTCCCAAAGCAAGGCCTTGCCGGCCGAGGTGCAGATGCGCCTGCCCTTCGCCTGGCTGCACGACCTGGGCCTGAACAACCTGATGAGATTCGACTAAGCCTGAAGCAAACTTGGAGAAGATCATGAGCAATGTCAGACGCAGGTTAGTGATGGTTGTCGCGATGTGCCTGTGTGCCGTCTCAGGTGGCTGTATCCATGGCATGGAGACACCTGGCAATTTCGTCAACGTCGAGCAATATGGCGACGGATTTGTCGCGCGTGCAATTTCCGCAGACGGCGTGGTTGTAGGCCTGCGGCAGCAGGTCAATCCAGACAACGGCACGCTGGATTTCTGGGCGCAGGCTATCGAAAATGAAATGCAAGCGGCCAAGGGATATCGCCTGGTGAAGAAGGAGAATGTCACTTCATCGGCCGGCTGGCCAGGGCGATGGATGGAGTTCACGGTCCAACAGCCAGGCGGCACGTTCCGGTATATCAACGTCGTGTACATTGCGCAGAAGGCAGTCCTGATCGCGGAGGCCGGCGGCAAAGACGCCGCCGTCGAGTCGCACATGGCCGACATTCGCAAGGCCATGCTGAGCGCGCATTGACGACAATGCACGCCACTGATGACCTGATGCGGTTGCACAGACTTTCCAGCCCGAGCAAGACACTACCAACCGCACAGCCTGGAAAGGCTGTGCTACCGGGACATTTTTCATCTCGATATTCACTTTCCTGGCGTGGCTGTCCGATAAGACTTTCATGGAAAAAGTAACGCGCATACAGGCCGCCCAGGAAGATACAGCCGCCGCGGCGGCAATGGCAGATCCGATCAGTGCAGCATTTCTTGCTGAACGTCAGGCC
The DNA here is from genome assembly GCA_964417755.1 of uncultured Planctomycetaceae bacterium. Taxonomy (GTDB): domain Bacteria; phylum Planctomycetota; class Phycisphaerae; order SM23-33; family SM23-33; genus CAYQJH01. The sequence continues at coordinate 9,700 of CAYQJH010000011.1, forward strand.
AATGGTTCTGTCAATGGTTCCACCGAATCTCAGGATTCCGCAAGGATGACGGCTGTTGCAGGTGATCGGCGCCACAACGGGCGGCGCGCTAGCGACCGAATTGACAGTGACAACGTAGCGATTGTGGACCGGCGCAGCGGGTTCGATCGTCGGCGCGGGCCGGGGCGGCGGCGAAGCGAGGATCGCCGCACGGCTGAAGAAGGCGAGATGAACGAGGACCAGTTCGAGTTCATCATGGCCATCGAGGAGTATAAGAAGGTCAACCGCCGCCCGTTCCCGACCTGGACCGAGATTCTGGATATCATCAAGGCTTTGGGTTACAGAAAAGTGGCACAGAAGACGGACATCGCGTAAAATGCTGGTATAATGTCCGCGAGTGCCTGCCTTAGAAGGCAAGGGCCTACCATGATGCTCAGCGAGATATATCCGGCGTTCATGATGCGACTGGCCACGGTCATCGGGCCCATCGCCGTCTATTTCCTCGTCCTGGGCCTGCTCAACAGCCGCCGCCATCCGCAGTTGCTCTCCGGACGGCAGGACTTCGCGCTGCTGGTTCTGGCCCTGAGCCCCTTGCTGTTCCTGCCGGCCATCAGCTATTTCGGCACGAGCCTGCCGGCGCTGGCATTGCTGGCGGTGATCTTCGTCGCCGGCATCCTGCTGCTTGGGCCGCGCGAGCATAGCTGGGTCATCTACAACGCTGCCGCGGACGAAGTTCGCCAGGCCGTTGGCCGCAGCCTGCAACAAATGGCTGTGGACTACAAACAAGATGGCAACCTGTTCATCATTTCGGAAAACAATATTCAGCTCCGGCTGTGCGAGTTTCCGCTGCTGAAGAATGTGACGATCAAGCTTTCCGGCCGGGCGAAGGAATTTGCCGCCCGCCTGGACGCAACCCTGCCGCAAGTGCTCTGCCGCCACGAAGCCCAGACCAGCCCGATGGCTGTAGCCCTGATGCTGGTGGCAACCGCGATGCTCATTGCGCCGGTCAGCATGATGGCGCAGTCCATGCCCGAAATCGTCCGCCTGGTTACCGACTTGATCCACTAGGTACAACCGACTTCATAGCAAATCCGCATGAGTCTGTCGCATCCAGTCCAGGACTCTCTGTCGAATCCTTATCGCTGTCTCAATTACCTCGTTCACCTCTTTGTCAGAAACCGCCCCGATCCGCTCATAGCCGGTAAGGTTTCGCTTCTTGCGAAAAGCATCAAGCTGCCGAAGAACGGGTTGCTCCAATCCGATAGTCATAGCCAGAGATTGAAGAACTCGGTAATGGTGAGAATCTCGTCCGGCTCGATACCCAGCCGCTGCCAGCGCAGCCGTCGCGGCTTGCAGAATTGCATTGTAAGCAATATTGAAACGCCAGTCGGCGCTTAACCCCGGCGATCTGCAATCCACGAGGTCACGGTCTACTACCGCGATCAGGTCGGCTATCTCGCCGGCGTCTGGATGATGAGCGACAAGCCAGCCGCTACGTTGCCAATCTTCGAAGCTCATCCTTGTCTCCAATCAGGAATATCTTTGGCTCTTTCATGACGGCCTGAAGGAAATGATGTCCCGCCTTGAGCTTCCTGCTGAACTCCTGTGATGAATAAACGCTTGGATTGACTTCTCGTGCAAGCGCATCCTGAGCGTCAGCCAGAGCGCTCACGACCTCGCCGAAACCAGCATCGCCAATCACCATTATGTCGATATCGCTTCCGGATCGATCCTCTTGTCGCGCCATGCTGCCATAGATGAATGCCACTTCCACACAGTTGCCGAGCGCCTCAAGGGCTGGCCGAAGCACGTCTGCCAGCCCCGACGTCTTGCGAACTAGTGCCAGAAGCTCCTGGTAGATCGGGCAATAAGGATTTGCCTGGTAATAGACTCGATTTCCGTCTCGAGAGGCGGTAAGGATTCCACATTCCACCAGACCCCTAAGCTCCTGATACGTGGTGCCCAAAGCACAGCCGCTTCTTCGAACGACTTCTCGCAAGTGCCAACGATGGCGCGGATTCATGAACATCAAGGTCAGCACGTTACGTCGCGCCCGAGGCAATAGCCAGTCGATGACCTGTCTCTTGAGTGTTCGCATAATACGAACGATTGTATGCCTATACCAAACAACTATCAATGCCTAAAAAATCCGATGGTCTCATTCGACTACTATGGACGGCGGCTTCCCGGACGCGCTGTACCCCTCGACAATCGATACATCCACCACGTCGATGTGATCCCGATCGGTATCCAGAATGACAATGGTCGGCCTGCTGCAGCGGTGCAGCGCGCCCGGGTTAATCACGCGGGCGCAGCCGATGCGCTCATCCCGCAGATGATGCGTATGGCCATGGCAAATGTACGGGAACTGCTGGCCTAGCACCAGGCTGCCCAGCACCTGCTCGTCGTCGCCGTGGGTTGCAACCAGGTAGCGATCTTCATCCAGCGCCACCGCGACCACTTCCCACGCAAAATGAATGTTGTATCTCCGGGCGGTGCTTTCGAGGTGATCTATCTGCCGGTCGGTGTTGCCGGCTACAAGATAGATGGCCGCCGGAACCGAACCCAGCATCTTGATGTTGTCAATCGAGCCAATGTCCCCGCAGTGGACTATCGTCTTGACCTGCCGGCGAATCATCTCGGCCAGCGCAGCCTTAAGTCGCCGCGAATTGCCGTGACTGTCACTGACGATGCCGATAATCATAATCGCAGTCTCACTGATGCCGATTGAATTCTATCGTCGCCGCCAGCTGACGGCGACATGTTTCGGCGGATGATCACGGCAAACCCGGACCGGGCGGCCGAACCGAGCGAGGCCGTGGGCAGATTTCTCAGCGGGCATACGTTGAACCAACTGGAAGCCCAGCCGGAAGATGGGGGATCCCCCTTGCTTCCGCAACTGGCTTTCTGTAAGGCGTTCCAGCCATCTGGTGCGTGGCTTTCCTTGAGCATGTCTCGGGAGTCAAGACAATGCCTTTGACCTCAAAGGCATTGTCTTGTATGCCCGCCGAGAAATTTCTTTGCTTGAAAAGAAACTAACGGATATGAATCGCGAAGGCCTGTCGGGCTATTTCTGGTACACCGCCAGTTTCTCAATAACGAGCTTGCTCTCCCACGTGTAGAAGCCGATCAGGGCGTTGTCCTTGCCTGAAATCGGCGAGGGGTCCACATAGTCGATAACCGTCTGGCCGTCGACGATCAGCTTGAGGTGGCCCTTGTCATTCTCGGCCACGATCTGGTACTTCTTGCCCGGCACGACGAGGGGCTTGTCCTTGACGGTGGCCTTGATGATCTCATCATGCTTGTTCAGGCCGAGCATCGTGTTGCCCTTGCCACCGAACTGGAAGAGATAGCCGTCCATCGGATCGTTCTTGCTGGCGTTGAGGAGGATGCTCAGGTCGCTGACCTGCGGGGCCTGCTCCAGGGAGGCTGTAAGCTCCACGCGAACGCTCGGGCTCGTGAATGCCGGGGCCGTCAGGATGGTCGTTGCATCCTGCACCTCGGAAGAAACGATGAGCTTGCCATCCTTTACCTCGGCATCACCCTGAAAGACCGACCATGCCTTGTCGAGCTTGCCCGCGAACTGGGCGGTGTAGGCCAGTTTCCAATCGCCCTTGGCAGCCTCGGCCTTGGCGGTGGCTGGCCCAGCCGGGGCCTTCTCGGCGACTTTGGCGGGGGCCGTCGCCGGCGACTTCTCCACCTTCTTTTCCGCCTTGGCGGGGGCAGCCTTCTCCGGGGCAGCCTGCTGCTGGCAACCAATCATGCTGCCGGCAACCACAACGAGCGCGACCACAAGTGCGATCTTCTTCATAGTGCGTCTCCTCTGATAGCGATGATGAGATCCTTCTGCCAGGGCAGATCGACGCGAAATGCCCTGATTGCTCTGCGTTCTCTATGTGAAATGCAGCCGGGCCAAGCCGGAAATCCACATTGGCCGGGCCAAAGACAGCGAAGCGGAATGATAAACACGGTTACAGTCCTTCCGCAACATAATTAGTAGTGCCTAAGTCGAAGCGCAGCCCCGAAGGGGCCAGCGAAGACTTAGGCTATGCGGCGCCTGCAGGCGGCTCCGCCTTCCTTGCCATAGGCCCGCTTGACGACGCCTGCTCACGGCATTACTTTCCAGAACCGGTCTAACCATGCATGTTGATCTCGACATCCAAAATAGGCGCACCTTCCGCGCCCACCATTAGCGCGTCGCGCCCTGGTTTGTGCGCAGAAAGTGCGTCAGATAAAACGACGTGTTGTCGTAAAGCCTTGGGGTGCCGGGACAAAATCATTCTCTAAATGGTCTTCTTTCGTGCGGTGGATGTGTTCAATCTGCGCGCAGGCTATGTCATCGCACGGTCTTTGAGCCCGATCGTGCAATGTTTGCGAAGTCCCGAAAAGGCGAAGCCGCCACGCTTCCCATGCTTCCCACCAACCGTGGTTGCTCCGCAAACCACGATCCTTCGTTCCCGCAGTAGCAAGGCCCGGCGCCCTTACTCCTTCTTGGTCTTCACCGGTGGACAGGTGCACTGGTTCGAGGGCTTCTTACAGCCGCTGCAAACCTTGTCTTTGATCTCCCGGCCGCATTTTTGACATGGGCTGCATCCGCAAGTCTGGCACATGGTGTTTCTCCTCGAAGTAGCCGTGAAAGTGACACTGAGAATAGTAGCGCCACGCGTGGAGGTTTCAAGTTGTCTGGAGGACCGGATACCGGAAGAAACGGCGAACAGCAGAACATCGAACAATAGAACCGCAGAATCACGAAGTGAAGACAGACTGACTTCATGCCACGGCGCACATGGTGGCAGGCAGTGCTAATCGGCAAAGCTCATCGGATTCGCTATGCACACGCCAGGCTGAAGGGGCAGTTTGTCTTATTGCTTTGGCGGCTGACTGATCACGCGATGGAGCGTCTGCTGCATTTTGCCTTTGCGGAGCGAGCGCACGCCGGCGATCAGCAGCCTGAAGGCCCACCAGATGATGATTCCGCTCACGGCTGACAGCAGCATGAGCAGGCCCAGGCTGTTGCCCTTGAAGATTTTCCAGTACAGGCTGAGCTCGAACGGATTGCCCCAGTTCATGACGACCAGGATGATCGCCGCCAGGATGACCAGTGCGCTTGCCAGCGTCAGCATGTAACCTTTCATGCTCGCGAAGTTCATTCTCTCTCTCCCGAAATGTGGATGCCTGAACAAAGCCCCCTGCGGAAGCAGGGGGATATCGTGTCGCGGGCATCTTGCCCGCGTGTACCGCGGACGTCTCGTCCGCGGTACCGCACCCGAATGCGAAGCCAAAGCTGCAACGCAACGCACGCGGGGGCACACGGTCCGCGACAGGACAAGCTGCGATCCTCACGCAGATCTGAATACGCCCGTAGAAAGCGAACGACATCCCCGCACTTCCGTGCGGGGCTTCCTGGCGGGGCTTCCTGCGCCCCGATCAGTAGCTCATCGCGTCCATGTACGCACGGAACAAGGCGAAGAACTTGTCGTGGAAGATCATAACCACGACCGATGCCGCCGCCAGCCAGGGGCCGTATGGCAATTCCTTTTGATTTCGCCTCAGCCACAAATATAGCGCCCACAGCAGGCCAAACAGCGGAGCCAGGAAGAACGCCACGCTGGGGACAATCCAGCCGGTAACTGCGCCCACGGCGGCCAGGATGTGTACATCGCCCAATCCCATGGCCTCCTTTCCGAAGGCCAGCGTGCCGAGGATTCGCGTGCCCCATATCCACAGCCCGCCGATGAGATAGCCCATAACGGCAGCCAGCAGGCCCTTGATGTGCGCCCCGACCATCGGCCAATCCAGCAGCTTCTGCCACGCCCGCCCCGGAACGTGTACGTTTGTCACCAGGGTATATGCGACGACGGCCAGGACGATGGCCGGCGTGAGGAACATCACCTCGCGCAGGATTTCGACCCGCGGATTGACGCCATGCTCTCTTGTGAACGCCACCGCCTTGGGCTGCTTCTTGTCTTTGATGGCTGCGGAGTCGGCGGTGTGCTTTGCCAGCGATGCGATGGGCTTGTCGCGGGCATCCATGAAACTCGGCTGGATCAATCCATAATGTTGCAATATCAGCGAGATGACCAGCCCTGCCGCCGCCGCAAGGCTGCTTGCCGCCCAAGGCGCGGAGATGGGCGGCATCCATGATTGCTGCGGGGCGGCTGCGGCTGCGATTATGCCGATCATCGAGACGATCCAGCAGACCTCCAGCGGGACGATCCAATGCTCGATATCAACAGCCGAACAGACCAGCAGGCCGCACAGCAGCGCCGCGTGCGCCGCGTAGGTCGGCCAGGAGTGCTCGAAAGTTCCGCTGCCGTCTCGCAGGTGCAGGATGTAGTAGCAGACGTACAGGCCCACCAGCAGGCCGGCTGTCAGCGCCTCGACGGCGATGTACCGCGGCGAGATCCGCACCTTGCAAAACCGGCACTTGCCCAGAAGGAGCAGGTAACTCAGGATCGGGATGTTGTCGTAGGCCCTGATGGCCCGGCCGCAACTCGGGCAGTGGCTGCCCGGAAAGACGATGCTCTCGCCGCGCGGCAGGCGGTAGATGACGACGTTGAGGAAGCTGCCCACGCACGCGCCAATGACAGCCAGGAAGATGATCCAGATTGTATCCATAATCACCATCATGCCCAAAGGCCGAATCACGCACAGACCCGCCAGGCCCGAACGGCACATTACGCACAGAGCCCTCAGGCCCGAAGGGCGAATTACGCCGGCAGACCTGAAGGGCAAATCACGCACAGAGCCGTCAGGCCCGAAGGGCCGAAATCTGGAAGCCCAGGCCGAAGCGCAGTGCAGGCCTGGGTTCATCCGCCGCGACGGGCGAGCCCTGAAAGGGCGAGATCAAGCAGCCGTGATTCCGCCCCTTCAGGGCTCAACCAATTATTGCCCAGCGACCCAGGGCTGCGCTTCGCTCCGCCCTGGGCTTCCATATCGCGCCCCTTTGGGGCTGGAACGCTACTTGCCTCTGCCTCGCATCTGCAGGCCAAAGAGCTTGATGAATCCGGTGGCATCGCTTGGCGTGTACTCGCTGCCCATGGTGAAACTCGCCAGCTTGCCGCTGTAGAGGCTCTTGGGGCTTTCAACTCCCGCGACCGTCGAGCGGCCCTTGAGGCACTTGACCTTTACGCTGCCGGTAACGTTCTTCTGCGTGTAGCTCACGAAGGCGTCGATGGCCTCGCGCAGCGGACAGAACCACTGGCCATAATAGACCATCTCAGCGTACTTCAGCGCCACCTGCTGCTTGTAGTGCAGCATCTCGCGATCCAGCGTCAGGCTCTCCAGTGCACGGTGGGCCTCGTAGAGGATCGTCCCGCCGGGCGTCTCGTATGCGCCGCGGCTCTTGATCCCCACCAGGCGGTTTTCAACCAGGTCTGTCTGCCCGACGGCGTGTCTGCCGCCGATTTCGTTGAGCTTGGCGATGAGTGCATCGCCGGCCATCTTTCGGCCGTCCACCGCCACCGGCACGCCAGCCTGGAAGTCGATGGTGACGTACTGCGGCTTGCTCGGGGCCTTGGATACCGGCACGGACATCACCCACAGGTCGTCCTTGGGCTCGTTGGCGGGGTCTTCGAGGTCGGCGCCCTCGTGCGAGATATGCCAGAGATTGCGATCGCGCGAATAAATCTTCTTCTTGCTCTGCGCGATGGGAATGCCGCGGCTCTTGGCGTACTCGATGGCGGCCTCGCGGCTGGTCAGCTCGAAGCTGGGGTCCTTCCACGGCGCGATGATTGTCAGTTGCGGCGCAAGGGCCATGTACGTCAGCTCGAAGCGCACCTGGTCGTTGCCCTTGCCCGTTGCACCATGAGCGACCGCGTCAGCCTTCTCCTTCTTGGCACACTCAACCTGGGCCTTGGCGATCAGCGGGCGGGCGATCGACGTGCCCAGCATGTACAGATTCTCATAAATTGCCGACGCCTGCAGCATCTTGAAACAATACTGCTCGGCGAATTCCTTCTTGAGGTCAGCCACGATGCACTTGCTGGCGCCGCTGGCCTTGGCCTTGGCCTCGATGCCTTCCAACTCACCCTCGCCCTGGCCCACGTCGGCCACCAGCGCGATAACCTCCGCGCCGTACTTCTCCTTCAGCCAGGGCAGAATGACGGATGTATCCAACCCGCCGCTATAGGCCAGGACGATCTTCTTTACACTACCGGACATAATGATTTGTCTCCTCTCATCAGCAAGGGATTCTAAATCCCTCCTGGCCATAATTCCACAGGGAAGATTCGTCGCGCAACCCGCAGGGTATAACTGACGTGACGCGGCCCTGGCGCGGGTAGTGGCGCGGGCGTCCCGCCGGCGAGTATCGCGGACGTCCCGTCCGCGTTAGCTCCAACAAGTCTTGAAACAGAACACGACCTTACACCTTACAGCAAGGCGCGTCAGAAGCTTGACAGCCTGACGAGCTTGGCCGTAAAATCGCCTTGTCGTTTGGGCGTTGCGGTGTATATCATCAGACGATTCAGTAACGAAGTCTGCCGACAGATACGCCAGATCGCGCCGACCTAGCTCAACGGTAGAGCACAGCTTTCGTAAAGCTGAGGTTTTGGGTTCAAATCCCAAGGTCGGCTGTGAGTTGCAAAGTACGCTGAATACGCGAGTTGCGTATACCCGCAAAAAGACTGCGGAGCGGCCGTAACCGAGCAAAAGCGCGCGTAATTACGCGCGCCTCGGAGTAACAGCCGTGAACGCAGCAAAATCACCCCAGCAGAGTTCTCGAAAAGTTCCTTCACTGTCCTGCCACAAGGCCTCCGGCCGCGCGTATGTTCGTCTCAACGGCCGATGCATCTATCTAGGTACATTTGGGTCGCTGGAGGCCATCCAGAAGTACCACCGGGTAATTGCGCAATGGATTGCCTTTGGCCGCACGCTCAAGGATCAGGCCGGGGAACTGACTGTCCTGGAACTGGTTGATATGTACCGGCTGCACGTTGAGGAGTACTACGTCAAGCCTGACGGCACGCCAGCGGTTGAGCAGCAACATTTTCGCCATGTGCTTCGAATGATGAATGACCTCTACGGCACGACAGCGGCAGCCATGCAGGCACTCGCTGGCTGCCTTAAGAAGCTTCGCTTGCTGAGGGACAAGGATGAAGTGGCACTGCGGAAGCTCCAGGAGAAGTTCAAAGAGGAGAAGGCCAAGTCGGTCGAGCGGATGCGGCTGGAACGCCAGCGCAACGAACTAAATGCCCAGCGGCGTATTCAGCGCGATGTGGCCGAGAAGCTCAAGAAGCTGTGGGCGCAAAGGGAAGCGCTCCTGCAGGAACTGAGCCAGCTGGCAGATCAGCGCACTCTTGTTCGGCAGGCAGTTGTAGACAGGATCAACGAGAGTCTTGGGCCTGCGATCCGCGTCAGCCTGCGGCACAATGGCGACAGTTCGCTCTATCAGCAGCTTCTTGCCGAATGCCTCGTGGACAGCCGCATGAGATATACGGGCGTGGCTGAGAAGCTCTCGCAGGCATTTGCTCCGGCTGAACTGGCGAAGCTTCTTCGCCAGCGTGATCGCGACCGTCTAGTCGAGGAAGGCGGCATCAACGCCGAGCAGGCTGAGAAGACGGTGGCGAAGTTGGCTGATTGCGAGCGGCTATTCGAGCTTGAAGCTGTTGAACTGGTGGACCTGCCGAAGATCGAGCTGCTCGACGGCGAGACTTACAAGAACTCGCTGTCGCTCTCCAGCGGTCAGAAGTGCACGGCAATCCTGCCGATCCTGATGCTCGACAGCAAGAACCCGCTGCTGATCGACCAGCCTGAAGACAACCTCGACAACAGCTTCGTCTACGAGACCATCGTCAGCACGATCCACAAGATGAAGGGGCGGCGACAGATGGTCTTCGTTACGCACAACCCCAATATCCCTGTGCTGGGTGATGCCGAGATGCTCTTCCTGATGAGGTCCAATGGCGTACACGGTAAAATCGTTGCGCACGGGAGCTTGGAGGAACTCAAGGCGCAGGTGATGGCATTGGAGGGCGGACCGGCTGCGTTTGAGGCCAGAATGGCCAGGTACGGTTACTGATGGTTCTCCAGCGTTACAGATTCGATGTGCAGGCATTGACCACCCGACTGGAGGCCAATCCTGAAGCGGTGCCGTGGCGCCATCGTCTGGAGGCCGCATCTTTCATCGCCGAGGAGCTTCGTGCTGGCTCCGGTGCGACGATGCTCCCCTTGATCCGGCTCCTGGCCAAGGACCCCAAGTGGGAGGTCCGGCAGCGAATCGCCGAGGCGGTGCAATATCTGCCGAAGGACCTCGCCGAACAAGTTGGGGCGGCTTTGAAGGCAGACGACAATGCCTATGTTGCGCGCTCAGCCGCGGTCGCCCTGGTGAGGAGAGGTGCCGTCCAGCAGTTGCTGGCGGACCGGCAGGACCACGACGCTGTGGCCGGTCGTTTCGCCCGGCTGACAGCACGGTATGGCAAGGGGGTGCTTCAAGAGATCGAGGCCATCGCGCGGCTGAAGACCAGGCGACGGCTCTTGTCCATGATCCACGATCTGGGCACGCTCCTGAGCAACATGTCAATCTCTGAGCGACTGGCCGAAAAGCTCCAGAGCGAGGGTCATCCACTTGCTGGCGATGCCGCGCGAGTGCATCGCGCCAGGTTGCTATTGGAGGCATACGTCGATGAGTTGCGGCTGACAATCCGATCCATCGGACGCTCGCGACGGCGCTGCAGCCTGCGAGATCTGGTTCGCCAGGCGAATGAACTTGCCGCTGAGGCTCTGAAGGCACAGGGGCTGGATGCAGCTGCCGTCTCAGTTGTCATGAAAGTGCCATCGCAACTGAAGGTCAGCGCCAATGAGCAGGCCTTGCTCCAGGCGCTGGTGAATGTCATCAAGAATGCCTACGAGTCGTTCTGGACTGGCAGCGACTCCCTACGGGCCGGGCGCATTTGCGTCAGCGCTCATCTTGAAGGTGCCGAAGCCGTTGTGACTGTCGCTGACACAGGCCGCGGCATGTCCGCCCAGAGCCTCCAGAATGTGCGGGCATTTATGCCAGGAGCCAAGAGCAATACCAAGCCGTGTTCCAGCGGCCTTGGGCTGCCGACCGCGCGCGAGATCGTCCTGGCCCATGAAGGCGAGCTCAGCATCGATAGCAAGCCGGGCGCCGGCACAACGGTGGCGATAAGAGTTCCGCAAGGAGCCAAGCCACAATGACCAGGTGCCCCAAAGCTCTGGTTGTCGAGGACAATGCCGCCGATGTTAATTATGTCTCGGCAGTACTGAACTCTGTCGGCCACAAGTTCGAAGTGGCCGGCTCGCAGGCGGAAGCCACGGCACTGCTGGCCAAGCATGATTACGACTACACGCTTCTGGACCGCGAGATTCCGTATGAGCCTGGTGGCATCAAGCGACTCCAGAATGGCGACAACCTGTTTGAGCAGATAAAGCGCGACCCGCGTCTCAACGGCATGCGCGTAATCATCATCACCGCCTATGACGTGAGCGACCCCGACCAGGCCGTGGAAATGGTGAAGCAAGGCGCGTTCGATTTCATCGCCAAGCCGTTCAATCCCGGCCGCCGCAAGACGCTCGACAAGGTGGTTCAAAGAGCCGCCAGCGGTCTTGCAGCCTTTCATCCGGCCTGGCAGATGACGACGCTGATGGACTTCATCGAGAACTATTGTCAGCTTCGCCCCGGCGAATCAGCAAAGGCACGCAAGAATGCCGTCATGGATGCAGCCAAGCATGAAAGAATTCGTCTTCCGGCGCCGGCGGTACCACGCGCCCGCGGCCAGAGCGCCGTGTACTTCACAAAGGACCTTGTGCTGGCCTGGCAGGACTACCGCCAGAAAGGTATCGACCTTCCGCCGCTGCGCAGCGAGATCAGTGGCCTCTTTTAAATGCCCTTCCTGCACGCCTCAATAACAGCAAGCCCCCAAATGTGACCAGCGCCATACTGCATGGTTCAGGGACGGAGGCAACGCGGAAGCCGGAATAGGTATCATAGAATGGGTAGCTGCCCATTCGTTGCCAACTCCAGAGGACGCCATTATAGTCGCCAAATGCCCCTCCTCGGTATCCTCTGATCGCTTCGGCCTGATATTCTCCATCGTGATAAGGGCTTTCCATGTACTCGTTGACATTGCCCATCATGTCATAGGTTCCGTTGAGTTCCTGACTGCCGCTACCCACATCCCAAGGAGTCAGGTTAGCGTGCTGATCGCTACGGTACCTCCAGCCTGTGCCGCTAGTACCGTCACCTTGGGTCAGAGTTTCGCCAGGCTTGGTGGCATAAAGCTGTACGGTGGTCCCGTTCCAATATGCTGCCTTGACCCATTCACCTTCGCTCGGCAAGTAGTAGAACGCGTCTTTATGGCGATAGAGATTGTTTCCACCAGCGGCCTCTGCAGCCGACCAGGTGGTAAACGTGTAGTCGCTCGTGCCCAAGGTACCGGTGAACTTGTAGGCTGCCTGATGGCCAGTGCTGGTATTAAGCCAGTTGACAAACTGTGCAGCCTCGTACCAGCTTACACAATCGACCGGCATATTTCCCGTCCATGATGAATCCCGATCATATGCATCCGATGGATTGCCCGTTGGCGCGCCGTGGGCAGCCTTGAACTTGTTCCACTGGCTATTGGTGATCTCATAGATTCCCATGCGATAGTCGTTGCTGATGCCGGTAAACGTAAACCCGTTCCCCGTTGAGATTCCGCTGGAGGGATTGCTGCTGCCTGAGATAAGTACGAAGTCAATCGTGAACTGGTAGTCGCCCGTGCCGAAACTATCGCCCTGTGCGGTCTCGACCGCCAATAGTGCCGCCGCGACCACCACAATGATTCTCCTTGTTTGCATAATCTTGTCCTCGCTTTTCTGCCGGCTCGGCCGTAGTCTATTTCTGAAACTCGATCATCACTGCGCACGGTCAAAGTTCAAGAAACCCAGTGGAAAAGTGTCACTCGCTTAGGCCCGCCGCTACCGACGAGGGGCTGTCTGAATCGAATCGTTCCTCCGGCGTCTGAGTGATGTCAATCCGCCAAGAATCAGCAGCGACAGCATGGCTGGCTCTGGCACGACCGACAGCGAACCATCAACGTTGATCCTCGTGGCGTCCCAACTCAGCCCCGAAGAGAGCGCCGGCAGCACTAGGTTGTCAAACTCGCCCGTCTTCGCCTGCCAGTCAAACAGATCGAACTTGTCTCCAAGGGCCGGGCTGTATCCATCAATGAGGGCAACTTCCAGTGTCCCACCAAATAGAAGCGTGTCGCTGGCAATAATCTGGTCGAACTGGCTGCCTGCCATCTGGCCGCCTAGTTCCATGATGAGCAGGGCACCTTCTGCCCAGCCCTTGCTACCAACCATCTGCTTCACGGGACTGAAACCTGGGGAGTCGGTGCCAAGGATTATCACATTGTTCAATGTGCCGACACCCTTGATGTAGCCGTTGAGGTAGATTGGGTCGCTCATCGAATCGCCTTCGATCGCGCCGTTGTTGACAAATGGCTTGGTCGCATCGTTGGGCGTGTCAATCAATCCATGGCCGACGATGTTCTTACCAAATTCCAACTGCAGCCCATTAGCCGCGGAGATCGTGCCCGGTCCTTCGGCGCTACCCACCACCGTGAGAGAACCCAAAACCGCCTCATTCTTGTCCATGAGCCGCACGGTGTTATTGTTTGCGTAGAGTTCACCATCGCTGAAGAACCCCGCATAGGAGGTGCTATCGCCCACGCTCAGGTCGCCGGTTGCTTGGATCGTCGAGGCAAAACCAGCCGCGATCTTGGCATTCAGATTACCCAAGCCAACAAAGTTCGTCGCCATGCCAAGGGCCAGTCCCTTGCTCGCGATGATCGTCCCTCCGCTCAGCGTCGTCAACCGGGGCAGGGTGATGAATCCAGCCGAGTTTAAGGTGATCGTGTAGCTACCGGCTTCCAAGTTGCCTGTTCCGCTGTAGCCGTCATATGTGGTGGCGTCTCCAAGCGTCATGCTCCCCTTGGATCTTATTGTCCCGTTGTTGACGATTCTGTGGGCCGAGAAATCGACTCCTTCTAAGGTACATCCCTCGTTCACGATTGTCATTCCCGCTCCCATCTGGGTAAAAGTTCCAGCAAACTTCAGGGTGCCGCTGCGCACCTCAACGGTTCCCGTGTTGTTGAAGACCCACGGAGAATCAATGATCGCTGTGCCGGTTCCGGCGCTCTTGAGAAATGTGCCGACGTTGTTGAACGCCCCACCCGGGTCTGAGCTGTTGTTCCGGCTTAAAAGTATGCCATCAGCTTGGGCATCAAATACGCCGCCATCTTCGTTGTTGAGCAGGGGGGCACTGCCTGTGCTATAGAGGGTCCCGCCCGTCCAGTTCACTTTCCCGGTGTTCTGGAGCGTCCGGCCATCGAGAAACTTGCCATTGGTTCCGCTGATGGTCAGAATCCCTGCGTTGACCGTGGTACCAGTGCCGCTCATCGTCCCGCCAGTCCAAGTCAATTGTGTGAATGTTGCTTGCCCGGTGCCGCTTAGGCTTCCCGCACGCAGAGCCACTCGCGTTTCGATGTCAGTCGGGCTGTCGAACTCGGCAACGCCTCCACAAAGGTCAAGCTTGCCGGTCCCACTGAACAAGGCCATGCCAAGTTCAACCTGCGATTGGCTTATGGAAATGGTGCCGTCATTGATGATAGTCGCTCCAGAAAGGTTCTGGTAAGCCAGATCACTACCGAAGTCCAGCTTCGCGTCTGAAAGAACTTTGAAGGCTCCGCTGGCAGTTCCGCTGCTCCCGATACTCAGGGTGCCGCTGCGCACCTCAACGGTTCCCGTGTTGTTGAAGACCCACGGAGAATCAATGGTCGCTATGCCGGTTCCGGCGCTCTTGAGGAATGTGCCAACGTTGTTGAACGTCCCGCCGGGATCTGAGCTGTTGTTCCGGCTTAGAATCGTGCCATCAGCTTGGGCATCAAATAGGCCGCCATCCTCGTTGTTGATCACTGGGGCACTACCTGTGCTACAGATGGTTCCGCCTGTCCAGTTCACCTTCCCAGTGTTCTGGAGCGTCCGGCCATCGAGAAACTTGCCATCGGTTCCGCTGATGGTCAGTGTCCCGGCATTAATTGTGGTGCCAGAGCCGCTCATCGTTCCGCCAATCCAGGCCCCGCCTTCGTTAAGTGTGAGGTTGTAGCTTCCGGTGAGGGCTCCCCCGCTGAGGTTCAGGCTCGAAATGACGATGTGCTGATCGAGGCTGACGGTGCCGGAGTTCATGGTGGCGACGTGGTAACTGAGACCACCGTTGCCGTTGTCAGGGTAGAGGGGGTTAGATGACCAACGCGCGGAATCCGTCCAATCGCCGGTTGTCCCGTTCCAGATGGATTCCGGTCGTTGACCGAAACTATCCCCAGCTCCGGAGCTCAGGAGGTCGGAAACCGCACCACTCCATGTGCCTGTCCAGTCATCGGAGACAGTCAGGCGGAAGATGTGGAATGTGCCGGGGCCTTCCAAGGCGTAGTCGTACCAATCCATGTTGATGGTCGATGTGTTGCAGACTGCACCAGGGACCACTTCAGGCGTGCCATACTTGTCGGCGGGCCAAGGAACGATGTAGTTGCCGTCCGACTTGGGCGCGCCGATAGCGGCCGTATCCCACTGCAGATTTTCGAATATTGGCCACAAGTTTTGATGGACAACCTCGCCAGGAAGATCGAAGTCAGTATCCACCTGAAGAATGCTGCCAGCAATCGTGGTGAGCTCAAAGTGCGCATTGGTCCAGTCATTACCGGCGCCGGGGAACTGCAATGTCGTTTCGAGTGTTATGACCAAGTCCCACGAACGGTAACCATCTACGTGACTGCCCATGTCCACCCAAGCGATGTCCATCGATGAAGGAACCGTCTCGGTCCACATTATGCCGGGATTGAATGCCGCCAACGTTCGGTTTGCTGTCACCGAGAGGACGCTCACTGCCAGCAACATTGCAGTGATTGCCGTTTTCACCGTCTTTCTCGCGTTCATGATTGTCCCATCCTTCTTCCCCGGCCCTAATATGCGACCGAAAGGTCTGCCTGGCGCAGCATCGACCGCGCATGAGATAACGCAACTCTGTTCGGAAACTTGCCCGAAGCGGGCCAGGCAGGAAGGATCGAGTGAGCGATTTCTCGCCCTGCCCTCGCAATAGAACCGGCGGCTCAGCCGGATTGTCCTCTCCGCCGTTTCCCCAGGCGGAGGTTGGAGCGAGAGTGATGTTACCGCGCATCGGCAATTTGTCCAGCAAAAAGCGGCTTCGACAGCCGCTCGATTGGTCTCTTAGTGGCAGGACATTCAGTAAAAAGCGCGCCTAAGTAGGTCTGAAGTGGGTGTGAGTGAGCCTGCGCTATTTGAGCCTTTGAATTCCTCCGCTACGCTGGAATTCATGAACGAGCAAGCACACATCAATGCCAATCAATCAGCCGCGCAGGATGTCCCTCGGCCCATGATCGGCACCCATGAACACCTGCTGACGCTGTCGGAGGCGTCCGAGCAGTTGCCGAGCATCAACGGCAAGCGCCACACCACGATCAGCCTTTGGCGATGGTGCCGCATGGGTATTCATGGCGTGCGGCTCGAATACCTGAAGATCGGCCGAAACATCATGACCTCGCGCGAGGCGCTCGAACGGTTCTACCTGGCGCTGGCCCATGCCGACCCGGAACTGCCGCCAAGGCGCGCCGCCAGAAGGTATCGCCCAAGGGACCCGGCGGCACGCCGTCGGCAGATCGAAGAGGCCAAGCGCCGGCTGAAGGCGGCAGGTTTTATGAGTTAGCCGCGCGGCCACGGATGGCCCGGCTGCCGCACAGGCGATACCACCGGCATACCTGTCTCCCCCCGCAGGTTCCTGTCGGATAAAGCGCTAGCCCCGGCGCGGTATCGCCTCTGCGATGGCCTTGGCCAGACAGTCGGCGCGGTTAGGTGCCGGTCGGTGAGCCTGTGCTCGCCGGCCGGCTGTTACAGCGGAGAGATGCCCCGGTGGGCATGCCGGCCCCATTAAGCCGGCTGCGGCAGGTTCAACTCCTGCCTCCGCAAATGAATCAGGAGCAAGTGCCGATTGCCCCGACCTGACCGCGCCACGTTCAGGAAGGGTGCCAGAGTGACAACTGCAATCCAGAAGTACGAAGGCGATATGCCGCTCGCCCAGCTTGGCCAGGTCTTTGCCGCAAGCGGCTACTTCGCCGACGCCCGCGACGCCGCACAGGCCATCGTGAAGATTCAGGCCGGTAAGGAACTGGGCTTTGGCCCGGTGGCCAGCATGACCGGCATCTTCATCGTCAAGAACCGCGTCACCATGTCCGCCAGCATCATGGCGGCTGCCATCAAACGCTCCAAGCGATACGACTACCGCATCAAGGAACTCACTGACCAATCCTGCACGCTGATCTTCAGCCAGGACGGCCAAGTAGTCGGTGAGTCCAGCTTCAGCATGACCGATGCCCGCAAGGCTGGCCTGGACAAGGGCGATAACTGGAAGGGCTATCCACGCAACATGCTCTTTGCTCGTGCGCTATCCAATGGCGCCAAGTGGTACTGCCCGGACGTGTTCTGCGGGCCTGTCTACACGCCGGATGAACTGGGCATCCAGATCGATGGTGAGACGGGCGAGCCGCTCAACGTCATCGAGGCTGCTCCGCTGCCGGCTGAAAAGTCCGCCCGGCAGCCGAAGCCTGGAATGGCTGTGGATAAGGCTCTTGCAGAAGTCGAGCAGCACATCGCTAACTCGGTTCCTGCAAAGTCGAAAGCGGACCTCACCAAGCTCAAGTCCCTTATCGAGGCCCACAACCTCACAGACGAAATCCAGGCCCGCTGGTGCGGCCACTTCAAGGTCGCAAGCCTTAACGACCTGGCCCAGGAGGAAGTGGACGCGATCATCCGCAAGATCGAAAGCAGAATCAAAGGAGAGCAGCAGTAATGGCCTTCGATTGGACAGAAGAAGATTCCGCCGATGCCCCGCGCATTCCACTCGGCCAGGATGTCCAGGTTCAGATCACCAAGATCGTCTTTGGCAACAAGAGTGGGCCATTCAGAACATCCGTATCCAGCGGCTGCGCGCCGCGGCTGATGCTGATTATGGCCGATGCCAACGGCCGGGAGGTGGCCTCGATGGTCACTCTGTCAGAGAAGGCCGGCTGGACGCTGCGGTCGATCCTCTCAGCCGCCGGCGCGAACATGCAGAGCATGAAGGATGAAGGGGTGACCCTGGAGAACTTCGCCCACGAGCAGTTCGCTAATGCCAACCTGGTTGGACGGCGGCTGTCGATCCGCGTGAAGGAATACATCGGCGAGGATGGCAATCTCGGCGAGATCGTAGCCCTGCGCGCCCGCCCCGGCGCGCAGCCGGACATTTCGCCGGCCCCTTCAGCCTCGGTCGCTCAAACCGCCCAAGAGCCACCGCCTATCGACGACAGCGACATTCCCTTCTAGCAGCCTTTCCCAAGGAGGAGCAATAGTCATCATGCGCCCAACACGCTTGCCCCTGGACAAGATCACGCTGGATGGCGGCACACAGGTCTGCGTCCAACTCAATACCGAAACCATCGACCGGTACGCCGAGTTGATGGCCGATGACCACAAGTTCGATGCCGTCGAGGTTCTCTATGACGGCACGACGTACTGGCCGTGGGATGGCTTCCATCGAGTCGCCGCGGCCCGTAAGTGCGGACAGACAACCATTATGGCCATCATTCGGCCTGGCGGCCGCAAGGATGCTGTCAAACTGGCGCTCTCGGCCAACAGGAAACACGGCCTGCCGCTGACAAACGCCGACAAGATCAACGCGGTAAAAGTTGCCCTGAAAGAGTTCCCGGAGATGTCAGATCGCTCAATTGCGGAAGCGGTCGGCGTCAGCCATTCGATGGTGGGCAAGTATCGCGCGCAGTTGGAGAGCATTGGCCAAATTGGCCAATGCTCCACTCGAACAACCAGTGATGGCCGACAGTATCCATCGCATCGCGCACCTCAGGAGGCACAACCCGAAGTTCAGGTTGATATTGATGATATACCACTGGACCTGGCACCAAAAACGTCTCCAGAAGGCATCCAGGCAGACCTCCAGGTCCTGGAGGATGATGACGACAACGACGAGCCGCCGATCCAGGGCGACGTGGACGCAACCGGCACGCCCATCAACGGCGCAATCGCCGAGGCATTCCGCCGTCGCAGCGAGGTCAACAAGATCGTCAAGGCGATGACGGATGCCCGCGCAGCCGTGCTGGCATCTATTGATGAAGGCGACGTGCTGTATAGCTTCCTGAACGTCAGTGCCTTCAAGGCAGAGTTTACCAGGGCCA
The DNA here is from genome assembly GCA_964417755.1 of uncultured Planctomycetaceae bacterium. GTDB lineage: Bacteria > Planctomycetota > Phycisphaerae > SM23-33 > SM23-33 > CAYQJH01. The sequence goes on from CAYQJH010000011.1 coordinate 28,920, forward strand.
TCGTCCGCCTGCGCTCATGCCGGCCTTATGCCGTCTGCCCGTACTGCTCTGGCGACGGGTGCAAGGCCTGTCGCGCCCAGGGCTGGCTTCCCAAGTTCGACTACAAGGCAGCGCCGAGGGACTTGAAGTGAACCTTCGGCCCTACCAGCAGCACGCTCTGGACGGCATCTTCCAGGCGTGGCGGGAGCACGACTCGGCCCTGGTGGTCATGCCCACCGGCACGGGCAAGACCGTCGTCTTCTCCCATGTAATCAAGAATAGACCGCCAGGCCGGGCCATGCTCGTTGCGCACCGCGAGGAGCTGATCTGGCAGGGCGCCAGCAAGATCGAGGCTGTCACGGGCGAGAAGCCTGACATCGAGATGGCCGAGTTCGAAGCCGGCAGCGGCGAGCTGATCCGCTCGGACATCGTTGTGTCATCGATCCAGACGCAGAACGCTGGGGCCGACGGCCTGGGACGGATGATCCGCTTTGACCCTTTTGAGTTCTCACTGCTAATCATCGATGAGGCTCAGCACACCGTGGCAACCACCTATCGCAAGGTCATCGACTACTACCGGCAGAACCCGGCGCTGAAGGTGCTGGGTGTGACAGCCACGCCGGATCGAGCAGACGAGGAGGCCCTGGGCCAGGTATTTCAGTCTGTGGCGTATGACTATGAATTGCTGGACGCCATCCGCGATGGCTGGCTTGTGCCCATCAAGCAGCGGATGGTTACCGTCGTGGGCCTGGACCTCTCCAGCGTGCGAACGACCGCCGGCGACCTCAACGGGGCGGACCTGTCGCGCGTCATGGAGTTCGAGGAGAACCTTCACGCGGTAGCGTCCCCGACGCTGGAGCTTACCGCCGGCCGCAAGACGCTCGTCTTTGCTGCCAGCATCGAGCAGGCAGAGCGCCTGGCCGAGATATTCAACCGGCACACAAAGGGCTGCGCCCGCTTCGTCTGCGGCAAGACGCCGAAGGAAGAGCGCCGGCAGATGCTGGGCGATTATGCCCTCGGCCGCTTCCAGTTCCTCGTCAATGTCGGCGTGGCCACTGAGGGCTTTGACGATCCTGGCATCATGGTCATCGTCATGGCCAGGCCCACAAAGAGCCGGGCTCTCTACGCGCAGATGGCAGGCAGGGGCACGCGCCCGCTGCCGGGCCTGGTGGACGATCCCAGCCTTTGCGAAGGCCGCGAGAGCGATGAGGCCGCGGCGGCGCGGCGATGGGTGATCCAAAACAGCGACAAGCCGTTCGTTGAGATCATCGACTTCGTTGGCAACTGCGGCCGGCATCGGTTGATGACCACCGCCGACATCCTGGGTGGCAACTACAGCGATGACGTGGTTGACCGTGCCAAGGCCTTTGTGGCCGCCAGCCAGGAGCCGCAGGACATGGCGATGGCGCTGGATGCCGCCGCCGCCGAGATCCAGGCCGAGAAGGAGGCCGCCCGGAGAGAGGCGGAGCTTGCCGCTGAGCGTGCGCGGCGGGCAGGTCTTCGCATCAAGGCCAGGTACAGCAGCCAGGTCATCGAGCCGATGGAGGTGCTCCAGGTCGAGCCATGGGTCGAGCGCGGCTGGAACAAGGGAAGACTTCCCACCGAGAAGCAGCTTGCCGCCTTGGAGAAGTTCGGCATCCCGCCGCACCAGGTCAAGACGTTCACGCAGGCGCATCAGCTCATGGAGACGATGATCGCCCGCCGGCAGGCCAACGGCTGCACGTTCAAGCAGGCCAAGCTCCTATCTCGCTACGGCTACGACTCCAACGTCAGCTTCGATCAGGCCAAGACGATCATCGATGTCCTGGCCGCAAGCGGCTGGCGCAGGCCAGACGCATCAACTCCCCAAGCCAACACGACGCCGCCGACGCGGCCCATCAAGGTGTACTGATGCTAAGCACGATCCTGATGATCCTTGCCCAGCTTCTGTGGGTGCTCACCAGCTACTGCTGGTATCGCAATGGACTTCGCAAGGGTCTGCGCCAAGGCCGGCAGGAGGGCTTTGCCGTCGGCGTCCAGGCCAGCGTCACGCGCCTGCACCAGATGCAGCAGACGATTCCACGCTGCAATGACATGAAAGAGCCAGCCAACCAACTCGCATACCACCTGCTGGAGGCGGCCAAGGACTTGCTCGACCCCAATGTCAGTCCAGACTTGTATCGGCACTTGTACCAGAATCCCCAGGAGGGAAAGCAGCATGAGACCTGAGCCGCCCAACAATCCGAATTATCCGTCGGCCGCAAAGCTGCCCAAGTGGACGCCGTTTGTCCGGGCTGCCTCGCCGCCGATGCCCGGCACCACGTTCTATGAGAATAGCCGCTACCAGGTCACGCTCCGCTGGCAGCAAGTGCTGGTCATGGGCCTGGAGGTCCAGGCAGTGCGCCTTGGTATAGCCAACTTCGATCAGTCGGCCAGGCATGACTGGCGGGACTTCCAGCGGATCAAGAATGAGATTCTCGGTCCCGAGTATGAGGCCGTTGAAATTCATCCGCCTGAAAGCCGCAAGGTTGATCCGTCCAATTACTACATCCTGTTCTGCTTCGAGCGGCCGCTATTCGATGTGGGCATGAACGAGCGCCTCGTGCTGGGGCCGCAGAACGCCGTTGCGCCTCAGAGGGAGTTTGAGCCATGAGCCAGCCGCCCGATCCCGCACCGACACCGCCGCCAGAGACAACCGACATGGCCCAGGACATCGTCCGCGACATGGGGCCGCGATTCTTCTGGGAGCAGTGGGAGGAGGACAACTACCTGGACCCAACCGTGCGGGAACAATCGTGAGCGCCAAGACCAAGGATGGCTGGATAAGGACGAGCAAGAGGCAATTGTGCCCGGTGTGCCAGTCCCCCGACTGGTGCACCATCAGCCCCGATGGCAGCCTGTGCTGCTGCATGAGGATTCAGAGCGCCTGGGGCGTCAAGAACGGCGGCTGGATTCACAAGCTCATGGATACGCCGAGCGTTCCGCCGCCTCGACGCGCACGGCCGGCTGAGCTGCCGACAACGGCCGAGCCGATGATCGACTGGGGGAAGATGCTCGCGAACTTCCGGGCCGGAACCGACCTGGACACCGTTCCCCGGCACGCGGCCGACCTTGGCGTCTCGGCCGAGAGCCTGCTGCGGCTGGGTATTACCTGGGCGGCCGCCCACCGCGCGTGGGCATTCCCGATGTTCGACGAGCGGGCCAGAGTCGTTGGCATTCGCCTGCGGGCCGAGGACGGCTCGAAGTGGGCGGTGAAGGGTTCTCATCAGGGCCTGTTCTGGCCCACCGGCCAGATACCCATAAACAAGCCCATCCTGATCTGCGAAGGGCCGACAGATGCGGCGGCGATGCTGGACCTGTTTTTCTTCGCCATCGGCCGGCCCTCGTGCAGCGGCTGCGTGGACATGCTGGCCAGTGTGCTGCATGGGCGGGATGTCGTGATCGTCGGCGACCGCGACAGCCCCAAGAAGCGGCACGACGGAACAACCTGGCTGCCCGGCCGTGAGGGCGCAGAAAACCTGGCCGATGCCTTGGTGGTCGCCAAGGCCCGCAGCGTTCGGATCATCTACCCGCCGGCAAGGTTCAAGGATGCCCGCGACTGGAGGAAGGGCGGCGCGACGCACAGCCTGGTTGAAACCATGATCGGCCAGCGGATGCCATGGAGGGTCAAAGATGGCCGGTGATTGGATTGCGTGGACCAAGGGCCTGACCGCCAAGCTGGAGGTGCTGCGCGTCTCTGAAATCATGGACATCAGCGCCAATGATGCCGCCTGCTTTTGCATGGCCGTCTGGACGTGGGCGGATGAAAACACCGCTGATGGTAACGCTGTGGGCGTTACAGCCGCGCAGCTTTCAGCAGCAGTGAGGATACCCGGCATCGCCGAGGCGATGGAGAAGGTCGGCTGGATCACCCGCAGTAGCGATGGCCTGAGCTTCCCCAACTGGGATCGCTATAACTCAAGTTCTGCCAAGGCCAGACTGCAAGCCGCTGCGCGTGTTCGCCGGCATCGCCGTAACGCTTCTGTAACGCGCCCACCGTGACCAAACCGTTACCACAGAACAGAACAGTACAGTATCTCCATAGTCTTTAATCTTCTTAGTCTTGTTAGCTTAGGCAGAACCGAAATGAAAGTTATTTTGCCCCTGCCTTTCCGCGAATTATCTCCCAATGCGAGGGTCTGCTGGCAGGCCAAATCCAGGATGACCAAGCGGTATCGCAAGATCGCTTGGGCTGAAGCCCTCAGCGTCATCGGCCGAAGGTCTGCTCCGCGATGGATCACGGCCATCGTGCAGGCGACGTTCCACTTCCCGACCGCGCACAAGCGGGACAGAGACAACCTGATCGCCAGCCTGAAGGCTGCACTGGATGGCCTGGCCGATGCCGGCGTTGTCGTCAATGACCGCGGCTTCATCCCGCTGCCGCCGCTCCAGGCCAAGGACGCCAAGTGTCCCCGCGTCGAACTGGAGATCCAGCCACAACCGGGAGCCGCCTGAAACATGATCGCCGACCGCGACATCCCGTTCGACGTGAACGTGCTTCGCTTCTGCCGCTGCGAGGACTGCCGCGAGATGATCCCTGGCAATGACGTAGGGACATACCGCTGCCGGCAGTACATCGGCGGGACGCACGTGGAGTTCCCCGGCAGCCGGGTCGTGACTGATCCGCCGCTTGATGCATGGCACTACTGCATCGGCTACAAGGGGCGCAGGCTCAGCGAGGAGGTGTGGATATGGGCAAAGTGCTAAGACCCTTTGGAATCAGTCGGCTTAGCATCACCGTGTTTGCGGACGGCTCGCCGTCGGACGATAACTGCTGCTATGTAGCCCCAGAGGTACGCGTTCAGAGGCAGGAAGATGCAAGCCAGCACGAACACCATGAAAACCGATCCAATTTCCCCGCCGGCAAGCAATACCGACAACCAGCCAACCGGGAAGCTCAGGATCAATACCATAATGTAGGCACACGCAGCGGCAGAAACCACCAGGCCAGAAGGCGGAGGATCGCAAGCAAGCGTCAGACGAAGAACCAACAGGGCGCATGCAACCAAAGCAAGGTTGATAACCGCGACATTGGCCTCAAGTCCCTTCCTGAACAATCGCATTGGATGCCCCATTCCGCTGAACTATCGCCATCTTACCCCAAAGCGACAGAATCACAAGCTCCATAACAAGGACCGCAACCATGGAAGATTACCAGATTGGAATTGTCGGCGCTGGCTTCGTAGGCCAAGCCATGTTGAAACTCTTGGGCGGCTGCCCCGTCTACGATCCTGCCAAGGGAGTGACGGACAGGGACGCGATCAATGCCTGCGGCATCAGCTTTGTCTGCGTGCCGACGCCCACAGGCCCCGGTGGTGAGTGCGACACGTCAATCGTGGAGGAGATCTGCGGCTGGATCAGGAGCGATATCATCGTGATCCGCTCGACCGTCGCTCCCGGCACGACGGACCGGCTCCGCGAGGAAACCGGAAAGAGGATCATCTTCCAGCCGGAATACATCGGCGAGACGGTGGCCCATCCGCTGCTTGACCACCTGGATCATCCGTTCATCATCCTGGGCGGCCCCATCGAAGACACGACGCCGGTGGTGGACCTCTACAAAGAGTTCTACCACTCCAGCCTGCATATTCACCAGGTCGATTGCCTGACGGCAGAGCTGACAAAGTACATGGAGAATAGCTTCTATGCGGTCAAGGTCCTTCGTGAACGAGTTCTACGACATATGCCAGGCGTTTGGCGTCAGCTTTGACCAGGTGCGCGAGTGCTGGCTGGCCGATCCTCGCATCAGCCGGGACCATACGTTCGTCTATCCCAACAATCGCGGATTTGGCGGCAAGTGCCTGCCGAAGGATGTCTCAGCCATCATCCAGGCATCACTGGATCGTCACTGTCACCCAACACTTTTGCTAGCCGCCATGCGGGCCAACTCCACCTGGCGACATGATGACCCGACCTGGAGCCAGTACATGGCCCACTATCCGGCCGAGAGTGGCCACGTGGACCACGGTTGAAGGCCGGCCTGTGCCAGTGCATGCAGGTTCAAGTGCCTGCAACTTGTGGCCGTAGTCGTCGAGGTCGTTGTTCGTTGTTGAGTTCGCAAGCTGGTAATCGTGAGTAAAAAGGTACTCCCCGGCGTGTCGTGGTTCGACACCCCAACGGGAACCATCACCATATTTGCTTATCTTTCTTTCGAGGTGAGTAATGAATAAGCGTCGCAGCCAGGCGGGTCAAATATCTTCCCCCCAAGGCAGTCTATCCAATATGCAAAGGTTGTCCTGCAAGGGCGTAGATAAGCAATACGACGCCCAGGTATTGACAAAGCAGAAAGATGCCAAATGCAGCAAGGACACAGACGAATTGAGCCCATTTGCGCTTGGTATGACTGGCCAGGAGTCGGTATCCCACATAGGCGATCATCGGGGAGAGGCCGGCGAGAACCCACCCAATGTGTCCTGGAATCGGATGGGCAGGCTTAGCCCCGTGGGCCATAGCGCCGCTGTACATGAACAACATGATTCCCGTGATAAAAGCAAGGAAGAGCCACAACATCAAGAGCTCTGCCCATCGCTTTTTCGCCACACCGCTCGTAGGGTCGCTATCGCTCATAGTAGACCTGTCCCATTGATTGTAACGAGAAGTGCGGCGCGGGCAAGGCAATCATCCAAACCACTTCATCCGCCGCGCCTGGTTGTTCCCGTCACCAGCCGCTTAGATCAGCCGCTGGTCTGCTCGCGGGTCGTGCAGTCTGGGACCTCGACAGGAACAGGACTGTGGATAAGCCATCTTCTCTTCCTCTTTTTCTGGAGAAACGTATGAAGAAGCCTGAAAGTTGTAAGCCTAAGCCGCCGCTCCGCCTGGAGTGGGTCGAGGCCGGCAGCCTGGCCGAGAATCCGCTGAACTGGAGGAAGCACAGCGAGGAGCAGCTCCAGTCGATTCGCGAGTTGCTGTCCGATCCTGATGTCGGCTGGGCCGGCGCGTGCCTGTACAACGAGCGGACAGGTCGCCTCGTCGATGGTCACGCGCGCAAGCAGGTCGTCGATCCCAAGACTCCGGTGCCCGTGTTGATCGGCAACTGGTCGCCGGAAGCCGAAGCCAAGATTCTCGCCACGCTCGATCCCGTCGGCCAGATGGCGACGGGCGATGCCCAGACCTACGCCAAGCTGATCGAAATGGTCACTGCCAACGGGCTGTGGGTGCGCGATCTGATCCACAACACGGCCGCCGACCTGAACGCCGCCAGCGTGCTGGGCGACGATGATGAACCTGAAGACGATACTCCAGGCCACAAGTACCCGGAAATGGAGTGCCAGCCGTTCGAGCACCACGATTACATCATGCTCATGTTCCACGACGACCAAGACTTTCAGCAGGCGTGCGAGCTACTCGGAATCAAGAAGGTGCAGATCACATATCCGGGTGGGCTACAGAAGGTCGGGCTAGGCCGTTGCATAGATGGGGCGAAAGCGATTGCAACGCTCGGTGAAAGCCATGGGGCAAAGTCATGACGTTATCGTTTAGGTGTAGGCGAGTTCGCGCGTTGGTAATCCAGCAGATGCTGAAGCTGTCTGCGGCACATCTCGCGATCAGCTTCAGTCATGCGCGACTTGGACAGGACACGGTTGAGTTCGTCCATAGTCAGTTGACTCTCAGTACTGCTCGCTGGGAACGGATACGGAGCGGGAGCTTTGTCAGTCTTCTCAAGAACGATGTGCCAACGGCACAGACCCGTAGAAGGTGCTGCATCTGTTCGAGGCACGCCATTTTGGATGGCGGAGGCCGGCCAGCAGCCCTCCGAGAAAGCAATGATTTCGGCGTTTGGGACTATGCCTTGGATTCCAAGGGCTGGCGTGAACAAGGCGAGGTAAAAGTGAAGCGGGAAGGAAGCATTGGCCTCTGGTTCCGTAGTCACCTGTGCCCCTATGCATTCAGCCTCCCAGCACTTGATGAGAACCACTCGCGATTGCGCTTGCCCCGGCGGCCGTTCTATCGTAACTGGCCCATGTACCCATGTCGCGGCGGGCCAAGCGCAACCAGTTACACTCAGGATGACGCCCGCTGCAAGAGAGGCAAGCACCGTTCGCATAATGTCGTTCCTCAAGTCGGTTCCAATTCTCACAAGACTGGGTGTTGTGTGGATGGTGCCAAGGCAATCGAGCATCTGCGGACATCGAAGGCTTGAGTAGGAACCTATATGTCCGGGCTGCGGTGCCTAGGACCAGGTCATGCCTTTGAGGCCGCGCCTCCGCATCTCGGCGTCGGAGACCCCTAAATGGTACTGGTTGTGCCGCATGACATACACGACATGGCGAAGCGGCTGCGGAGTAACTCCTGGCTGACCCTCTTGAACGCAATCGGTGTCGGACAGACTCCTCAGCCAAGCTGCGGCATCCTTCTGGGCTTGCTCCAGGAGTTGCAGCAACTGCGCCTGCGTCGGAATTGCCTCCGCAGGTCCGTCCCAATGCGGACCGAATGGCTTAGGGGTCGGAGGAAGCCGCGGCGGATTTGCCAGAAGGGTCGCAGCGCAGTCGAGCAGATGGTAAAGCTGACGCCCCGGCACAAAGAAGGGCTGGTTTCCCAGCCGCCATTCGTCATCGGGGCATGCCTCGATCAATTGGTGTGTCATCTTCCAGGTTGAATCGAGCTGCTCCGCCAGGAGTTGTGCAATAGTCATGGCTCCACCCTAGATTAGTTCGACTCATTCTAACCAGGTGTGAACTTAGTTCAATCCGAAAGGAAAACTATGCAAATCATCATCCCTTCCAAGAACCGTGCCGACATCATCGGCGACAAGGCCCTGCGGCTGTTTCCGGACGCCGTGCTGTGTGTCGGCGAAGACGAGGTGGACGCCTACGCCAAGTTGTCGGACAACCTGCTCGTGCATCCGGCCGAGCTTCGTGGCATCGGCCCGCTTCGCCAGTGGGTTCTGGATCATGTGGATGATCCGGTCGTGGTCATGGTCGATGACGACGTGACGCACGTTTACAGCCAGGTGGGCTTCCACAAGAAGCGGTTCGAGAACGCCGGCACGGCCCGCGCCTTGGTCGAGCGCATGGCGATCCTGGCCGTGGACAGCGGTGCCCGCGTGTTCGGGTTCAACCAGGCCGCCCGGCCCCTGGCGTACAGCAACTGCCGGCCGTTTTCGCTGAACACCTGGGTCGGCGGCGTGGTCGGCATCGTCGGCCGTGAGCTGCGGTACGACACGAGCCTGTGGCTGCGGGCCGATATCGACTTCTGCCTCCAGTCGCTCCTGCGCGACCGGATCGTCCTGGTCGATGGCCGGTTCAGTTTCATCCACACTCGCTTCGGCGGTGGCGGCGGCAACGCGAGCAACCGATCCTCCGACCGACATGAGAGGGAGATTCGCTACCTGCGCCGCAAGTGGGGTCCGTGGCTCGATGTCGTCCAGGCTAAGGGCACCACGCGGCTGGTGCTGCGGGTGAGCCGTTAAAGAATTGTTCTGATCCTTCTCCAACTATCGTGCGGCAATCGAACTGGAAGAAGAGCACCACTAGAGCGGTTGCCAAAAGTATTTTCTGTTTCCGAGAATTCCTACTTGCGCGAT
>CAYQJH010000012.1:0-38236 GCA_964417755.1 uncultured Planctomycetaceae bacterium
GGACCAATATCCCCCTAATAACCGAGATAGATCTTCTTGATTCTACGATTAGCCTCAGCCAGCACGAATGCGAGACCTCATCCTTCTCACCCCGCGGCAATAACTTGCCGTAAGCGTGTGAAAAACCAGTGGATGTTTCATCATTCTTGCTCTTATCCTCCTTGAAGCAGTCTAGACAAGCTTCAATGTCCGATCCTTTTGACTCGTTATTTCGAATCCCAGATGCATTGCGGCGTCTCATCGGTCATGTTGTCAAGTACCCGGGTCTCGTAGTTAGTAACTCTTCCATTGACCATAAGTACGTTTGTTCCGATATGCCTGTCGGCGAACCGGCGACTCCGGTCGGTCGTGAAGTACTGAAACCAATCTTTAAGCACGCCTGCCTGTCGCTGATTAGGCAAGAATATGGCCGCTGTGCCATAGTCTCCCCAGCTGCGAGGGCTCGGATAGGCTGGGGGACCAGTCGAATGGACGGCATCGGCAATGTAGATAGTGTTTCCAGGATCAGCCCAGGAAACACCAGGGATAGACGAAAAAGCCAAGCTCCAGCAAGGGTGCCCAAATGCTTGGAAGCCCTTGTTATTGAGCGTCTGATACGAATCAAGCGAAGGATGATAGATCACACCGTAGCTGCCTGCATCAAGGGTTCCCTGTGCCAACATCCCCGTTACCTCTTCAGACGAATGAAAAACCTGTCCTATCTCCCAACCTGGCTTTGTAGGCCGCACATCAGTCGCAGCTGGACAGTTCAGGGCGGCAAAACTTGAAAGGTAAGGCAGCAGGCAGGCTCGCCAGGACTTCCAGGGATTTGGGTAGATCGCCGGATCATGGTTCTGCCATGCAACCGGCACATGCTCTTTATAATCGGCTTGATAGTTTCCGGCTGCTATACCAATGACGTGCAGGCTGGCTTGACATTTTGCACGAATGGCCAAGAGCTTGGCCATGTGGAGCGACGGCAAGGTTATCGTGATGAGCAGGATGATAACGCCAACGGATACGAGCAGCTCTATAAGGGAAAAGCCGATTTCGAAGCCGTTATGCCGCAAGTGCTCTGTGGAAAGACGGTCTGTTGCATGATTGGTATCCATAACTTATTGTTGACCTGGAGCGGCGATGCACTTGCGTATTATAACTCATCCCTGAATGCAGCCTCAAGCTTCTTCCAGCGAACAAGGCCGGAAGGTGACATGCCTGTTCGTTGATTCTTCATCTTTGGACGAGGCTAACGCAACCGACTCCAGTGACGTTGCGCACGCTTACTCAGCAAATGGGAACCCGAACGGGAAGCCAGGTAATTCCGTCGACGGACGGAGCAATATCACGACCTTAATGAGCGGGCCATCTACTTGACGCGGATCGCGATGTCGTCATCGTCGATGCCTTGCCCTCTACGCCGCCATCATCCTTCATATTGGCGCCGACGCTGTAGAGCACATAGTCTACTTCCATGGGCTGATTGCATCCTTAAGATTTGCACATGCTGGCAGGCGACATATTCACGTTGTCGCCGGTCGACAGCACATGATGCGCCTCGCGCCGTGTTCTTCGCCCCGGCGGCCGACTGGGTCGCTTTCCATCGCCAGAACGCCGAAGACGCACTCATGCACGCGGCGAAGCGGTTCTTTCCGAACGAAGCGCTCCAGGGCCTCTACGCCGAGGGCGAATTCGCGGATGGCAAGCGACCTCTTGGTGGCTAGGCCGCGGCTACGCAGGCGATCCAGGTGCTCCTTGGCGGTGTATTCCGGCCCGTAGATGATCCGCAGGTACTCTTGGCCACGGCATTTCACAGCTGGCTGCGCAAGACCTCGCTTGCCTTTGGTGACGAAACTCAGCGGCTTTACCACCATGCCTTCGCCGCCACGCCCGGTCAGCTCCAGCCACCAGTTGGTGCCATCGTCCTGGCTGGCTGGGTCTGTGACGTCCACCACCTTGTACGGCGTCGCCAGTAGCAGCTTGGTCTCATGGCGACAGACCTCGGCCAGCGTGTCCATGTGCCATGTGTGGTCATGATCCACATGCACTTTGCCTTCGGTGGCCATCAGATGGAAAGGGGCAAGCTTGAGATCATCCAGCGAGTTCACCGGCCAGCAATACTGGCGGTACGACGCGATGAACAGCTCGATTGCCTTCTCCCGGCTGGAGTAGCGCTCCAGAATGGCTGGGATGTCGGCTGGGTTGGACAGTCCATTGCCGGCCCGCTGCGATGCCCCCGTCAACGCAGCGACGACCTCGGGGAGCGAGGCCCGACCCGCAGCACCCACGGCAGCATACTGCGACTTGAGCAACTCCTGAGCCTTCGCTGACCAAGGCATCAGCTCGCAGTCAAGGCAGGCCCACGTCGTCCCGAACCGCGTCCAGAAGTCGTATGCATCCAAAGCCGACCGCACGCGTGCTAGGAACTCTGCCTCCAAAGTTACGTCATCGAAGAATCGCCGGCCGGTACGGGTATAGACTATGCCCGCTTCGCCGCCGGTTATGCCAAAACGTTCCCGCGCCGCGTCGGCATCTTTGCACACGACCACGACTGCCCGGCTGCCCATGTGCTTCTGCTCGCACACCACCTTCGGCACGCCGATGGAACGATAGTGCGCGAACGCCTCCGCCGGGTGCTCCAGGAAGCCCTCGGCCTGGCTGGTCTCGCACGGCGACATGGTCGGCGGCAGGTAGATCAGCCACCTGGGGTTTGCGGCAAAGCGACTCATGACCTCCAGGGCGGCTGTGGCGTTTTCCTCGCGGACGGTGACCGTGCCGCGCAGGCGCGTCGTGATGATCCGTTTGCCGATCACGTCTTCCGCATCCAGCAGGTCATCGTTCTGCTGCTGGGCCGACAAGCTTGGCGCCTGCCTGCCCTGAGCATCACCGAGGGGCTGGTCTTCTGGAAGGAATGGCTTGGCCGGCTCGCAGTAGGTCTTTGCCGCCGGGCCGGAGGCGAACTCTTTCTCCGGGTAACGCAAGGCCGTCAGGCTGCCGCCAAAGACGCAACCGGTGTCGATGTTGACGGTGCGGTTGAGCCACTGCGGCTCCGGCACGGGCGTGTGGCCGTACACGACCATCGCGGCCCCGCGATACTCCGCCGCCCAGTTGTACCGCACCGGCAAGCCGAACTCGTCCGTCTCCCCGGTTGTCTCGCCATACAAGGCGAAGTCGCGCACCTTGCCTGAGCCTCGTCCCTGCATCTCCTGCCGCATGCCGGCGTGTGCAACGACCAGCTTGCCGTCGTCCAACACATAGTGACTGACCAGGCTGTCCAGGAACTCACGGGCCTTGGCGATAAGCGGCTTGCGGACATCCTCCGGCAGAGCCTCGAATTCGGCCAGCGACTCGGCCAGGCCGTGCGTGATCTGCACGTCCTTGCCGTTGAGTTTACGCATGAGCTTCATGTCGTGGTTGCCGGGTACGCAGAAGGCAGCGCCGGCGGGAACCATGTTCCGCACGAGTTTGAGCGTGTCGAGGACTCGCGGGCCACGATCCACCAGGTCGCCCAGGAAGACCGCCTTGCGGCCTTGTGGATGGCGGTAGATTCTCCTGCCCCATACCGGGTCGTCTTCGCCAAGCTCTCCCGGCTCATAGCCCAGTTGCACCAGCAGAGCCTCCAACTCATGGCAGCAGCCATGCACGTCACCGATGATGTCGAACGGCCCGTGCTCGTCTCGCTTGTCGTTCCACAGCGGCACACGCGTGATGGTGGCGGCGTCCACTTCCTCCGGCGACTTCATCACAAAGATGTGCCGAAAGCCTTCGCGCAGAAGGCCACGCAGACTGCGGCGCATCTGCGATATCTGCCCGCGAATGACATGCGGCCCGAAGTCTCTGTCTTGGCGCTCGCGGTTGCGCTCTTGGCAGAGCTTCTCCGGTAGATCGAACACAATGGCTACCGGCAGGCAGTGATATTCGCGAGCCAGGGCCACCAGCGGCTTACGGGCCTCCGGCTGGACGTTGGTGGCATCCACAACCGTCAGCCGCCCACCGGCGAGCCTCTTGGCCGCGATGAAGTGGAGTACCTCGAATGCCTCGTTGGTAACGATCTGATTGTTCTCGTCGTCCGATACCAGCCCGCGGCACTCATCCGACGACAGCACCTCCGTCGGCAGAAAGTGCTTTCTCACAAAAGTGCTCTTGCCTGACCCGGACGGGCCAATGAGCACGACCAGCGACAACTTGGGAACCGCTATCTCCATGACTGGTGTCTCACTCGCAGCAGCAGATCGTTCATGGCGTCCTTGGCTGAGGGCGCCTCGGGCAACGTGCTGGCCTGGCCAGCCAGCTCGAGCTCGGCCGTCAGATGCTGATATTCCTTCTCGTGGAAGGCCACGTCCGTCGTGGTCAGGCGGCAACGTTCGCCACCTTCGGCTTTGCGGGCAACAAGCTCATCAATGTACGGCAGAGGAAAGCCGTCGCCGCAAAGGTCGCGCGTGTTGAGCTTGAGCAGGTTGGCTTCGATCACTCCCGACCGCATCAGATGGATGCCCGTCAGCAGCACGCGGTAGACGTACAGCAGCGGCTTGACCTTCGGCGGGTTCTCCTTGGCGAACAGCTCCCACTGCGTGCGGGCGAAGCCCAGGTAGTGGTGGCTGTGGCGTCGCGTAATGCAGCCCTTGCCGATGACCTTCAGCTCCTCGTGCTCGGGCGCGGTGTGCACCACCAGAGGCGAGTAGAGCTGCTCCAGCACATAGCCGTTCTTCTTGAGCATCAGCAGCATGAACTTCTTGATATCGTGCGTCACCAGATCCAGGTCGATATCTCCAGACTGCTGGGGCTTCCGTGAAACCTCGATGGTCTCCTGCGGTTCGCGCAGGCCCAGCATGTCCTCGGCCGGCAGGACATGCACGCCCCGCAGGTCGTAGTCCGAATCGGCCGACGGGAAGCCATACAAGTGCGCCCCGCTGATCGTCACGAACAGCAAAGGATATGGCTGGGCCGCAGCTACAGCCTGAAGTTGTGAAATTGCCCGCATCACTTGACCATGCTCCTTCTGGCCTTCACCAGGAAGGCGTTGGCGGCTTCGTAGTCCGGGCGGTCGGGCAAGGTCGTCGTGCGGAACGCCTCATCGAACTGACGGTGCAGCTCCAACCTCCAAACGTTGACCTCGTCCCACGGCATCTGGCCATTGCGGATACCCAGGAGGCGATCCTTGCGTTCCGCGACGGCCACCGGAACGGTTCGCTCACGCAGAACCATGATCCCCGATAGCAACAGCCGGATGAGGTGCATTGCGTGCTTCCATTTGATCGCGCCGCGATTGCGGATATCCTGGTCGAGCTTCTTGAACTGGCTCATCACGTAGCCGTTGTACGTCTGGTACACCAGTCTGGACAGAAACGCCGGCCGCATGTCCAGAAGCTCCTGCCCCAGCGGCGTGACGTGCTCGACGATGGGCGAATACAGCACCTCCAGCACGTTCGGGTTGGCCTTCAAAGCCAGCACCAGGCATTTCTGGAGCTCCCAATAACATTCGTCGGTTTCCTGGTTCTCCAACTGCTCGGGCACGCCGAAGAGCGACCAGTGCATCTCGGCCGGCGGCAGGTAGACCCCGCGACGGTCGGTATCCGAATCGGCATGCTCCAAACCATACGCCCGCGAGCCGACTACGCAGCGGTAGATCACGTGCTGATGAAGGTCATACTCGACCATCGCATCGCCAGCGGTGCCGGTGACCATGCCTTCTCGCTGGAAATGCTTGAGCACCTGGAGTTCATCCCGCCGAAGCATGACCTCCTCGCCGCCCGGTAGCCGCACACGGTAACTGTGCTGGGCATCCACCGGGGCGCGGACTATGACGCCGACCGCCCCAGCCGGGCAAGTCACGTCGCCACCACCGCCCTTGACCTCCACCTTCGTCACGATGGCGGTGCCGACGGGAAGGATGGCAGGGAGATTGTCATAAGCGTCACCCATTCGTGTCTAATCCTGCCAATGCTAACCCTGCCAGCTTGCGTGTTTCCTCGGAGCAATCCATAAGACACTCCTGCAATACGGCGAGGGGCGCAATCCGAAGGTCCGTCATTCTATTTACCACTGATTCCCTGCACATCGAGCACGGGCTATGCTCGTAGGCCCACATGAAGCAGTCGAGTAATTCAGGTACTGGTTCTTTCGATATATGCACAATGTCAAGAACAATGCCGTGGATCGCGTCATCGTCTCCTTGTTGAGGAAGGGCCGATTCGATCAGTTTATGATCCTGCAATTGATAATTGCTGCGAAGAAGGCTGATCGCCTCCGGCCGTGGCGGGCTCTGCGACAGCAGTTCGTATGCCAACTGGCGGACTCGTTCATCCTTGATGAGACCGAGGGAATGGATACACTCCTTACGAATACTTTCCGGGCCTGACTTTGCCAGTTCTATCATCCTGTCATCAATGCGAGGCATGGCTCTGCCACGAAAGACTTGAAGATACCGCTGGAGTTGTTCAGGCCGGCGTTCCGCCAGCATACGTTCGAATACGGTTCTGACATCATGCTCGCTGGCGCGTCGGCCCCAACGCATCAGTCCCACCCGCGATCGGTCAAGGGCTTCGATAGCCTGCAAGACCACCGTTACATTCTCGGACTCCTGTGGCTTTCCAGCCCGACGTTCAGCTTCTTCCTTCTCGATTCTCACCACGAAGTCGAGGAATGCTCGGATGTGTGGACTTTTGGTGGCCTCGGCAGCAAGGGCATGCAGCACTGTTTCCCGGCCTAGACGCTCGCACGCCTCGCGAAACAAATAGGTGTCATCCCAGAATCCCGGCTCGTTTTCTGATCTTTCTCCCACTACCTCGGCAACATGCAAGAAACCTACCAATCCGTCAACGGCAATAAGTTGAATTCCTCCGAGCCAGCTTTCGGAAAACTCCTTGCGGTCGAACTTCTGATAGATGGCCGCTCGTGCATCGTCATTTCCATCTTGGGCGAAGGCGGCGGCCAGAGAGTACAGTTGGGCGACATCCCAGAACTCTGCCATCGTGGATGGCCTAAGCAGTGCCGCAAGCACCCGGGGTCTGACCGCCTCTACAAGGCTGGCGGCAACAACTATGTCATGGAGCCAGTCGCCTCGCGTGCCTTCACATTGTGCATCAAACACCAGGCTGTGTTCGCATGCGTGGAATATGTCTGTATCGAGTCCATCAGAACCGAACTCACGAATGTGCAGCAAGGCACGGCCTTTCCCCTTCCGCAAAGCATCTCGAAATTGCTCCTGTGTGAGGGGAATCATTTGGAGGACTCCGAGTTCATAACGAACACCGCCATCTGCGTGGGCGAGCCCAAGTTGGTATCTTCCGGCCCGACGGGCAGGAATCGGACACCGCAGCCGAACCGCTCAGCCACGGCGTTGGCCCATGCCTGGAACTCGGCCCGTGTCCACTCAAAGCGATGGTCGCTGTGGCGGAACTTGCCGGCGGGCAGGTTCTCGAACAGGGCGTTGTACTCCTGGTTGACGGTCGTCAGCACAATTGTCGCCGGCCGGGCGCACTCGAAGAGCACCCGCTCGAAGGCGGCCAGCCGCGGCGGGTCGAGGTGCTCGACGACCTCGACGACGGCGGCTGCATCGAATCCTTCCAGCCGCTTGTCACGGTACATCAGTGATCCATGCAGGAATTTCACGCGATCCTTCTGATGCACCGGCATGCGATCGAGCTTGAGCTTGTCGGTCGCAATCTCCAGAGCCCGGATCGACACATCAAAACCAATGATCTGCTCGAACTGCTTGTCCTTGATGAGCTCCCGAAGGAGATTGCCCTCGCCGCAGCCCAGATCCAATACACGTGTGGCGCCGCTACCGCGTAGGCTGGCAAGCACTGCCCCGATCCGCTGCTCGTTCAGACTGATCCGGCGCTCCAAAGATTCCTCGTCGGCTTTGGGCGACTCTCCCAGTTCGACCTCGGATGGCTCCTCTTCCTGCTCAAGTTGTTCCAGTGCCTGCCTGGCTAGGCTGGGCGCGTGTTTGAGGAAGCGATACGTAATAGCCTCCCGCTCCGGGTGCGAGGCCAGCCAGCCGGCCCCTTTGGCCAGCAGCTTCTCCATCTCGTCGCCGCCGACGTAGTAGTGCTTGTGATGGTCGAAGACGGGGATCAGCACGTACAGGTGCGTCAGCAGTTCGCTCAGCGTGGTGGTCTTGGCCAGCTCGACCGTGAAGTACGGACTTTCGCCCCACTCCGGAAACTGTTCGTCGAGCGGGTGGCGCGTCGCTCGCATTGTGTAGCCCAGCGGCCCGAAGATGCGTTCCAGAAATGCCTCGCCGCCGCGGCAGGGCAAGACGCTGATGCGAGCCATCAGCGGAATGGGCATTCCGACTAGTTCCGGCCGTTCCTTGCACCGTCCGTTGAGCGCCGAGCCATACACTTGTGCGATGGCCACGCTCATGAAGCTCGACGCCACGTAAGGCCTGTCGTTGACGTACTGGTCCAACAGGCCGCTGCGGAACCGCGCGACGCCACGAACCATGCCCACCGGGTCCACGTCCAGCAGCAGCGCGGCCGTGCAGCGTTGGGCAGTCGCTTCGGTGTAGAAGACATGCGCATGGCCAAAGCTCAGCTCGAACGACTGGCACTTGGCTGGATGCTTGGCCAGCAGGTAGCCAAGATCGGTTGCGGGTGCATGTGTTGTCGTGATGTTTAAGAGCATCGATCTTGTCCTGGACTATGGTACTGCTTGGACCGCGGCCGAAGTATCTAAATTTCCTTCGCAGCATCAGGGTCTCCGGCCGCCTTGGCTCGTGAGAACCAGGCGAGAGCCTTGACTGGATTCGCCCGTACGCCGTCGCCATCCCGGTATACTTCGCCCAGGCAGTACATTGCGCCAGCATGGCCTCTGGCCGCCGCCTTCCGAAACCACTTCCTGGCCTCCTTAGGATCGCGTTTGGCTCCCTCTCCCTCGGCCAGTGACAACGCGAGATTAAACATCGCCTTGGAGTCTCCCCCCAACGCAGCCTTTCGCATCCAGAGGATGGCTTTCCTAAGGTCCTGCTTGACTGCCCACTGGGCAACATCCTGCAGCACTGGATCGGCTGGGTGTCGTCCAGGTTGACGGCCTATGATTCCCGTGAACTGCATGCCGCGCAAATGAAAGGAAGATCGCGATGTACAGGAAAGGAATGTAAGGGAACTGTTCGCTTCTCGCTGAAGCCCTCTCAGTCAGTCTCAGAGGTGCTGGTCGCAGGCGAATTCAGCGATTGGCGTCCGGCGGAGATGGGCAACTGGTCCAGCACATTCCGCACCTTGTGGCTGCGGCACCGCTGCACCGGGCTGTCCGTGCCGTAGATCGAATCGATGGCCGAGCGAACGTGGCGGAACATCTGCGCCGTCCGCAACGTCTCGGACTTCAAGACAATGACGTCGTATCGCCTGATCGGCAAGGACCAGCACGAGATCGTCGCCTCCCCGGGGGCCAGCTCAAGCACCGCACGCTCGGGGATGGGAGCTACACGAACAAGGCCCACACCTGCGGCCTGATGCTCACGACCAACCAGTGAAATCATCCTGCCGTTCGCTTGGGGCCGGGATGGCGTGCGCGATGCATGACAATTTGCCCGCTACCGTGGTAGCAACAGGGCATCCCGGATGCTGCCGGAAGTGCCAATCCAAGGAAGAACCGGTGCCGGCTCCAGCCTATCATTCTCATTATGGAGCGGTTGAAAGCCATCCTTGTCGCGGTCGACTGCTCAGACTGCTCGCTTAACGCCCTTTCGTTTGCGTCGGGGCTGGGGGAATGTCATGGTGCGGGTCTGCATGTCGTCCACGTGGTGGATCGCCTTGTGCTTCAAGATCTGTTGGAGGCGCTGGGCGATTCATTGAACGTTGAGGCCACGCTGCGCGCGGACCTGCTCAAGCGGTTCCAAGACGCAGCGCGGGACCACGGTGCCGGGGGGGCAGATCTGGACGTTATGGTTGGCTCTCCGCTTGACCAGATAATCCGCAAGGTTGCATCCGTGGATGCCGACCTGCTGGTGCTGGGGACCAGAGGCGAGCTTAAGGCGATTCGGGAATCCCCGACGCTCGTGCTCTTGGTCGAGCCTCATCACACGCTGCCGTTCCGGGACGTCGTGGTCTGCATCGACTTCTCAGATATCTCCGCCAGGCTCGTGGAGTTGGCTTGCCGTATGGTCGTGCCAGAGGGGCGGCTGACACTCCTGCACGTCTATGTGCCGCCGTGGTACAAGATGCACTATCGCGCACCGACCCCTGAAGCTTCGCCCGGTTTTCAGACGCAGTACCGGCGCGCGCTGACTGCGCGGCTGGAGAGTTACCTGGAGCACGTTCCCGAGAATTGCCGCTCCACCCTGCGCTGCCGCCCGGTGCTGCACGAACACGCCAATCATGGGCGAGGCATCCTGGAGTTCCTGCGGCAGGAGCAGGCCGACCTAGCGGTGGTCGGCACCAAGGGCAGAACCAGCTTGAAGTACGTCTTGCTGGGCAGCATCGCGAAGCGAGTGGTGCGCGATACGCCTTGCTCGCTGCTGGCGGTAAAGCCCGCCGACTTCAAGATCAAGATCGAGTGACCCTGATTCGCTGCCGAGTGCGGCGAAGCTTCGAGAAACGGCTTACAATGCTGGCGGCAATCCTGTCAATCTACTTGCTGGCGATTCTGGCTCCGGTGCTGGTCCGCAGCCTGGGCAGATGGGGCGGCTGGGTGCTGGCGATCCTGCCGGCGGCTTGGACGATCTACTTTGCCGCCAGCGGCGCGGAGGTTGGTCGCGGATCGATCATCGAGCTCCGACCGTGGCTTGCCGGCCTGGACATCGCCTTGTGCTTTGTTCTGGACGGACTAAGTCTCCTCATGGCCCTGCTGATCATGGGGATTGGCGCCCTAGTCGTCATCTTCGCACAAAGCTACATGCCGCAAGGCAGGGACAAGGGTCGCTTCTACTGCTTCCTGCTGATGTTCATGGCCTCCATGCTGGGCCTGGTTCTCGCCGACGATCTCATCGTGCTGTTTGTCTTCTGGGAATTAACGAGCTTCAGTTCCTTCCTCTTGATCGGGCATTACCACGAACGGCCGGAGGCGAGGGCGGCCGCGCTTCAGGCGCTCATCGTCACGGCCGGCGGCGGTCTGGCTCTTCTGGCCGGAATCGTGATGATCGGCCTGGCGGCGGGGAGTTTCCGGATCAGCGATCTGCTCTCCGGCGGCACGTCGCTGACGGATCATCCGCTCTACGTGCCGACAGTGGTCCTTATCCTGATCGGAGCGTTTTCGAAGTCCGCACAGTTCCCGTTTCATTTCTGGCTGCCAAACGCCATGGAAGCGCCCGCCCCGGTCAGTGCTTACCTCCATGCCGCCACAATGGTCAAGGCAGGCGTCTACCTCATGGCAAGGCTGACTCCAGTCCTGGGCGGCACCGCATTGTGGCAGCATAGCCTGGTCGTCGCCGGCGGCGTGACAATGGTCGCCGCCTCGCTGCTGTCCTTGCGACAGCGGGATGCCAAGCGCTTGCTAGCCTACTCGACGGTCAGTTCGCTTGGAGTCATGACGGTGCTCCTCGGAATGGGCACCCCGTTTGCCATCGGGGCGGCCGTCACCTTCCTGCTTGCACACGGCATGTACAAGGGCAGCCTGTTTCTCGTCGCCGGAGCCATCGACCACGCCACTGGCGAGCGCAATGTTGACCGCCTGGCGGGACTCTGCCGCCAGATGCCGGTGCTGACTGCGGCCGCTGGCCTGGCTGCTCTGTCGATGGCGGGCCTGCCACCACTGATGGGTTTTCTTGCCAAAGAGGGTTTCCTGCAGGCAATGGTGGTGTCCCCCTGGCCGGTTATGGCGATCATCCTGGGCGTCACGACAAGCGCCGTTCTGACAGCCATTGCCCTGCTGACCGGCGTCCGTCCCTTCTTTGGCAAGCGCCCGCACGAACTGCACCAGACGCACGCGTTGACGGCATCGCTACTTGTCGGACCGGTTCTGCTGGCCATCGGCGGTGTCGTGACAGGCGTCATCCCCCAACTGGCCGAGCCGCTGCTGGCGTCTGCGGCCGATGCCGCCTTCAAGCGGGAGACTCATCTGCACCTGGCACTTTGGCACGGCCTGAACCTGCCGCTGGGCCTGAGCGCACTGGTGCTGGCAACTGGTGTGGTGCTCTATAAGGGTTGGGCAAAGGTGCAGAGGCTGGCTGCGACGGCCGGTCCGCTGGCGGCGCTGGGACCGGCGAGGCTCTACGATGCGGCCATGCGGTCGCTGGTGTGGATAGCCAAGACACAGACGGCAGTGCTCCAAAGCGGCTTTCTGCGGCTATACGTACTGCTGATCATTGGCGCTACGGTGGTGCTGGTGGGCGCCACGCTCGTCACCGGCAGCATCGAGATGCCTCCAGACTGGGCCGACGTCCGCCCGCATGAGATCGTGCTGGCGGGCCTGGTCGTGATGGGCGCGATCGGCGCGATCGGTTCGCGCAGTTGGCTTGCGGCTGTCGCCGCCTTGGGAGTCACCGGCTACGCGGTCGCCGCGATCTTCGTCGCGTTCGGCGCGCCGGACCTGGCGATGACCCAGTTCCTTGTCGAGACGCTGACGGTAATCCTCTTCGTACTGATCATCTATCACCTGCCTCAGTTGACGCGTATTCCGGCACGCCGATTCGTGCCCATTAGACTGCTGGCATCGCTGGCTGTCGGTACGATGGCGAGCGTTCTGGTGATGGCGGCGGCCAGCGGGCCTCCAGACCGTCAGATCGCTGACTACTATCTCACTCACGCCCTCCCCGGGGGCTTCGGCCGCAACGTCGTAAACGTGATCCTGGTCGACTTCCGGGCCATCGACACTCTTGGCGAGATCACCGTGCTGGGCGTGGCGGCGATGGGAGTCTACGCGCTGGTCAAGGCTCGCCGCGGCGACGGAAGGGGCGGGACATGAGGTCGATCATCCTTCGGACTGTAGCTCGACTGCTTGAGCCGATCATGCTGGTTTTTGCTGCCTTCCTGCTGACTAGCGGACACAACCACCCCGGCGGAGGATTCTCGGGTGGTCTGATGGCCGCCGGCGCTTTCATCCTGCATGTGGTGGCATTCGACCTCCGGTCCGCTCTTCGGCTGCTGCTTGTCAGGCCGCACTCACTAGTCGGCGGGGGCTTGCTGCTGTGCGTGGCTTCGGGATTGCCTGGACTGCTGTCCGGGGCGGCGTTTCTCACCGGGCGATGGTGGTCGATACACCTGCCAGGCGTCGGCGAGACGAGGATGGGCACGCCGCTGCTGTTCGACCTTGGAGTCTTCCTTGTTGTCGTCGGCATGGTTGCAGTGGTGGTCTCAGCGCTGACGGAAATGCAAGAACGGACAGGCTGGAAGCCAGGGCCTCGCCACAATGGGAAGGAGAACACGTGACACTTCTGATGGCAATCGTCGTCGGAGTTCTCTACACGGCCGGAATATACCTGATGATGGACCGCAACATGATCCGCCTGACTATCGGGCTGGCGATCCTGAGTCACGCCGCAAACCTCCTGATCTTCACCTCGGCACGGCTCACCCGCGGACACCCGCCCATCCTGGACGCCGCCGGCGAAGTTGCAGCCGTGCCAGCCGACCCGCTGCCGCAGGCGCTGATTCTGACGGCAATTGTGATCAGTTTCGGCGTGCTAGCATTTGCGATGGCGCTCGTATACCGCGCGTGCGAGAGCATTGGCAGTGAGGATATGGATGCCATGAGCCACATCAAATGAAAAACCTCCTGCTCATCAGCCCGCTACTGCTGCCGCTAGCGACCGCCGGGGTTTGCCTGCTGGCCTGGCACAGCCGCCGTCTCCAAAGGATGATGGGGGTGGGCGGTGCCGCCGCGCTACTGGCGGCAGGGCTGGCGCTGCTGTGGCAGGTGCAGTCGTCGGGCCCGATCGCGATGCAGGTCGGCAATTGGCCGGCGCCCTTTGGCATCACCCTCATCGCCGACCTGCTCAGCTCGATCATGGTAGTGATGGCGGGACTGGTTGGTCTGGCGGCGGCAGTCTACTCGCTGGGCGACATCGGCCGGAGGCGACTGTCGCTGGGCTATTTCCCGCTGTTCCACGTGCTGCTAATGGGAGTCTGCGGCGCGTTCCTTACGGGTGACATCTTTAACCTGTATGTGTGGTTCGAGGTGATGTTGATGGCCTCGTTCGTCTTGATCGCCCTGGGCGGAGGGCGTCCGCAACTCCAGGGCGCCATCAAGTACGTGACGCTCAACCTGCTCAGTTCGGCCTTGTTCCTGGCGGCGGTGGGTATCCTCTATGGTCTGGCCGGCACGCTGAATATGGCCGACCTGGCAGTGAAACTCAAGGACATGAACCGCCCTGCAATCCTCAACAGCGTGGCCGGGCTGTTCCTTGTCGCCTTCGGAATCAAGGCTGCGGTCTTTCCGCTGTTCTTCTGGCTGCCAGCGAGTTATCCGACTCCGCCGGTGGCCGTTTCTGCACTATTCGCCGGGCTACTCACCAAAGTCGGCGTTTACGCACTCATCAGGGTCTTCAGCCTGGTGTTCGTGCATGACATTGCCCTGACCCACGGCCTGATTCTCGTGGTCGCCTGCCTGACGATGCTTTCAGGTGTGCTGGGCGCTTACGCGCAGGGGGAGTTTCGCCGCATTCTGTCGTTCCACATCATCAGTCAGATCGGTTACATGATCATGGGGCTGGGGCTATTCAGCCGCCTGGCCCTGGCGGGCGCTATCTTCTATATCGCCCATCACATCATCGTGAAGACTAATCTCTTCCTGATTAGCGGCGTCGTGCATCGCGTGAAATCCAGCTTCGAACTGGCCCAACTTGGAGGGCTCTACCGGTCGCACGGGTGGCTATGCCTGCTGTTCCTCGTACCGGCGCTCAGTCTGGCGGGTCTGCCACCGCTATCGGGCTTCTTCGCCAAGTTGATCCTGATCAAGGCTGGCTTGGAGGCCAGACAATACCTCGTCGTTGCCGTCGCTCTAGTGGTCGGCCTGCTGACGCTGTTGTCGATGATGAAGATATGGTTGGAGGCCTTCTGGAAGCCCAGTCCGCCCAGAAGCCTTCCCGAGCACTGCCTGGGTCGCCGTCAGGGCAGACTCTTGATCGGGCCTGCCATAGGCCTGGCCGTACTGACGGTGCTGATCGGTCTGACACCATGGGCGCTATTGGACCTGTCTATGCAGGCGGCGGCGCAGTTGCTGGACCCAAGTGACTACATCCGCACTGTTCTGGAGGCACGAAGGTGACACTACTCGTCATGAACCTGGCGTTGGCCCTGGCTTGGGCGATCCTCACGTCGAGCATGAGTGCGGGAAACCTGTTCCTCGGGTTTGTCTTGGGCTATGCCGCATTGTGGCTGGTGTACCGGGCCATGGGCAACCGCGCCGGCTACTTCGGGATATACTGGCGGCTGCCGTGGTTCCTCTCCCTGTTCCTGTGGGACCTGGTGCTGGCAAACCTTCGCGTCGCCTACGACGTGATCACACCGCGTCATCGCATGCGCCCGGGCGTCGTCGCCGTTCCGCTGGAGGTCGCGAGCGATGTGCAACTGACGGTCCTTGCCAACCTGATCACGTTGACCCCGGGCACGGTGACGCTCGACGTCTCTGAAGACGGCCGAACGCTGTACCTCCACGTGATGTACCTGACGGAGCCGGATGAGCTTCGTTCGATCATCAAAAACCGCCTCGAACGCCGGATCCTGGAGATGAGCCAACCATGATGAATCCCATTGAAATTGCCGCGCCTGTGGCGCTGGTCATCCTGAGCGTGAGCGTCGCCATCACGTTCATCCGCCTTGTCATAGGTCCGAGCCTGCCTGACCGCGTCGTGGCGTTGGACTTGGCGGGGCTGAGCATTGCGGCGCTGGTGGCCGCCTACAGCATCGAATCACAGGAGCCCCTCCTTCTTCGGGCTGCCACAGTGCTGGCCCTGATCAGCTTTCTGGCGACGGTCTCCTTCGCCTACTACATTCAACGAAAGGGCATCGAATGAGCCAGTGGATTACAGCCATCCTGCTGGTGCTGGGAGCGATCCTTGTCCTCTTGGCCAGCATTGGCGTCCTGCGGATGCCGGACCTTTTCACGCGGCTCCACACGGCTGCCAAGGCCCCGACTCTGGGTTGTGGGCTGATCCTTGGGGCCGTCGCCGGTCATTTCGGGACACTGGAGGCCGTGACCATAGCCATGGTTACAGCCGCCTTCATCGTGCTGACCTCCCCGGTTGCGGCCCACATGATCGCCCGAGCGGCCTATCTTGTGGGCGTGCCTCTTTGGGAGAAGACTGTCATCGATGAACTACGGGGCCTTCGCAGCCCGCCTCGGGCGAAAGGAGATTCCCCGCCACAGGGGCCAGATAACTCAGATGGCTGAACCTTCTTGTCGACGCAGGCCCGACTCGTGGGCTTCTTCAGTTGCAGACACCCCAAGCCCGTCTGGGCAGCATTAGTCTGCTACAATTCCGAGTGACCCAAGGAAAACCCGTATGACCAGGTACAAGACAATCTTACTGCTTGCCCCTTGGGGCAAGGACAACGGAGTGATTCGGCATGTCGCCCATTTCGCACAGGCCGCACAGGCTGAGGTTGTGTACGTTGCGCACGTTGCCCCCGCCGTTGACCTGTCGGCCCGTGGAGGGCATCCAGAAGACGTCGGTCTTCGCAGGAAGTATCTCATGGAACAACTTCAGCGTTTGATCGGCCAATGCAAGCAGTTATTTCCCTCATGCACTCGGCTGGAGCCGGTGGTTCAGGAAGGTTCTCTTGCCGGCGAAGTGGCACGTTTGGCGGCACGGACCTCTGCCGATCTTGTCTCCATGGCCCGGGGGCCACAGGACGCGGATGACGCCTTCAGCGAAGCGGCGGTGAGTATCCTCCGCAAGGTTCCCTGCTCAACGCTCATTGTTCCGGCCCACGCTGAATTGGCATATGGTCGTGTTCTCGTGGCGACAGACTTCTCGGAGGCGTCTCGCGACGCTGTTGCCACGGCGATAGCGGTGGCCTCATCAGTGGAGCAGGCAACGATGCTCATCATGCACGTATACACAGTGCCCGGCGACTGGCACACGGCGCTGCGGCGCGACAGAGTCGTCCGCGAAGCCCAGGAGTCGGCACGGCTGGCATGGGATGAAATATCGCGTAATCTGGACTTCGGCAGTACCGATCATGAGTTGGTGCTGCGCGAAGGTCAATCAGTAGCTCGGACCGTTCTGGCTGCGGCAGAGGAGTTCGACGCGGGCCTCGTGGTGGTCGGATCGCACGGCTACACTCGTCCCGCGGCTGCCTTCTTGGGGCACGTGGCCGATGTTGTTGCGTCCAGGACCCGTCGAGCGGTGCTCTGCGTCAAGAAGAAAGGGCATATGCTGGGCCTCTTGGACGCCATCAAGGAACTCTATCAGTCGAAGTGACTTTACCGCGGCAAGGCAGCACGGAACGGCTCCTGCCCCACGACCTCCGGGTTGTGTACTTGACGGTCTGCAGATCTCGTCGGGTTGCTTGCTGCCCGGCGGCTCTTCGGGATGCTCGCCGAGAGCGCGGTTACAGGTCGGCCAGCATGGCCATGAAGTTGCGTTTTGGCTTGTGGGCCTTGCGAATGGAATCCAGGTATGGACCGAACTGGGCTTGCTGGTCCAGCCGGACCATGAGCTGGCGTATCTTGCGGATGAGCTTTGCTGCTTCGCGGTAGGCGTCGTTGTTCTTGCCATCGACGATCGGATCGACCTGCCGCTGGTAGACGGCCAGTGCGTCAGCGGGGTGCTCCTTCTCCCGAAGTTCCGCCAGGCGCATCCAGAGGCTGTTGCTGCACCCGCCGGCCTGGGACTCGCGCCAGGCGGCTTCCGCATCGCCTTCCCAGAGGAATACATCGATGAGAACGGAATGGTCGACGGGCCTGCTCCAGGACCGTGACCGCCACGGATCTTTCGGCTGGGAGGCGGATTCTCGCTTCTGCTTGTCGAGCGATGAACGGATTGTTGCCATGGCCTTGTCCCGCCAGGTCGGCCACTGCTTGGCGCGAGTCGCATGCGTCTTGAGATGCTGGTAGGAGTGGAGATGCATGTGTCGGGAGAACTGCTCCCAGATCAGGGCCATCGCGTCGTCATGCCTGCGGCGGCGATGGTATTCGTCGGCCAGGAAATCCTCTAACTGGCTGTCAGTGTGCTGGTCCGCAAACGTCTTCAGGCCGTTCTCGGCCCACTCCATCGCCTTGTCGGCGAGGCCCGCCTCCTTGTACGTCTGGGCGATATCGAGATAGCAGTGCGCCGAGGACAGGTCGCGTGTCTTGACGGCCACGAGTTGCTCGACGTCGCCAGATGCTCTGGCCAAGGCTTCCATGATGGACGTGATCCGGTATCGCGGGCCATCGTACTCTCGCTTGCTGCCGGGGCCGAGTTGCGGCATCTGCTCCCACAGCTTCCGGGCCAGCTTGCTGTAGACGGCCAGGCCCTTCTCGCCCAGCACGTCGGCGTATGTCTGGGCCGCGTGGTAGAAGGTGTCGAACTGGTCTTCGACCTCCCACTTGAACAGCCGCCTGGCCAGAGCTTCGGGATCAGGCTTGGCCTTCAAGCACGCGGCGTGATGCAGTTCCTGGAGTCGCTCCAGGATTGGAGACATGCCGCCATCGGAATCATCCATGTGTCCCAGAGCGTGCTCGCAGCGGCGCAGGGCATGTTCCGTCAATTCGATGACCTCGACTGCGTGGCCAGCCTCCAGCAACTCGGAGATCGACTCCACCACGCTGTCGATCCCGCTGGTGAAACCGTAGGCCTCGCGGTAGTCGATGAACCCGCCGCTGTCGGTGGCCGCGTCGATGGCGGCTCGGAACGTGGCCACGTCCAGCCCGCCCGGCCGCTGACGGGCCACCTTCATCAGCAGGGACTCGCAGAGGCGATCATCCTCAAGAACCTGCTGCATGATGATCTCGACCAGGTTAGCCGAGTCCTGGGCCAACAAGTGCTCGCGCACATCATCCAGTGTCACTTTCGGCTTGGGCGGGCATTTTGTCCGGTGAGTCCGCTTAGCCCCGCCCTCCGGCATCGAGACAACCCCGCCGGCCAAGTGTGCCAGGCCCACCGCGACCATGTGCTTGCAGAACGAACCCATGTCGCCCATCGGGCAGGAGCATTCGCCGTCGACCTCGCCGTCTTCCATCCGCAGGCGAACCTTGTAGTCGCGCGTGCCGCGGACCTTGGCGACGATCTCGCCGCCGTCAGCCAGTAGTGAGCGGACCAGGCCGCGCTGGAAGTAGTCCTCGCCTTTCTTGTAGGACCTGCTGTCGGCTGCCCGCCGAAGGGCTGCCGCCGTGATGGTTGTCTTCTTTGCTGTCATGTTGTGGTCGATGTCGGCGTTCTACTCTGTCGGTAGACCGCCCAACAGTCGTTTGAGCTTCACCTGGATCTGGTGGTCAATGTACTGATCCGGTGGCAGCCCTTCTCGAAAGGCCGGGCGATTGTCCAGCGCATCGGCAATTGTCCGCAGCTCGTTGGCCGAATACAGCACGTCGACATCCTGGAAACCGGCATACAGCTTGCCCGCCAGGTGGTCGGGCAGATTGTCGTACAGCACGTCGCCGACCTGGCGAAGGGCATTCTTGTCATGGATCGGGAACAGGTTGATTCCGGTTCTGGCCGGCAGTTCGGGGCACACCTTCCGCACACACTGCCAGAACGCGCTGAGCGGCCAGATGGTGTTCTTGTCGGCCAGGCCCCGAGGCGTGCTGTTGAGCCGATGCTCGATGCGCGGCCCCAGGAGCTTGTTGCCTTCGCAAAGATGCAAATCGGGAATGTCCAGAATGTGCCCCAAGTCCTGCAGCGCCGAGTTCATGTGGCCGGCGACCCTACGATCCGATGCCTTTGACAGAATGGCGGAATTCCGATAGGTCGCCAGGATTCGATGCGCTGCCGGGGGCGGCGTCTCCAATTCGATCAGCCTGGCCAGCAGGCGCGACTGGAGGCATGTCACGAGCTGTTCCGCTGTCGCTTTGCGTTCCACTGGAACGAAAAGGATGTAGAGGCTCTCGACATGCATGCAGGCCAGCAGGTCGCCCCGGTTGATGAAGTCAACCGTGTTGACGTACCACTCGCCGAACGTGGACTGGGCCGCGCTGACTTCGATAGCCCGCGCCTTGCCGCCGACCTTCCTGAACACCTTGGCTGTGCATCGCAGTACGAGCATGGTATCTACCGGCCACGCTTCCTGGGCTTGCGTTTTACGGCAGTCTGCGGCGGCTTTGGCAGCTTGCGGGCCTGCTTCTCCAACTGCTTGACCTCCTCCACGGCCTCGATGAAGTGTCTCTCCACTGGAGATGGATCGTTCAGATGCATCTGCCGGTACTTCTCGTATTGGGCCTGGGCGTTGGCCAGAGCTTCCTCGTGGCTGATCGTGCCGGCGTGCGAGAGTATCTCCCGGCCGGTCATCTTCAGGAAATCATCCAGCCGTGCAATCCAGTCCCGCATGTACATCGGCTTGCGATTGAGGGCCTGGAGCTCGGCCAGTTCCAGGTAGGCGGTCACCATCCGGTTGAGGACGTCGATCTCCTCGGCCTTCAGGTAATTCTTGGCAATGCTTACGTCGCTAATGCGCGGGCGGTCGCCCGCCCAGGTCGTCAGCCCCATGTTGGGCTTGTCGGCGTCGGCCCGCTGGCTGATGATCTCGGCGGCGGTGTGGCCGTGCGAGGCCCAGTGCATCTTGTTCTGCACAACCTTGAAGAACTCTTGCGAGACCTCCGCCCGCGGATCGTAGTCGATGCTTGTGGCGTAGATGTCCAGCACCTTCCGCCAGAAGACCTTCTCCGACGCGCGGATGTCGCGGATCCGCTGGAGCAACTCCTCGAAGTAGTCTTTGCCAAAAGCGCCGCCGGCCGCCTTCAGGCGATCATCATCCAGAACGAAGCCCTTGACCAGGTACTCCCGCAGCCGCTGCGTCGCCCAGATGCGGAACTGCGTGCCCCGCAGGCTGTTGACCCGGTAGCCCACCGAGATGATGGCGTCGAGATTGTAGTACTCCAGGTCGCGGCTGACCTGGCGGGCGCCTTCTTGTCGAACCGTCAAGAATTTCTTGACAGTTGCCGCCGGCTGTAATTCTTCCGACTCGTAAACCGCCTGAAGATGCTGGCTAATGTTCTGCTTGCTGGTCTGAAACAGATCCGCCATCTGGTTCTGGGTTAGCCAGAGTGTCTCGCCGACCAGTCGAACCTCGATCAGGGTCTGTCCGTCCTCGGTCTGGTAGAGCAGCATCTCCGTGCCGGCGCCAGGGCTCGGCACAGAAGGCTTGGTTGTATTGTCATCGGCCATCACTTGCTTCCATTCCGCGATCGCATGGCCCGTCCCGTCTGGGACAAAGCTATGCACGCATGATGGCGGAGATTCTACCCGCAGAGACCTCTTTGGGCCAGCCCGCCATGCCCGTGGTGTCAGGCCCGTGGCCATGCGTGCATCCTTGCGGCGATTAGGCCTCACTTGAGTTCATTGAGGTCGCTCAGGGCGAGGCTCCTGGATCAGATACCGCTGTCGCAGGTAGGCAATTCCAGCTTCGCGCTGATGCCTCGTTCTTGTTGCTCCATTGAAACTCCTTCACTCATCTCTTCAGGTCTCTTCGCAGCCCTTCGAGAAACCGCTGGACATGACGGGACGAGTAATTGTCCTCAAGCCTGTCAAAAGCCTCCGACCGAATGTCTGCCAGCGAGACCTCATCCACCCGCAGGCTCTCGATAACGGGGCGGATCGAAGTCCAATCCATATTGTGGGTGTAGACATAGTCGGCCAATGCCTTCAGCGGGGATGCGAGCATGAACCAGCTTCCGTCTTCGGCCTCGATGCGGGATACCTCAGCATAGAACGTCCTTTGAGGAATACGCGCAAAGCTGAAATGCCAAACGGCGTGGCAAGTTCTCTGGACCTGACCTGAGAGACGCTGGTGATCGTGCAGACGGCCTCGGGGATCATGCCATGGTAGGACATTGCCATCTCGAGGCTGATGTAGCTTGGCTCATGGATACGATGGGCCAGCGTGAGCGGATTGACCTTGTTGGGCAAGAGATGCGGCGCCACGCAGTAGAGGCCGCGGCGGATACGGAGCAACTCTCCGCCGGCCATAGCCTCCGCAAACAGGCGGCGCTGGCGGTAGCGGCTTCCGCCAAGCCATTGTGCCGCCTCATGTCGCGTGAAGATGCCGCGAGGGGCCTTCGCCATCGCCAATTCCGTCAAGACCTGCATGGGCATACCTTCACTGCACGGTAACATCGCTGATGTTATCGTGCATTTGCACCGTTATCTTCCGTGCCACCAAGGTCTTCTGGCAAGCAGCATTTGCTGCCAGGTGAGGGATGGCCGCCTTGGTGTTTAGAAAAACCAGCCCTGTTTTTCCAAACCATCGAGGGGCAGCCGCGCCCTACGCAAATGTACGTAAAGGGACAAAATCTGTCCCCCTGTGCAAACGCGCTCGGCCGCCAAGGTGCTAACGTGGCTGGCCTTGGCCTGGTATCTTCAGAAGGTCCAGGAGCCGATTGACCTGCTCAAAAGCGTCTCGTCTGGCGAACACCTCGTCGGCGCCGCCTTCTGCGGCAGCCCGGGCGGCCCACACCGGGCCGATGTCCTCGATCGTGCTGAACTTGGCCCGAAGATTGCCCAGGCCCTCCTGCACCAGGTTGTTGGACAGCATCGGCTGGAACTCCGCGGCAAGCGCAGTGAGCCCGCCGGGGAAGTTGGCCACGCAGAAGTACACGTCGTAGGCGTCCTTCTGCTTCATGCGATCAATCAGCAGGATGCCTTTCATGCAGAGGAAGGCCGGGATCGTCGGGATGGTCTAGTGTGGTCCACACCCTCTTCAGGCACGCTGAACCCAAAAAGATGACATACCACCGGGGAAAAAAAGTATTTCTTCAGAGACTACGGGTTATGAGAGAGAGACACGCCAGGTGACGGAGGATGTTAGGGGCTTGCATCTTCGGCGGTGGTCCAAAATGTCGGGCCGTTGCTATTACAGAACTTATGTTCTGTACATAGGAGGCCTGATTTATGCTTCCCAAGTGGCTTATAGCGTTCATCGTGATGCTCCAGGAAGCCTGGTCGACGCGCCGAGACGCGCATATCCGGTTCCTGAGGCTCCAGGTCGAGTTGCTCAAGGAGCGGCTGCCCGGCAATCGGGTCGTTCTGGACCCGGACGAGCGCCGGCGGCTCATGAAGGTTGGTGCGGAGGTCGACCATAAGATCGAGGATACGCTGGAGATCGTCAGCGTCAAGACCTATCGCCGCTGGCAGCGCGAGGAACGTGGCGGCAAGGAACCTGGATGGGTCGGCCGCCCGGGGCTGACCAAGTCACTGCGTGAGCTAATCATCCGCTTGGCCAAGGAGAACGAGGGCTGGGGCTTGCGCCGGATCGTGGGCGAGCTGAAGAAGCTGGCCGTCAAGGCTAGCCGCAGCACGGTCCGCCGTGTGCTGGTAGATGAGAAGATACTGCCTGATCCAGATCGTCGTGCGCCTGCCGGCGTGCAGACTCCGTGGCGCAAGTTCATCGCCATCCACATGAACGTGATGGTGGCCTGCGACTTCTTCTGCAAGACGCTCTGGACGCCGCTGGGCAAGCAGACTGCTTATGTATTGTCGTTCATCCACTTGGGCAGCCGAAAGGTGTTCCTGTCTCCAAGCACGCTGAACCCCACCGATGAGTGGATGCGTCAGCAGGCCCGAAACGTCAGCATCTGGGCCGAGGAGCAAGGCATCGACATTCGGTTCCTGATCCACGACCACGACACGAAGTTCACGCAGGCATTCGATGAGCATTTTCGCGGCCACAGGCGTGGCCCGGTGCTGACGCCGTACGGCGCACCGATTGCCAATTGTTTCGCCGAGAGTTGGATCGGAAGCCTCAAGCGGGAGTGCCTGAACCTGCTATTCTGCTTCAGCTTGCGGCAACTCGATCACGTCGTCCAGACCTATGTGGACTACCACAACAAGTACCGGCCACACCAGGCTCTGGGTAATAGGCCGGTGGCTACGGGCGAAGACCCGTTGCCGAAGACTGCGGAGGTCGACGAAAAGTCGATCCGATGCCAGCAATGGCTTGGCGGGCTGCTGCATCACTATTACCGCGTAGCAGCATAACCGCGGCATTAGCGTTCAATTTCGTGTCAACGAATAAAGTCAGTGTCCGCTTCTGCCTGTCACACGTTCAAATGACCTGCACGAAGTCATCTGGCCCATTTGACAGTTGACGAGGCGGTGAAGGATAAACCCAGTTCTTCGTTTTGTCCGCAGTGTCCTTGTAAATGACCGATTTGACCGCACCCGACGGAGCGAACAGACCGCCTTGGTCGTCCCAATTCAACAGATTCAGCTTACCGATCTTCGCCGAGATGTTGCTATTGATGAAGAA
Organism: uncultured Planctomycetaceae bacterium; assembly: GCA_964417755.1. Taxonomy (GTDB): domain Bacteria; phylum Planctomycetota; class Phycisphaerae; order SM23-33; family SM23-33; genus CAYQJH01. The sequence continues at coordinate 24,243 of CAYQJH010000012.1, forward strand.
CCGAGGGATTACCTGGCCTCTGGGAACCTTCCATCCTTTAACAGTGAACGCCTTAATCGTCCCCGTCGGAGCGTTGGCAGCATCACCCCCACGACCTCCGGGTTATGAGGGGTACAAGGCCCGGACCCGCAACTTCTTGAAATGACAACAACTTACATCGATGCCGTGAGTTACGCTCACAAACCCGACTGTTCCATTCTTACCGGATTTACCATGAGAATCAACTTTTAGGGTACAGTTTGGGGTACAATTTCCGTTTGTGGATCTGCGGGGCAGATCAGTTGGAAGCGGACTCCCGAAACGGACGATGGGAGAGATCCATCGGAACAATTCGGAATGCCGCTGCTGATTGTCGAAGCGCGCTGTCACCAGCGGTGCGCGAATTCGACGGTGTAACCTCTGTGGTGCTACCGGTGGTGTCATGCCTTTGGAGCCGAAGATCTCTTTCACTTGGGCCTCGATTGCCTGCTGGCAGCGATGTAGGCCTGGCAGGCAGCAAGCATCTTTCGAAGCAGAGATTCACAGTTGGTGCGTGACATCTTCGTCTGCCTTGGGTCGTTCTAGCCGGTCAGCCGCCGCCATAGGAAGGTATTGTGCTCTTTGGCATTGCCTCGGCGTAGTCGCGGATGAATCGGTAGTATCTGACGGCGTATCCCACTTTATGGTTAGCAATTTGGCCATGCTCTCGCACGCTGTGATCATTAGGTGCTTCATTCGTGTCCGAAAACCTGAAATGACGGCCTTCTTCTGTTCACCTGTTGCCGGGGCCTGCTAGTGGGCTGAGCACCGAATACCTTAATGTCCGTCTGCACATTGAGATTAACAGTCTTCAGACTATTGGTAGCGTTGCGAAGATGCGTTTCCAAGTAATCGAAGGCGGCCAAGTCCTCAGGCTGAAGTTCTTCCACCCGGCATCCGTCTTAACGAAGAACAACGCCACGTAGACGCCATTGAGTTCCTTCGGGCCGATGCACTTGACAGCAGCGAAGTCGCCGACGACAAGTGATTCGCTGACACGCATGTCGAAAGGTATTCCGATTTGCTACCTGAACCGCTCGCGCATCTCAATCGCGAACTGAGGAAGTGCATCGGGCCACCCCTTGATACGATCCGTAGTCAGAGCCTTCAGCGACACGTCGTCTTTGTCGCGTATGGCCACGAGCATCGCCAAGGCCAAGTCCTCGATAATGACCTGATCGCGAGAAATTGCCGGCCGACTTGAAGATGAAGATGTCGGCTGCATCCGCGACCCGGACCACGGCCTTTTCCTGCTCACCCCTCGCTGGACTGCTATCAGCGGCCCGGACTGCTGTCAGCGGCCCTCTGCCATATGCGGTCAAACGCCTGCACGGATTCCACCGAAGGCTGTGTTGAACCCGGTGCCGGCACGGTGGCCACGAGCGATTGCGCGACCGGCTGGAGTGATTGACGTACTTGACGTCCAAGGTTCACTACCGCGTCATAGGTGACGCCGACAGGGGCCTGCCCGTCATTGCTCAATTCAGCCATAGCTCCCCGTACGAAATGATCGAATTCATCCGCGTTCAGTGTTGTTCCCCATACGGGATTGCCGGGAACCATGAAAGTCTTGCCGTTTTTGTGAACACGGAAACGCCCTTTATAACCATAGTTCGGCTGCCAAATAGGTTTCTCGGCAGGCACATAGATGCCCCAGGTGATTATGTTCCCGTCTTTGAAAGTGGTGGCCAGATATCGCCCGTGATAGAGCAGTTGTTTTTGCCCTCCGACCGGCCGATGCACAGGAAGAACCAACTGAAGTTCCTGTAAGGCCACCGGCATGTCAGGGAATTCTGCTCCAGCAACGGCAGGGGCTGATCCAGCGACCAAAGGTCGATTGGCTATTTCACCTTCAACTGATGTACTTGTACTGGACTGTATGAGGACTCTGCCCTTGTCGCCGGAGCCGCTCCAGCCGACGATAACGCTGCCATCATCCAAAGTGAAACAGACATACAACGTGAAAGGATTGCCTTCGATGCGCGTCGAATACTTGCTTATATCGGCGGATGGCATACTTTGCGGCGAGCCCCGGGGGCGATAGCCAGTGGGAATGTCGACAGAGAACATGGAATCGGGAATGGGAATGTTCCGGTCGATCGTCTCCATCAGTACAAGCGGTAGCCATTCGGTGCCGTTGTCTTGACGGAACATCTGTTGGCTTCGCATTATCTGGCCGGATTCGCACGAGACCCAGCACCGGAGCATCATGTTTTCGCCATTAGGCCCTTCTATGCCGTCATTCTCCCATATGTCGCAATTCGTTCCGTTAATAGTCTCGTTGCCCGTCTTTCGATATCCGACAAGATCCTCAGCCGTAATAGGTCCGGCGTAGTAATCGATGTTCTCTCGAATACGAAGCTCGCTGTCGACCTTGCTGGCAAATCTGGCGAACCCCGCCATCTTATTCGTGTGATTAATCCAAAGCTGCGTTTGGTCCTTTTCTATGACTTCAGTCGATTCCAGGTACTGCTTATCGTCTTTGGTATAGGCCATGAACGTTACTTCGCGTTTGCGATTGTTAACGGCGTCCGTCCACGACTCGAGCGGCAACATCTTGGCCTCTTTGAAGTCGCTGCCGTCGCCTGCTTTGTATTGCCATCGATACCCTTTGACATGCAAAGTCTTTGTCTGGCGCGACGCCCTGCTGGAAGATGCTGGCCTCGTGGCGGGCTGGCTGGCCGTCTGCAAGGCGGGTTGCGAAGCAGCCGTGAACTTGAAATTGGCCTTCTTGAATCCCTCAACGAATTTCTTTACACCATTGTCATCGGGAAGGAAATCGAGGTCGCGGATCAGGTAGCCCTTGCTGAACCTAACCATTCCGACCCCAAGATACGCTGCCTTCTGATCTTTCTTGGCAATCACCGGATAGATGACCACGCACGCTGCTTCGTCACTGACAAGTATTTGGGCTGGTTGGGCCCGCGTGAGGTCTATGACCTCGGCTAGCTTGTCCAGGCCCTTGTGAGACTTCCGGTAGTCTTCAGTAGTTCGCTTATAGGCATCTTCCACTAAGCCTTGCCGAAGGTCGGAGATCAGGCCTTTGGCCTGCGAACTTGCGGCTTCCAACAAGGCAACGTGTTGTTCAGGCACATCGGCCATAGCGGCCGCGTTGATCTGTGTTGCTTCCTTGATCAGTTCTTCCGGCAGCGGGGTCGACTGGCCGTCGGCCGAGCGAGTGGCGAAGAGAATCTGGTACGGTCGGGCGGGGCTGCCGTCGGCGGACTTGAAGCCCTGGTGCTGCGGGCTGTTGATGCCGACCCAGTACACCTTGCCCGGCTGGAGCTTGACCGGCATGGTGCAGGTGGTGCGGGCGGCGTCGTAGGAAATCTCGCCGGTGCGCTCGGGGAACTGCGAGCCGGTCTTCTCGCTGAACGCCTTATCCCCGGCCGTGAACGACCAGCTCTTGTCCATCATCGGCCGGTCGAACGTGACGGTGATCTTGTCGGTCCCTGGATCAACGTCATCGGCAAACGCCGCCGGGGTGGTCTTGAGAACGTGCGGGGCGGATGCAGCAGCTTGCAGCATCTTGTAGCGAATCTTCGTACCCTTGGGATCGTCGGTGAAGCCGACGATCTGGAGCACGCCCAAGCCACCCTCGCGTGTCTGGAACTTGTACGTCGCGGGCACGCCGCCCTTGGCTGACAGATAGACCGGATTGCCCGGCGTGCTCACCGCGAAGGCGTTCTGCTTGTCGGCCATCAGCCCGGCGTCGCCCGACAGGTTCCACACCTTGTTGTCGACCGGCAGCGCGATGATGTCGAACCCGATGAGGCCCTGAACCTCCGGCTGGGTTCCGCCGCCGGCGTCAATTCCATGCTTCCGCGCCCACTCAATCGCTGTCTTGGAGCCGCCCTCGAACGCTTCCATCGGAGGCGTTACAAGCGTTTCCGTGTCGAGGTCGATCAAGCAGTTCTCGCCCGTGTGGTTGACGACACGCTCGATCACCGGACCGAGAACCATGTGCTGGCGTGACGCGGACTGCTTCGGCTGTGTGGCAGCATCGTTCATGTCGGCAAGGAGCTTTTGAATGTCTGCCAACTTGGCCTGGAGTTCCTGAACCTTCCGATGCTGAGGTCCAAGGGTCCGCGAGGCATTCTCCAATTCAAGCTTGATCGCCGCTTCCTGTTGCAGGAGGCCGGCGCGATTGATCGGATCAACCAATGTTCTCTGCGTAAATGCCACGGAAGCGGCCTGGTCAATTCCGCCAGTCACCGGTGGCGTGCCCTTTGAGGACTGCGAATCTGCAACAACGTACTTCCTACCAGTGGATACGTCGTACCCGGCAACTTCAACATCCCGCACGAAGAAACGGACGCGCGAACTGTCTTCGGCCCATTCGATGCGCCCGTTGTTGTCGAACAGAACGTCTGCACGACTCATCGCCAGGTAGTCTGGTGCAAGCCGCCCATATGGCACTGGGGCGTCCCATCGCTCCCAAACCGCACCCCCGCGGCCCTGGATTCTGAACCGGTAGAAAGTTCGGTCCCCGCCAAACACCTTCATCGTGTGCCACGTACTGGCCGACGCATCGTAGAACCCATCGGGTGACGTTTGGGACACAGCGTCCAACTGTCGCGGCCGCTGTGCATTCCAGACAAGAGCCGCCGCTACAATCGCAATCGCACCAACGGCGAGCAACCCCCACATGAAAGCTCGTGAGTTCCCCATGTTTCCGTTCCTTTTGGATGGCTTGAATGCCTCCACGACCTCCCGCCGACTGAGGACTACCAGAGCCCAGATACCCATAGGCAGGCCGATGATGTTGCCCGGCGCGGCAATCAGAGCAAGGATCGCGCCCGCTATGGCAAAGCCGCGATAGCGCAGCTGGAGCATCCACAGCGCGCCGCTCAGGATCAGTGCATTCAGCGGCATCGCCACAGCCAGCAACGCCGTGATGTTCTGTGCCGTATAGGCGTCCCGCGTGATGCGCTGCTCAAAGAGGATCAGCATCAAGATGGCCGCGAACATGACCGCAAGGTTGATGCCGGCCGCCACAATCATGCCGATGGCTGGGGCCTTTACGGCTTGACGGGCGCGTTCGATCTGCGTGGCAGCGACTTCCGGCGACAAAACCGGTGTTTGGGACACTGCGTTGGGTGTTTGCCCGATCGGCTTGCTTACAGCTAGCCAAGCCCAACGGATGGCAAGAACGTCGGCGATGATCGCTGTCACAACTGACAGCAACAACCATGTGGCCCGGTTGAGTTGAACGTCCCCGCCTGTCCAGTTCGCCACAGCCTGAAGAAGTAGGAGCCAAACTACGCCGATCAGGGCATCCATCGCAAGCAGCGGAAACAGCAAAGTATCCGCCAGCGCCAGACCAAGGCCGTACAGCTTGCCGCCGGAGCGGCGAATCCGGGAGATAGCCACTGCACCGCAAACCGTCGCCCCAACGGGCGCGGCTGCTGCGATCAGGATCAAGGGCGATAGGAGTATCACGAATATGTTCATGGCCGATTCCTCACGCGATGACCATCAGCAAAAGGCCCAACAGCCCAAAGCCCGCCCACGCGGCACCGATGATTGCCAGCCGCGACATCTGCGGGGAGGCATCGTCCCAGGAGGGCAATGGCTCCAACGGCGTGAGTCTTTCAATTGGCCGCTTGAGCCCGAGGTAGATTGCTATAGGGATGGCTGACAATAGCGCGAGACCGACCAGCAGGGCCAGCCATACATTGATCTCCCGGTGGGGATTCAAGACATGAGCAATCGCCAACCCGAGCGCGAACAGGTAAGCCATGATGATGCCATCGATGACCACAGCCCGCCAATTGATAACAGCCTTGCCTTCTCGGCGTCCCACAACAGCAACGTACTTATGCCAAGTTTCAACAGGAACTGCTCTGACCTGCTGGGGGGCTGGAATTGGGCTCTGGCCACCTCGGGACGACACAATCGTCTCTACCTGTGTCCTGACCTCGCTGACCTGCTGGTAGCGGCGGGAGGGTTCGCGCTGGAGGGCTTTGAGGACGACTTCGTCCAGCCGCACGTCTATGAGCACCTTGCGGCTGGGCGGCTCGAACTTGCCTTTCGGCAGTTCGCCCGTGAGCATCTGGTAGAAGACCACGCCCAGCGAATAAATGTCGGCCCGGTGGTCGACATCGCGCGGCCGCTCAATCTGCTCGGGGGCCATATACTGCGGCGTGCCCATCACCTTCTCGCCGGCCTGCGTGACGCCGGGAGCCCCCCGGCTCCCAGCGTCTGCGGTTTGGTCTGCCGCGCCACTGGCAGTCAAGCCCACCAGCTTGGCCAGGCCGAAGTCGGCGATCTTCACCTGCCCGGCGCGGTTCAGCAGGATGTTCTCCGGCTTGATGTCGCGGTGGACGATGCCCCGGTCGTGGGCATACTGGAGGGCGTCGCATATCTGCGGCACGATGGCCAGGGCTTCTTTCGGGCTGACCGTGCCGGCGTCCAGCAGTTGCCGAAGCGACAGGCCGTCCACGTACTCCATGATGAAGAAGTACAGATCGCCGCCGGCAGCAAGCTCGCCCGCACTGCGCTGGCCGAAGCTATGGATCGTGACGATGTTGGTGTGGCCCAGCTTGGCCATTGCCTGGGCCTCGCGGGCGAAACGCTGGGCGAAGGCCGGTTCGCGCCCGATCTCCGGCGGGAGTATTTTCAGCGCCACCAGGCGGTCAAGCTGCTTCTCGCGGGCCTTGTACACCGCACCCATTCCGCCCCGGCCGATGAGTTCCAGGATGTCCAGCTCGGGGAAGATCGAGGCAAGCTGCTCGACCGTCGGCGGCGTCCACCGCCTGGCGGCCTCGGCCTGATCCTCGTCAGTAAAGCCGACGGTGTTGGTCTCCAGCCCGCGCTTCAGCAGGCAGGCCGGGCACAAGCCCCCGCGCACGCTAGAAGGCAGCGGCGCTTCGCATTTCATGCATTTGTTCTGTTCTGTCATTCGCGGCTCCCTTTGCAGAGCTAACTGGCGCAAATCGGCAGTCAGCTCCACTTTCACCACCTACAACGAAAAAGAAGCCGCAATGTTACAGGCAGCTCAGAAGATATCGAATTTCCTCGTCCACAAGCTCCACATCGGCAAGGGTTTGCGTGATTTCGTCCCGCAGGAGTTCCCTGTATCGCCGCCGCAGCCGGTGGGCCATGACCCGCACAGCCCCCTCGGTTGTGCCAAGTTGGCCGGCGATCTCAACGTGCGATTGCCCGTCTGCCTGGCCGTCCAGGCAGTAGCGCAGCGCATCAAAAACAGCCGACTTGCCCCGCTCAGCGTATTCCTGCTCCAACCGCAGCACCACCTGGTTCAGCACGGCGATGGCCCAGCTACGTTCGAACAGCCGCTCGGGCGTCATCGTGTCGGTCAGTTCCTTGGCGTAGTACGCCTCGGCCTCGACGGCGTCCAGCGAGAGCGCCCGCCGACCGCCGCCGCGCTTGGCGGCGTGGGCTCTTCGCAGTTGGTCGGCCATAAAGTTCTTCAAGCCTGCCAGGAGAAACGAGCGGAACTTGCCGCCCCTGGAGCGATCAATGGTCGTCAGGCCATCGTTCTCCAGAAGGTGGGCGAAGAAGCCCTGAGTCAGGTCCTCAGCTTGTTGAGGGCTGTTACCTTGACGGCGGACGAACGCATACAGCGGGAACCAGTAGGCCTGGATTAATTCCTCCAGCGCGCGTCGCGATGTTGACGTGCTTGCGGCCGCTCCATCCGTTCCGCCACGCCCAGCCGCCGCCAGGACAACGCTCCAACGCGTGGCTGCAAAGTGCGCCCCGGAGGTTCGGCGAGTGCCGGATGTGCGAGGCAAGTCGGAAGTCCCGCAATCGCCGCCTTCTCTACGCAACGAAGATGTCCGCCCAGGAGATGCCATGATGAAGGTTATACATCCGGCCGCGAACACCTTCAACGCTCACCGGCCGCCCGGTTATTCAGAACATCTAAGGCATAGTCCAAGACGGTGTCCTTGCCGGCAGCAAGGTCTTCGGGCGTTTGCCGGATTTTGTGGTCGGGGATCGCGCCCCGGCCGCCGCCCACGTCGCCCGCACAGACGAAGTGTTTGATGGCTACCGACACTTGGAGCTTTGAATTGGGCAGCATGAAGTAAATGCAGTCTCCGTAGCAATCGGTTGGATCTCCGGTTTCCTCCCCGACCAAGGTGGCAATGCCAAAGTGTTTGATGGCAGCAGCAAAGGAACTGGTGGACGAAAACGAACGGCGTCCAATGAGAACGATCTTTTGCCCCTGGAACCGCAGCGGATTGCTCTTTGGGTTGACCATGGGTAACTGTTCCCGAAGGATGGTGCCGACCTTCTCCTTGGGCCAGCCGCGAGCGGGCAAATATGTCCCGTAGAACCTTGGCAGTATCTTGATCTCATAGCTTTCAAACTGTTTGAATGGCCGGTCAGTGAGATAATCCAGCAGGGCATCCCCCACATTGGAGTCACCACCTGGGCAGTCTCGAACATCAACGATGACGGCCCCAGCCCCTTTGGAACTCAGATCACTGAAGGCCTTCTTCAGGAATTGTTCGAATCCCTCGCGGTCGTCCAGCCCCTTAATGGTTATCAGCCCGCATTTTGGCCCTTCGAGGTATGAGTATTCCCATAAATTGCCCCGGTCCGTCGGCTCGCCGTATTGCTTAACCTTGTTGAACAATACCGGCTCAACGGCATAGGTGTCCGTTCTGCCACCCCGATCCCTGATCCGAAGTTCCAGGGAGCGATCCTGGCCGTAGTCCAGCCACAGCATCAGCCAAAGAATGGTCGACCTTTCCATCATTTGTGGATTCACAGCGCGATTCTCTCCCGGTGTGCAGCTGGCGTATTTCCCGAACACCTCACTGGCATTCTTGCCGTTGACCGACAGGATCTCGCCTCCCAGAGGCAAGGCGCCCTCCCCATGGAACTGCCTCAGAATCACCGCGTTGTTGTCAAACTGAATGGAGATCGGGAAGACCTTCGCCCTCCCGGCCAGCACCTCCGACACGAACTCCTCCTGCACGGGTTGCACGAACGTGTGGCCATTCTTGAAAGAAGCCACGGCGGGGGCGATCAACTGATAAAACGCCTCTCGCGTCATCGGTCGGTCAAGGGCCGCCCGCACATTATCGAATGCCTTTGCAGCCTGCGCCTCAGGGACGTATGCGTACAGGTTGGGATGGACCTCCTTCAGCGTCGCCAGCATGAAGTCCAAGTCGGCTTTGAGCTTCTCCGCCGGGATCGGCCCTGCCGGCGCAGTCGATGGTCGCGTAGCGTTCTCCAACGCTCCCAAGACTGCCGGCGCTGACAGGAGGTAAGAAGTCAGAGTCGCAGACATCACGAAATTCCGCATCATGCCCATCGCAAACCCCTTGAGTAGTAGCATCTGCTTAACCAGACCTTCTCAGATCATGTTATGAATGAATATATCGCACGGCAGCCGGCATCGCCAGCGGACTGGGCGAAGCGATACTGTCAACTATTGTGTGTAAGTTCACAGAAGGTGCCATCGGGCCAGTTGACCGAAGATGGTACGTTCGACGGCGGACTTGTCAAAGAAGCAGCCCATGTTTCTCAGACGCATCCGCAGCGTCCTTATCAGCCGTTCGAGGTAGTAATTGGTCCGTACTCTTCTCCACCAGTCTTTTAATAACGAGTAAAACATCAAGCTGTCGTTGATATCCCTGACGAACTGCTCGACGGCCCAAGGCTCGCGATGACCCCACTAGCCTGCCGCAGGCGCAGGCTTGGTCCACGGCGGCCAACTTCGTCGGGCAGCGGAAGATGTTGGAGGCTTCCTTCACCATCTTCCAGCAATACTCCTTATCGCCAATCATCTTCCACAGGTTCATCAGCCGGTGCATCGTGCAGTACTGTGCGGCACTTCCGGGTACACCTCGGCCAGTCCGTAAAGGATGGCTGACGACTCGTCGCTGACGAACAGCTCGACATCTTCCAGCCGCGACGCCGCAGGTCTAGCAGGAGGTGGCCGGCCCGGATGCCCAGGCCCTTGTAGAGCATCATGGCCGATCCGCCGGCCTTGTGCTTGACAGAGGCCACGATGCCCGGCTTGTAGCCATGTCCACCACCAGGCGGTCGATCTTCATCAGGTTGCCGCCACGGCGGAAGTCCAACGCCAGGTAGCTGGATACCAGCTTCTCCAAGCCGGCTTGGATGGCGCCATCCGGCCCGGCGCCGGGGAATGTCCGCCCCAGCGTCCGCCTGGACCCATCCAGCGAGAACAGCCGGTCGGACTGCTCCGAGTACGTGCCATAGTCTACCACGTGCCCCGTGAAATCCTCCTGCCACGCGCACAGGCAGTAGTACAGCAGCTTATTATGCACATCCACGAACATGGTCAGCTTGCTGCACGCCAGCGGGACTCCGCGCCTGGGCCGGCCATTGGCCTTCTCGCAGACCATATGCACGGTCAGCACGTCCTTGCGCAGCTCGCTGGGCTTCAACGGATCGTTCTGGTATTCGGCAAAGAACGCCCGCTCGTTGTCCAGCTTGAGGTTCATCGCGTGCTGGATGGCCGAGATCTCGCCACGGCTGGCCAGGTAGCGGTGCGGCCAGGCCACCACGGCCGCGGCGTCCATGTCCAGCCTGTGAGAGGCATAAAACTCGGTGGACTCATGGCCGTCACCGTCAGCCTGGAGGCTTTCGTGGCGGATGCGAGCATATTCGGCCCAGAGCTTCTCATTGATCGGGAACGAGTAGACCAGCTTGGTCCGCTCGCCATGCCAGGATGGATTGCCCTGGCGATCCAGGAGCTGGTCGGCCAGGTCGCCGGCTTGGATGACGGTACATGGGATAATGATGGCCGTGCGCTGGCCCGGGCCAGCCAGGCCCTTGATGGCGCCATTGACGATTGCCAATCTCTCGGCCGTCTGCAGCGGCGAGCGGGCGGACTGATCCGTCTGGGGGTCATCGCACACCACCAGCGTCGGGCGGACCTGCGTGCCGTCGCTGCGTACGTGCAGTGCACCGCGGATATTGCCCGTCAGGCCGCTGACGCGGACAATCGAGCCGGAGCAGCGGCTGCCGGGGATGGTCGGCATGACCAGCTCATCCACGCCCCAGCCGATGCGGGTGGGGATGCCGTAGTACCGCTGGCCGGTGCAGCGCCGCGCCTCGCCCTCCAGTAGGCGGATCGGGTAGATGGACTCGGGATAGTCGGCCAGCAGTAGCTCGTTGCCCACCAGGTGGCTCTTGATGTTGGCCAGCGTGGCCAGCGACGCTTCCTGGGCGCTGGCGATCAGGAACACGAACTCATGTTGGCCCGACAGCACTGACCACAGCACCGCCACCAGGCACAGGCTCGTTTTTCCGCTGCCGCGAGGCATGGCGATTGCCACCGTCTCACGGTACCGCACCACACGCTCGATCTTGGCGATCACGCGGAGGTGGTCCTGGCTCCAGGCCAGCGTGAAGATGTGCGGAAAGTACGTCTCGCAGAAGAACTTGAAGTCCCGATCCGCCCGCGCCCGCCGAGCGGCATCGCCGACCTTCGGCAGGGGCGCGATGTCCTGCCCAGCCAGCGTGATGGCTGCAGATCGTGCTTTCGCTCGCTCCTTTGCGTTCTGATAGGCCAGCGAGCCCCTCTGCCTCGTTCGTGCGTAGTAGTGTAATGAATTGTGTGTAAGTTGTGGTTGTGTCATCCCTCTGGAGCGAAGGCGAGCGTAGCGAGCCGCAGCGCAAGAGGGATGACACGGCGCAAAAAGTTGGGTACGTACCTTTCTTTACCGCAAGCAAAGGAAGGAGGCGTACCCGGTGTCCCACAAGGACGGTTGTTCTTTATCAGATTCGCCCAGGGATCGGCAAGAGGCTTTTTGGACCTGGACTCACCACTGGCTCTGCGGCTGCCTGCGGCAGTTGCTGGAACTGGTGCTCAAAGGCGAGCAGCAGAGTCGCGTTGGCGCCGGGCCCAATGAGCGGTCGGATCGACGCACAGCCTGGCGTAATGGCTACTATGCCCGCCAGTTGACCACCCCGCACGGCCGACTGAGCGTGAAGGTGCCGCGATGCCGAAGCGGCGGCCTCGATTGCTCGATGCTGTTCGACCCCTACCAGCGTCGCGTAGCGGACGTCGACCGCATCCTGCTGCAGGCGTACCTGGCCGGCACCAGCACCCGGGCAACGGCTCAGTTGGCCGAGCAGATCTTTGGTGGAACGCTGAGTCATCAGACCGTCAGCCAGTTGGGACGCTGGCTCGATGAACAGCTGGCGGCCTGGCGAAAGCGTCCGATTGAGCCTGTTTACAAAGTTGTTTATATCGACGGCATGCACGTAGATGTCCAAGGCGGCGACCTGAACGTGATGCTGGTGATGGGCCTGACCTCTGACGGTCAGAAGGAAGTTCTGGGATTCGCCACCCAGAGCGGCGAGCAATGCAAAGAACTGCTGTGGAACCTGCGGCGGCGTGGATTAGAAGGCGTAGATCTGTTCATCAGCGATCAGTCGCCGGCGATCCGCAGCGGCCTGGCCGAGGTCTTCCCGGAAGTGCCGTGGCAGCATTGCACGTTCCACCGCCTTCAGGCGTTGGCACGCGATGTCGGGCAGAAGGACCATCGCTGGGCGATGGTCAAAGAGGCCGCCACAATCTTCCGCTGCCCGACCACGCTGGCGGCTGTGGATCAGGCCGTTGCCTGGGGTCGACGCTGGCGCGAGCATGAGCCCTGGGCCGTGCAGCAGTTCATGAGTGACATCGGCGACAGCCTGATGTTTTATGGTCTACCTAAGGACTGGTGGAAAAGAGTGCGTACCAACAACTACCTCGAACGGCTGATCCGGACGCTGCGGATGCGTCTGGACACCATGGGCTGCCACTACGACAAGCCCGCCGTCGAACGTGCCGTGTTCGGTCAACTGGCCCGATGGCACCTCCTGGGAACTTACACACAGTAGTTGACGTTATCTTCGTGCGTTCATCCCTTTCATTGTCCACGCGTGTCAAGGTAGAATGTCAGACAAGGCGACTCGGGTCGATCTCCGTTCTCGGACGGGACAGTGAGAATGATTCCTGCAATACGCGCTGCTGTCTACGCAAGCATTTCACTGGGAGTACTCTTTGCTTCGGCGACGAGGGCGCACGCTGGCAATGACTCAGCCAGTTTTTCCTCTCATCCAGCAAGTTTGCCCAGCGCCCTGCCCGGTGGACAAACTCATGGTGGGTTGGGGTCGCGGCCCTCCGGAAGGTGGCATTGCTGGACTGATGCCCGCTATTTCAGGCCTCGTGCAGCAACGCCCAAAGCACTCTGGTTTAGCGGGTGGAGCACCGGCCATATTGGGCGTTACGACCTTGCGACCGAGAAGCTTCAAATGTTTTCCGTCCTAGATGGACTGCCCATTGATGAGGCCCCGCTCCAACGCATCGTGACTGCCTCTGACGAACGGTGTGCGATCCTCATTGCCCGCGATGGGCTCAAGGGACGCCTGTTTCTGTGGCATCCAAAGAGCGGGTGGCGGGCATTGCCGGAGGTTGGCAAAGATGACTGGGTCCGCGACATCGCGTTCGATCTGAACGACAGGCTCCTGGCATTGTATCCCGCCGGGAACTCCTGCACTGTTTACCGACTTGAGGGCGAAAAGTGGGAGGAGGTATGTGCTGTCCCCGAATCCGAGGCACTTGTGCCGCTGAGTGGAGGCTACATCGTCATACGTAATATCGGTGGCACCAAGGTCACCTTCGTGCCGGCCGCAGAACCCGGCAACGCCATCACGACGAAGGCGGAGTTCTTCAACCGTTCGCATTTCTACTACTTCCGCTCAGGAGACAGAACGCTGTGTCTGCCCATCGGCGACACCGATAGGATGGGGGGCCAAAACAGGGCGTTTGAGCTGAACGCCGATGGTTTTCGAGAGTGCTTTACCGGGCGGTACATCGGCGCAGACCTTAAGGCCGGCGGTTTCATTGACTGCCGCGTCCTGGAGACCACCGATGAGTACATCGCCCTGGAACCCCAGATACTCAACAGCCCTCGCATAGAGTTGCGGTTTGATACCTGCACATGGTTTGAGCCGTTCCGTGACCCAAACGGGCATCTTTGGGT
>CAYQJH010000013.1:0-37355 GCA_964417755.1 uncultured Planctomycetaceae bacterium
CGGTGCGCCGTGTTACCATCTGTCTGTCGAAGTAGTGGACGCCGGTCGGGCTGACCTGCTGGCCAGGCCGTTGGATGAGCACCTCTGCCGGATCCATATCGAGTACCAGTCCATGCGCTGCAGCACACGCCTAAATGCCGTGCGCGGGCACATTCTGCCTGCCGGCAGCCGCGACCGCCGAGAGCACGAGCAGATCGCCAAGCGACGCGGCCGGTCGGAGCAATACAAGCATCAATACCTGCTGACGGATGTTATCAGTGACGCCCCGGTTACATCTTCCTGCTATCGTACGCCCAGTGCAGCAAGGCCTGACGCTGGACGGGCCGGCACTTGAAGTCGCCCTTGGGGCAGTTCCTCTTGAGTTGGGCTACATGCCGCCGAATCGCCTTCCATCGCTGGATCTGTCGCTGGTCTTCCTCGCCCAGCCGTCGGCCCATGTAGTAGCGGCAGTACCACTGGAACCAGCCGCGCGGGTCGTCCTTGCAGATCCAGCCCTTGGCCCGCCACTGCCCCAAAGTCAAACCCGCATTGACCTTGAAGAAGTTCAGCTCCGCAGCGTGTCGATCGTGGCAGAGCTTGGCGCGCTTGAACCAGGCTGCTGGAAACTCCGCTTGGCAGTCTGTCATGTACTTGCCGCCGAAGACGCCTAATTCGAGCATCTTCCGGGGCGTCAGTTGCGGGCGAAAGTCCGGGGCAAACCCCCGGCCGACAGGCTTGACCAGCTCGTAGCGATAGTTCCGCTGCATCAGATCATTAACGACCACGACGCGTTTCATTGGTTGCCTCGGCGTTGATCCTGGCGCACCAAGCAGCCTTGGTGCTGGCCTTCAATCCCAAGCAAGCGACCATTTGGCAAGCTCAGATGAGGAAGTACCACTTGAGAAGCCTTCACATCATCTTAAACATGAACGAGCGATGCCTCTAGGGGATCAGCACAGCCTTGATCGCGACCCTCCGGTCTATATCCGCAAATACGCTTTCCCAGTCCGCCAGCGGCTTGCGATGCGTGATGATTCGCCCAGCCGGCATCTGCCCGGAGGCCACCAGGTGAATGGCCGTCTCCCAGCTTGTGTAACTGGTCGAGAGGCAGAAGACGACGTCCACCACTTTGAAGGCGGCCTGATTGTACGGGAAGGTGATGGGCTTGTTGCCCGGCAGGCCGATGGCGCAGATGCGGCCTTTCTTGCGGACCAATTCCACGGTCGAGGCAATGCCCGCCTGCGAGCCGGAGCACTCTATTACGATGTCGGCGCCGCGCCCGGCGGTGAGGTCATTGACCAGGTCCAGCGGCTTTTGCTTCTGGACGTTGACAGACTTGAAGCCCAGATCGCGGGCCATTGGCAGACGAAGCGGCTCGTCCACGTCGGCGCCGATGACAACCACGTCGCGCGCCCCGCCTGCTCGTGCCGCCATCGCCGCCAGCAGGCCGATCGGTCCCGGGCCGATGACCACGGCCAAGTCGCCGGCCTGGACGCCGCAACGTTCCAGCACGTCATGCACTGCATTGGCAGCTGGCTCAATGATCCCGCCGGTCGCGTCGTCAATCGAGTTAGGAATCTTGTGCAAAAGCCTCTCGGGCATGACGAGGAATTCCGCCATAGCGCCGTCGATGCCCCAGCCGGGGCTGCGCTTCTGGGCGCAGATCTGTATGTTGCCTGTTCGGCAAAGCGGGCAATGCCCGCAGGCGCGTGTGTGCGGCTCGCCGACGACGCGATCGCCTTCCTTTACAAGCTTGACGCCGGCGCCAAGCTGAACCACGCGGGCGGAGAACTCGTGGCCGAGGATCACGGGCGGCCAGTAGGGAAAGTTGTCATCGCGGACGTGGATGTCGGTGCCGCAGACGCCGGCGGCCAGGATCTTCAGCAGCACCTCGCCCTCGCCGGGCGTTGGAACCGGGACGTCGCGCAGTTCCAGATGCCCTGCGCCCTTTTGAGTCTTAACCAATGCCTTCATGCTTTGCTCCCGCACCATTGCGCTGCAAAATTGGCGATCACGGTTGCCGCCGCGGCCAGGCCTGAAAGCGGCATGTTCTCCTGGGCCGAGTGCGCCACGCTCAGGCTGCCGCCGCCGAAGACCACGGTTGGGATGTTCAATTGATTGTTGTACAGCCAGGCATCGCAGGAGGCCGTCATCGCATCGACAACGGCTGCAGAGCCAGACTCTGCCAGGCCGGCCAGCAGGCCGGTGACCAGTGGATGGTCGGCCGGGCAGACGCTGCTGTCGTGGCGATAGGTGAAGTGAATCGTGAAGTTCTCCGCAATGTCCGGACCGCCTTCTTCGACGATGGCGGCTGTCATCTCATCCATCACCTGCCGGGCGGTCTTGTTGGGCAGCAGGCCCAGCACGCCTTCGAGCACAGCCTTCGACGGAGCGGTAGCTGGCCAATTGCCTGCCTCCAAGTGGCCCACAGTCAGCGGCATCGGGTTGGGGAACTTGTCGAACATGCCTTGCCCGCGCGAGGCCGCCAGCAGGCGGGCGTGATAGCCTTCCAGAATCTCCACCACGCGGATGGCCATCTTGAGGGCACTGCGCGTTGCGCCGGCCTGGCCGGAATGTCCGGCCCGGCCGGTCAGCATGATGCGAAACCACACCGCACCGCGAATGCTCGAAAGCACCTTCAGGTCGGTCGGCTCCAGCACGACACAGACGGGATTGTTCATCGGCACGGCGGTTTTTTGTGGTGCAGGCATCTTGCCTGCATCCTTCCCCGCACCACAACTTGCCGGCGAGACGCCGGCACCACAACTTGCCGGCGGGACGCCGGCACCACAAGCGGCCGGGGCTTCCATTGCTCGCACCATTCCAAGGCTGCCGTTGCCGCCGTTTTCCTCTTCGACAACCAGGTGTGCCCGCACGTCGGCAAAGATGCCCAGGTCCTTCATCGCCGCCATCGCCAGCCAGATCGTTGCGACCTGGCCCTTGGCGTCGCAGGCACCCCGGCCGAACATGCTGCCGCCGCGTATCGTTGGCACGAAGGGATCGATCTGGCCCTGGGCGGGCGGAACGGTGTCAACGTGCGTGTTCAGCAGCAGCGTCCTGCCGCCAGCCGGGGAAGCCTGGCTGGCGCAGATGTTCCACCGGCCGTCGTACTCGATGCCCGGAATCGGGTTGCTGTAATCCTTGTCATTGCGGAGCGTGTTGCTAAGCGGCACGCGCTGCACCTGGCTGATACTGGCGAAGGCGCGCTCGATACATTCCATCGCGGCGATTTCCTTGCCTGAAAGCGAAGGTATCGCGATGAGCTCCGCCAACAGCCGCTGAGCATCGCCCAGGCGGGCAGCAATAGCTGTGCTGATTCTTGCCGGATCGATTTTCAATTTCATACCTCAGCAACATTCAGAAAGCCCTGCCGGTGCGGGTCAGGGTGGCATGCCGGCCGATGTTTACCGCCATGTCAAACCAGGAACGTGGCCGGAAACGCCGCGGCCACGGCACCCATCCTGCTACTTTGAGAGACTTAGCAGCGATTTTTCCATGATGTCCAGGGACTCGTGCGCCTCAGCCTCGCTTATGCACAGCGGCGGGGCCACGCGAATCACGTTGCCGAAGATGCCCACCGAGCCAATCAGCAGGCCATTCTCGGCACATCGCACGATGAGCTGCTTTGTCAAGTCCGCCGCCGGTTCCTTGGTCTTCTTGTCCTTGACCAGCTCCATGCCCATCACCAGGCCGCGCCCGCGAACGTCGCCCAGGAAAGGCGACTTCTCCTGGATATCCAGCAGGCGCTTCTTCATTACCTGGCCCATCTTCAGTGCATTGTCAGATAGCTTTTCCTCGTCCATGACTTCGAGAATAGCGGCGACGGCTGCACTGGAGACCGGGTTGCCGCCGACGGTGGAGGACATCTCGCCCTTGCCCAGGCATGAGATCACGTCTCCGCGAGCAGCCACCGCCGAGGTCGGAATGCCGTTGCCGATGCCCTTGCCGATGGATACCAGGTCTGGAGTAAGATTGTCCCACTCCATCGCCCACATTTTGCCCGTCCGGCCGTATGAACTCTGCACCTCGTCCAGCGTGAAGAGGATGCCCTTCTGGCGGGCCCAGGCTTCCAGCGTCTTGAGATAGCCATCGGGCGGGAAGATGAAGCCGGCTGCGCCGAGATACGGCTCGACGATCAGCCCAGCCAGCGAGCCGGTTGAATTCGCCCGCACCGCGTCTTCCAGCTGAGTCATGCAGAAGTCGATCAGGCCGGCATCGCCGCCGCCCACCGGACTGCGATATGCATAGGGGAACGGCACGCGGATGACGCCGGGCATCGTGGGGCCGTACATCTTCTTTGGCCCCACCAGCCCGCCTGCGCCGGCGGCGGCATAGGTGCGCCCGTGGAAGCCGCCGTAAAAGCCGATGACCTCGAAGTTGCCGGTCTTGCGCTTCATTATGCGGATGGCCGACTCGGTGGCCTCGCTGCCGGTGGTCAGGAAAAAGCACTTGTCCAGGTGAGGGGGCAGGTGGGCGACCATCGCCTCGGCCGCCTTTACGCGGGCCTCGGTGGGGCATTCGTAGTTGTTGATGAGCTTGGCAAGGGCCTGCTGAACAGCCGAGACAAGCTTGGGATGGCAATGCCCGATGTTGGTCACCAGCACGCCGCTGGTCCAGTCGATGTACCTGTTGCCGTCAACGTCGGTGACGACGACGCCCTTGCCGGACTCCCAAACGACGGGCGCCTGGAAGCCGGTTGTGTCGGCCTCCGCCTTGTGCCACCGCTCCAGCAGTTGTTTGGATTTCGGGCCAGGAAGGGCCGTTTTGACGGATGTAATCTTCGACATAAACAAAATTCCTCTCTCTTGCCATTGCGGATTTCGGAATTCGGATTGCGGATTAAACGGCAACGATGCTGGCGCTCGGCGATAGCCGCCGTGGTTGTTCAATCCGAAATCCGCGTTCCGCAATAGACCCTGCGCTAGGCGAACCTTGAAACGAGCGCCGGTTTCTATTCAACCACGTGCCTTCACTGCCTCGGGGTTCACCGGGATTCTCGGCCCGGTGCCCTGTATGAACATATCGATATCCTGGACGATCTTTTCGCGGATGGTTTGCTCGGCGTCCTTTGAGTACCAGCTCAGGTGCGGCGTGACGATGGCGTTGTCCAGGCCCAGCAGGGGGTAGTCCTTGGCGGGCGGCTCCTTCTCGAAGACGTCGATGGCCGCCCCGGCGATCTGCCTGCTCCGCAGCGCCGCGGCCAAGGCATTGACATCAACCATGCCGCCGCGCGAGGTATTGATGAAATAGGCCGTCGGCTTCATCCAGGACAGCACCTGGGCGTTGATCATGTACCGCGTCTCGTCGTTCAGCGGCGTATGGATCGTGACGAAATCGCTGCCGCGGCAGAGCGTCTGCAGGTCGGTCGTCTCAATGCCCAGATCAGCCTTGCGCTTGGCTGAGAGGTACGGGTCGCAGATCAGGAACTTCACGCCGAAGCCTGAGAGCTTGCGATGGACCAGACTGCCGATCCGCCCGCAGCCGATGATGCCCACAGTCGCGCCGTCGACGCGGAACATCGGCACTATCGGGGCGAAATCCCATTCGCCGCGGGCGACCGAGTCGTCCAGCACACGGCGGCTCCAGGTTACCTTGCGGGCCGCTGCCATCATCAGCGCGATGGCCTGCTCAGCCACCTCGTGCTGACAGTAGTCGGGGATGTATTCCAGCACGATGCCGCGGGCGGTCAGGGCCGGCACGTTGCAGTTGTCATACCCCGCGCCGTGGCGGATGACCAGCTTGACGTTCTTCCAGCCGGCAATGACCGAGGGCGTGATCTTGACCATGTTGACGACGACGATATCGGCGTCGGCCGTCTTGGCGATGACCTCCGCCTCGGACGCCTGCTTTAGCTGGTAGCACTCGAACTGCACGCCGCGGCGGGCCATCTCCGCCTGCTCCCATTTAAGGTCGGCCTCGATATAGTCCGTCACCACGACCTTGATCTGCGTAGCTGGCATCGCCTCAACTCCTCGCAAGAAAGACGCCGGCTGACATCCTTCAGCCAGACAAGATCAAAGAGGCTATATCCCGGCCGCAAGCATGTCAAGAACATGCCGCCAGTGTGTCGTGCCGCCAGTGGCGTGGCACGGACGTGGCGCGGGCATCTCGCCCGCGGTATCGCGGACGTCTCGTCCGCACGTTGATCTGCGGGGGGGCTCCTGCTACGCAGCGAGCTACTGCTACTTAGCACAGCAGCAATGCCAGGGCCAGTACCACAAATTGGACACAAAAAGGAACAAGGCGTAACACAGCCGTAACAATCGCCGGCGATAATGCCCACGTGTAGATGTTACGCAGCCAGCGGTTCTGGGGTATTATCATCGGAAAGGAATGGACAATGGGACGCTCGGGAATCTTCGCGGCGTGGGTGACGATTGGTGTGATGTGCGGCATGGCATGGGCTCAGGACGCCGCAGGCAGGCCGGCTGGGGCGGGCGGCGCGGCCGCTGGAAAAGCGCCGGCCTCGGCAAGGGCAGCGGGGCAAGCTTCGGCAAACATCTCTGCCCAGACACAAGCAATCGCGAGCAGCACAGGGCCGGCTGACGCCTCGCCGGCCATCCTGCTGGAAAAGGGCATATACACCGAAGAGACCGTCGGCGACCTCGATGCAGCCATCAAGGTCTATCAGCAAGTCATCGACCAGGCCAAGACCTCCCGCAAGTACGCCGCCCAGGCGCAATACCGCCTGGCGATGTGCTATGTGAAGAAAGGAGATAAGCCAGCCGCAGCAGAACAACTTCGCGAAGTTGTCACATCATATCCGCAAGAGAAGGATGCAGTTGCGCTGGCGCAGAAGGAACTGGCAAAGCTCTCGCCACTTGGTGGGCACAATCCGGAATTTCTGCCCTTGAACAAGGTTGTAGAACGAACGGTGTACGACGATGGCGTAGGCATGGACTTTATAATCGACTTTGACACCGGCAAGCTCTACACGCCCACGGAAGAAGACATAAAGGCTAAGATCAGGCCGCAGGACTTGTGGAATCGTGGGTTTGATGCAGGTGCAGAGACTTCGACCCGCGGGCCTGGGTTATATTGCGGGGACATAATTGTCATCCCGCTGGCCAATGAGCGATGGGAGAACGCCACCCTCGACGGAATTCGAGACGATATTGAGATTGGCAAGCCAGGCACGCCCGTTGTGATGAGCGCCCTGGCACCACTGCCTCGCTCGTACATTTTCAAGACGCGCGAGGGAAGCATCGGTGCGATCCAGATTCTTGATTGTGTGGTCGTGCCGCCTCGGCATATCAATATTCGTTACAAACTGCTGGAGTACGGGACATCAACATCGCCGACCACAGCAAACGCCGCTCCTCATGTGGTCAAGACCAAGCCAGGTGCCTTCGCTAATGATGTTGATCCCTCGCTGGACAAGATCACGGTGACGTTTGATCGAGCCATGAAAGACGGAAGTTGGTCCTTTACCGGCGGCGGCGAGACGTTTCCAAAAGGGGCCGGCGCGATATCGTATGATGCGACCAAGACCACCTGCACGATGCCCGTCAAGCTGGAGCCTGGTAAGGTGTATTGGGTAGGCGTCAACAGCCCCAGCCACAAGAACTTCAAGTCGGCCGATGGCGTGCCGGCCCAGCGATACGTAATCCTCTTTGCGACCAAGTCCGCCGACGGCAAACCGACGCCGCTGCCGGATGATTTGGTTCAGCAGGCCAAGGCAATCAACACGGCTCCAAGCGAGCGAGCCGACACTGCCGAGGCGGCCCTTAAGGGCAAGCTCATCAACTGGGTGGAGGACTACTTCAGCAAGAACTACCGCGACATCACAGCCCGCAAGACGCTAGCCTGGGGCCAGCCTAGCCAGGAGGCCGGCGGCAACGTCTCGATCACTTACAAGTATGCCGCGACGATCTGGAACAAGGACAAGCTGATCATCGAGCAGAAGTTCACCTTCACGCCTGAGGGCAAGTTCATCTCGGCTGAGACGGTGGAGAAAGGGCCGGCTGGCGAATCGGATAGTTCGTCGCAGCCTGCATCGCAACCCAGTGCTGCCGATAAGAAGGAGGCTGAGAACCTGGCGGCTGAGGGTTGGCGGCTGTGGAATGAGCGGAAGCTTCCTGAGGCTGAGGCGAAGTTCCAGGCCGCCGTCGCGAAGGCCCCGACGGCTGCCAATGCGTGGAACGGGCTTGGCTGGTCGCAGCTCAACCAGGGCAAGAAGCTCAACGCCAAGGATGCGTTCGGCAAGGCCGTCGCCATCGAGCCCAAGCACCCAGCCGCCCTGAATGGCCTGGGCCATATCGCCAAGGGCGAAGGCAAGATCGACCAGGCGATTGAGCACTGGCAGAAGGCCGTCGCGGCTGCACCCACAGCCACCGCGGCGCTGGCAGGCCTGGCGAGTGCATATATGGAGATGGGTCAATATGATAAAGCCATCGAGGCCTACCAGCAGTGGCTCAAGGCTGAGCCGGACAACGCTGAAGCCAAGGCAGGCCTGAAGAAGGCGCAGGAGGCGGGCGAGGCGGTCAAGGCGGCTGTGCCGGCGGCTGAGGAATGGCTGAAACTTGTGGATGGCGGCAAGTATGGGGAGAGTTGGGATGCGGCCGCTGAGCTCTTCCGCAAAGCCGTGCCCAAAGACACCTGGCAGCAGCAACTCCAGGCGGCCCGCCAGCCGCTGGGCAAGGTACAATCGCGCAAGGCGATCTCTGCTGTCGAGACCAGAAGAATGCCCGGCGCACCGGATGGGCAATACGTGGTGGTGCAGTTCGAAATGACGTTCGAGAACAAGAAGCAGGCCGTCGAAACCGTCACGCCAATGAAGGACAAGGACGGCAAGTGGCGTGTGTCGGGCTACTTCGTAAAGTAATTGCTGACGATTTACTCATAGGTGCCACCCCCAAGCGTCGCTGCAGTTTGCTTGGGGGTGTTGGCCTGATGATGAGAACACCCCCAAGAGTACTTGGGGGTGGCACCACGATGGAGACTGTCTTTGTCGAAACGCAATAGCGGCAATTCAGGGCTTGGCGGCGGCAAGGGGCTTTGGCCTGTGCTGCTGGTCTTGCTGCCGGCTGTGCTTGTGCCGACAGCCTGCGTCCTGTGGTTCATGAACGCCGCCATGCGCAACGAGCATCTGGCTGTGCGTCAGCGGCTGACGGATGTCTACCGCCAGCAGCTTAGCGAGGGGCAGAAGCGGCTGGATGAATTCTGGCTGGCCAAGCGCGAGGTGTTGGACCGGGCCGGCACGCTGTCGCCGGCGGAAGCGTTTGCAGAAATTGTCAAGAGCGGCTCGGCCGATAGTGCCATTGTCTACGGTTCATCCGGCCAAGTGGCTTACCCCTCATCGCCTGGTACGGCGGGTGGCATGGCGGGCGGCGTTTCCCGCCATGCTGACACTCAGCCGTCATCTGAACCTGCTTCCCAGCCGGCCGAGGTAATTGAGACGGTCGATCCTCTGGCCGATGCCCACGCCTATGCCAAATTTGCCGCGAGCACGAGGGATGTTCATTTAGCTGGCAGGGCGCTCCAGGCGCAGGCGCGATGCCTCGCCAGGGCGGGACAGTCTGGCCAGGCTGCCGCTGTGCTGGCGGAACTTGGCAAGGTGAAGTATGTGGCTGCTCGGGACGATCACGGCCGGCTGATCGCGTGCGATGCTCTCTTGTATGCTATCCAGTTGGCGCGGGCTCGGGGCGGCAATGGCCCGGCGGATGCGGCGGCAGAACTGGCCTCGCGACTGAACAACTACGGTGACCCGGAGATGCCGTCGGCCCAGCGAATGTTCTTGATGGCCCAGCTCCAAAGTCTCACCGGCCTGGCAATGCCGATGCTTGCGGCGGAGCAACTGGCGGAGCAAGGCGTGCTGGCCATGGAGAGCGAAGAGGCAGGGCCAACGACATCCCCCGAGTTGCGTCGGGGGCTTGCGCGAATCGAAGGCCTGTGGGCATTTGGTTCCTCCAATGGCCGGGTTGAGGGATTATTCGGAGACGATTCACTGCGGCAGGGGCTGCACGCGGTTGTCGCCAACAATCCTTCGCTTGTCGGCGCTCAGGTGACGCTGCACTATGGCCAGCCGGCACAGGGCGAGGCGGAGGCTTTCCTGGCTGTGCCGGCCGGGCAGCACATGCTGCAATGGCGGCTGGCGCTTTACCTTGACGACCCCAACCTCTTTGCCGCCGCTGCCGCCAGGCAGAACGCGGTCTACCTGTGGTCGGCGGGGGCGGGAGTCCTGGCCATCGTGCTATTCTCGGCGTCTATCGCGGCCTATCTAGGTCGGCAGATTCGACTGACGCGGCTGAAGAATGACTTCATCGCGACCGTCAGCCACGAGCTCAAGACGCCGCTTGCGTCGATGCGCGTGCTGGTGGACACGCTTCGCGAAGGCCGCTGCACCAGCAGCCGGCAGGCCGGCGAGTACTTCGACCTGATCGCCAAGGAGAACCAGCGGCTCAGCCGGCTGATCGACAACTTCCTGACCTTCAGCCGGATGGAACGCAACAAGCAGGCGTTTGAGTTTACAGCCGTGGATGTCGGCGATGTCGTGCGGTCGGCGGCAGCGGCAGTAGGGGAGCGGTTCAGCGGCGGCGACTACCGGTTGAGCGTGGACGTGCCCAGCGACCTGCCGCCGGCGCAGGCTGACCGCGACGCACTGGAGACGGTGATCCTGAACCTTCTGGACAACGCGTGGAAGTATTCAGGGCAGCACAAGGTTGTCAGCGTTCGAGCGTTTGCCGAGGATGGCGGAATCTGCATTGCCGTCAGCGACAATGGCGTAGGTCTTTCGCGGCGGGCGGCCAGGCGAATCTTTGACAAGTTCTACCAGGTCGATCAGACGCTCTCGCGAAAGGCAGGCGGTTGCGGCCTGGGGCTGGCAATTGTAAAGTTCATTCTCGACGCACACGGCGGGAGCATTGCGGTAAAGAGTCAGGGCGGCAAAGGCAGCACGTTCACAGTCAAATTGCCGTCGAGGTGACGCCGTTGCCATTCCGCCGTTGCAGGGCGGGAGCTAATCAATTATGGCCAGCGAGACCATCTTGATTGTCGAAGACGACCCGACGATGCTTCGCGGGCTGAAGGACAACTTCGAGTTCGAGGGATATCGTGTTGTCACAGCCGGCGACGGCGAGAAGGGTTTGGCGGCGGCGCTGTCGGCCGGCGCGGACCTGATCGTGCTTGACATCATGCTGCCGAAGGTCAACGGCTATGAGACTTGCCGCCTGGTCCGCAAGCAGGGCATCGACGTGCCGATCATCATGCTCACGGCCAAGGGGCAGGAACAGGACATCATCCTGGGCCTGAACCTGGGCGCGGATGATTACGTGACCAAGCCCTTCAGTATCAAGCAACTGCTGGCCAGGGCCAATGCCTTCCTGCGCCGGCGTCGCGCCGGCAACGAAAAGAGCTACCGCTTCGGCGATTTCGAGCTGGACCTGGCCAGCCGGCGCTTGTCGCGCAAGGGCAAGGACGTTCCGCTGACGCCGAAGGAATTTGCCCTGCTGGAGTTCTTCCTTCGCCATGCCGGCAGGGCGCTGACGCGCGACGAAATCCTCCGCAGCGTCTGGGGGCATGATGTGTTCGTTACATCTCGAAGCGTAGACCGCTGCGTCAACACGCTGCGGGCAAAGATCGAGCGCAATGCCGTTGAGCCAGACTTCGTGCAGACGGTTCGGCCAATCGGATACCGTTTCGAAATGCCGTAGCAAGTGCAGCGTGGCGCGGGCGTCTCGCCGCGTGCGAGAAAGCCCCCGCCGGGAGGCGGGGGACAGTCCTCGTCTGCCGCAGTGAGTCTATTCTTCCTGGCCCAGGGCTTGTCGGGTTTTGGCGACGGCGGCCTTCAGTTCGTCAGCCGACAACCACCGCACGATGTGATTGGCAAAGAGCACGTTTCCACCTTCACCGCCGTTGATCTCCGCCGGCTCGTAAACGTTGATGAGCTTGGCATCGGCATCGGCGGGAAGCTCGATGAAGACATAGTCCGGCTTGGTGTTTGCGCCCTCCTTCGGGTCGAACTGCCGGCCGCTGCTGGGGCTTATCAAAACATTGGCAGGGATGTAGCCTTCCTTAATTAGTTCTGCAAATCCTGATGGCCGTTTCGTATCATTGTTGGCATTCATGGAGAGAGCGATTCCCACGCCAATTACCTTGAGATTCGCCGCTGAGCCGGCTCGGAGAGCCAGCATTCGGGCGCGCTGCAGGCTTGCCATCGCCTTCTGGCCCCACGCCTCATCCACGGTGGAGGTGAATGTCACGTCGCAATCTTGCGCGGTCACCTTGAACATGCCCGGGACGAAGGGCATCCGTTGGAGCTTGCGACTGTCCAGGAACGAACTGCTGAAGCCTCCGGCTGACTGGGCATCGGCAAAGGTAAAGACCAGCTTTGATTCCTTGCTTCCATCGAGGTAGATACTGCCATAGACGATAGTCGGCGCATTCTTCGGCAGTTTCATGCTGCCGCCGTTGAAAACGCCCCAGATCGGGGCGGACATATCGACCTTGGCCGTCTGGGCCTTGATCTCATCGCTAACGCCGGCCTGGTACTGCCCGAGTTGCTCAGGCAACATGTTCGTGATGCCAATGACGACGGCATCCTGTGTGAGATCTATGGCTGCGTTTGCATCCAGAGCCACGATCGGCGGGGCGTACATTCGGCTACGCATCTTTATCTGGTCACGTGGCGCGTTTTCGCCTTCGGCGGGCTGGGACGCGCTCTTGCTGACAAAGCTGTACTGGCCGCTGTTTTCCTGGACCGTAACATCGCTGATGTCATAGAGCCTGGCGAATTCCTCAAGGACTTCCTTGGGCGTCAGCTTGGTATAGACGACAATCAGCGGCATCGGCATGGGAGCGGAAACGTATACATCCACCGAGTCGATCTTGGCTGCCAGTTGATTCGTCTGCGCGATCTTAGTCTCCGCGATCTTCATAAATGAATCGGTGGCTGGCTGGCTCATGCTCTTGAGCATTTGCGCCTGGAACTTGGCCAGGAAGCTGCCGACGGCCTTGCCATCGATATGGGCGATGACGGCTGCATCGGCCGGCGCCACCTTGAGGGTCTGGTTGTCCTGGGCAAACGCGGGCAGAGCGGCCAGCAGGGCGCACAGCGGCAAGCACAAGCTGATGAGCTTCCTCATGGTATTCCTTTCGATAGGATGATCGGGGGTTTGCCCCCCATGGCTGGAAGCATAGATAGGTAAAGCACACAAGGCAATGAGAAAGTGCAATGCATAGTGATGCAGTTACAGGGGGCAAACACGGAAGGGTCGTTGTTGTTTTGTGGTGCGGGCGTCTCGCCTGCACTACTTGGCATTGTCAGTGTCTGCAGGCGGGACGCCTGCACCACAATTGCCCCCTGTAACTGAAACCTTACAACGTGTAGCGATGTGTTGCCCGTGGACAAGAATCGATCATTTCCGCCTTCCGGCGGTGGCTTCTGGAATGCACCGGGCACTGCTGTTGTGGTTTCGCTCTTCCCGGTATCCGGAAGGGCTTGCTGTCTATCCCTGGCTGATCACATCCACCGGGTGATCGAGTGCGGAGGCTTCGCCAGCAGTGTTCCCATTCTCGTGAAACGGCGGGGGGCTTTGGGCCTGGTTGTACTGCCGGCGCAGGCGGCTGCGGGCGGCAGGGTCGAAGTCATGCACCGCCACGACGCGGTCGCGACCCGACTCCTTGGCTTGCAGCAGGGCCTGGTCGGCGAAGTAGAGCATCATCTGCGGCTCGCACAGTTCGGCGTCGGCTGGGATGCTGGCGGTCCCAATAGAGATCGTGATGCGGATCGTCTTGCCGTACACGCTGAAGTGCCGCGAAGCCACCTCGCGCCGGATGCGGGTCGCCAGCACGGCGCTGCGGCGCGAGTCGGCCTTGGGCAGGATGACGCTGAATTCTTCCCCGCCGGTGCGGGCGACCACGTCGCTGTCGCGAACGGATCGCTTGAGGATGACCGCCAGCTCCTTCAGCACGTAGTCGCCGCTGGGGTGCCCGTGCATGTCATTGACGAGCTTGAAGTGGTCGACGTCGATCATCAGCAGGCTCAGCGGCTGGTTGTATCGCCGGCACATCTTGAATTCATGCTCGAGAATATCGCGGAAGGAACGCACATTCTGCACGTGCGTCAGGGGGTCGGTTACGCAGAGGGCCTGAAGGTTTGCATTATCGCGCTTGAGCTTGGCCAGCAGCTTCCGCTCGCGGTCGAGCGATTTCTGCAAGGCCTCACGCGAGGCATTCAACTGGTCATGCAGTTCTTTGACCCGCATGAGAGATTCGATTCGCACAGCCAGTTCCTGGGCCGACGTGCCGGCTGTGATGACGGCGTCGGCCCCTTGCTTGAACAGGCCGCACGTCAGTTGGTCGTCGGCTGAGGGGACCTGAATGATGACGGGGTGATATCGCCCCTGGTCTATTTCCCGCAGTGTGGCAGCCAGGTCCACGCCCGTGAGGCTTTCCATGGGCGTGACGATCAGGAGGATATCGACTTCGCGATTTCGAATCTGCGCCAGGGCCTCCAGGACGTCATCGCATTGAAATGTCTTGCAGGCCGCCAGCGATAAGTCCTTGCAGCGACGCTGGAGTGCAACGGAATCGCCCGCGACAACCAGCACGCGCGGCCTGCTTGTTTCTTTAATCACCATGCCCTACTCCGCTTATGTTTGCAAGGTAGGATATGGTTTGGCGTGTTGCCAATCTGCCTGGGTTGGCTATAATGACGCCACGCCGCCTGCGGCGGCTGGATACAAGACCAAATGCTTCGTTTTGACGTCTATATCGATGCTGCACCCGCCAAGAGCATTGACCTGGGTGGAGCCTATGCGTTCGGCTCGGACGGGATTCCAGTTCGGGCCGAGCTGACAGCCGGCAATGGGCAGGTAACGTGCGTCAAGCGCGTGCCTGGCGCGTGCGGGCTGGCGCTGCTGTGGGAGGTCAAGCGCGTTGGGCGGTTTCTTCTTCCCACAACTCGCCTTGCCGAACGATCCAAGCCATATAACCTGAACGTCGAACTCGCCCGCGCGCAACTGACGCGCTTGGCGCAAAAGCGCGAGGACTGGGGCCTTTTCGACTTCCCTGACGCCGAGAAGCTCAACGGTGAACTTGACGCCGCGCGCGGCAAATTCATCGCCGCATTACAAGCACCCGACGGGCCGACGGCGGCAAGGCTGGCTGATGA
Source organism: uncultured Planctomycetaceae bacterium (assembly GCA_964417755.1). GTDB lineage: Bacteria > Planctomycetota > Phycisphaerae > SM23-33 > SM23-33 > CAYQJH01. Next base: position 15,092 of record CAYQJH010000013.1, read on the forward strand.
GGCGCTTTGCGACGGCATGCTGGTTGGCGAGAAGATGGCGCTGTTCCATGCCGACGTGCTTTTCGCGCGACGCAAGATGACCTCGCCTTCGGGCATAACCGGCGTCTTCGGATGCCAGGTGAACCTGGCAGCCATGCGCGAGGAGTACGTCGAGCGCCTTCGCGACGCGGTGGACTTCATCAACGTGCCGATCTCCTGGAAGCTCACCGAGCCAAAGGAGCGGCAGTTTCAGTACAGCCAGGTCGATGCCTGGTTTGCCTGGGCGGCGCGGAACCGTCGGCCGGTCCATGCCGGGCCGCTGGTGTCATTCGATCCGGCGCACCTGCCGGAATGGCTGTACCTGTGGGAGCATGATTACGAGGCCCTGCGCGACCTGATCTATGAACACATCCAGAAGATCGTGACGCGCTACGAGAAGCAGGTCCGCACGTGGACGGTTGTCTCGGGCATCCACGCGTACAACAGCTTCAATCTTAATTTCGAGCAGTTGATGGAACTGACGCGGATGAGCTGCCTGACGGTCAAGAAGCTGGCGCCCCGCAGCAACGTCATGATCGAGTTGGTCACGCCCTGGGGCGAATACTACGCCCGCAACCAACGAACCATCCCGCCGCTGCTCTATGCCGACATGGCCGTCCAGGGCGGCGTTAAGTTCGATTGCTTCGGGATGCAGATGTATCAAGGTGCGCCGGCGGACGGCTATTATGTTCGCGACCTCATGCAGATCAGCTCGCTGATGGACGAGTTTGTTGGCTTCGCCAAGCCGCTGCACATCACCGGCTGCGGGGCGCCGTCGGACGTTGCGCCGGATGCTGGCGATGCATGGGCTGGCAAGGAACTAGCCATCAAGGCAGGCTCGTGGCATGGCCCGTGGACGCAGCGGCTCCAGGCGGAATGGCTGCAGGCGTTTTGCCGGATGGCCATCTCCAAGCCGTTCGTTGAGACTATCTCCTGGCGCGACCTGTCGGACTTTGAGAGTCACTTCGTCCCGCATGGCGGCCTGTGCAAGAGCACGATGGAACCGAAGCTGGCATACAAGGAACTCCGCGCCTTGCGGGCGCTGCTGGCCCAGGGAGTCGAGCGCCGGGCGAAGACAACGTAGGTCCGGATACCGGAAGACCGGCTGGAGGCGCCGTATAGGAAGCCTCCTGCGGAAGCAGGGGGGAGTTGTTATCTTTCACGACAAGTGCATGATGGTGCGGCCCTGCTAATCCAAAGATGACGACATCCCCGGCCTTCCGGCTGGGGCTTGCACGGGCGGGACGCCCGTGCCACTCACGGACAAGATGTCCGTGCCACGATACTATGCCTCAACCAGTACCTACATATAGCTTGGCATTGACGCGGGGGAACCTGCTGACGGCGCTGGTGCTGTCGCTGGCGGCTGCTGGCGGCCTGGCGGGCGTTGCAGCGGAGAAGGGCAGTTTTCAGCCGCAGGCTACGGCCGGCGTCAACTACGACAAGGTTGAGATGGCAAATCAGAAGATCGATCCGAATACGGCATCGATTGTCTCGCTTCGCCGGCTGTACCGGATGGGGCCGAAGCTTGCGGAGGCTGTGGTGCAGTATCGCCGGGAGCATGCAGCCGCCAAGGGCGGGAGGGCGTTTGTGTTCGCGGAAGACCTGGAGGCTGTCAAGGGCATCGGGCCTGAGATGGTTGGTGCATATAGGGAGCACATGAGTCTGCCGTCGGCTGAGGAGTGAGTAACGCTGGATGCTGCCCGCCAAGGCAACGCGCGGACGAGACGTCCGCGCCACGCACGCGCCATGCATGCGGATTAGTTTTTGCACTTCCGCATGTTGCTGGCATAATACGCCCATGCCGCAAGTCGATGTTAAAATTCCACGCCGCCTGGGCTATCGCCAGCTCACGCGGTGCCCTCTGAACAACCTGGTGCTCGTGCTGCCGCTGCTGATTGCCTTTCAGGTAGGGGCGTTCTTCTACGGCACAGACCTTACTCTGCTGGCGCCGCGATATCTGCGGGCAATGCTCGATTTCTTCGGCGCGCGGGCGGGTTTCCTGCCGGCCTTGCTTATCGTCGCCGTCCTGCTGATTCAGCATCTGGCTCACAAAGATCCCTGGGAAATCCAGCCGCACGTGCTGGCCGGCATGGTCGGCGAGGCAATAATCTGGACAATCCCGCTTATCGCGATCAGCTACCTCACTGGCAAGATTGCGGCTGCCTCCGGCTCGGCGAGCCAGGCGCACGGCATGATCCAGGTCGGCCTCATCGCCATCGGGGCAGGATTGTACGAGGAGTTCATGTTCCGCATGGTCCTCATCAGCCTGCTGATGCTGCTGCTCGTGGACGTGCTGGCGCTGCGCAAGGACTCGATGACCGTGCTGGCGGTTGTTTCAGGATCGGTGCTGTTCGCACTGTGTCATTTCGACTTCCTTGGCGGTTCCAGGGCGTTTGCCTGGGGGCCGTTCATCTTTCTGTGCATGGCCGGCATCTTGTGGGGGTCGGTCTTCATCTTCCGCGGATTTGGCATCGCGGTGGGCAGCCACATCTTCTGGGACGTGTTCGTTTTGTTGGCCTCGCCGAGGAATCTGTTCGGCGCATAAGCTCATCGGCATGCAGCAGATGATGTAGAACCAACTGGAAGCCCCCGCCGGAAGGCCCCCTGCTTCCGCAGGGGGCTTCCTGTCAGGCGGCTCCGACAATGCCTTTGACCTGAAGGCCTGTCGTTGTTGCCTATCGCTGCCCGGCCAGCAGAGCATCCAGTGCATCGGCAAAAGTCCGCTCATGCTGCTCGCCGAGCCACTGCTCGACCATCTGCCCGTATTGGAAGAGGATGACGGTAGGCACGGCCTCAACGCCGAACTGCTCGGATAATTCCGGCCGATCATCGATGTCCACCTTTACAAACTTTACATCGTCCTTGTACTCCTCAGCCAACCTGTTCATGATCGGCGCCAGACTGCGGCAATGCGGGCACCAAAGCGCGTAGAACATCGCCAGGGAGGGCTTGTCCGCCTGCAAAACCTCGTGCTGAAATTGTAACCGGCTATCGATTGCTTCAAGTTTGTCCAGCATGGCTAGGTTCCTGATTAACAATGTCGTCTTCCCTATTCTAGGACGCCAGGGAAGCAACAGCCGGCTGTTACGTCAGCACGTCGCGGACAAGGTTAGTCAGTGCCTGGCTGCTAAAGGGCTTAATCAGGAGATGGCCCTTGCTGGCGGTCAGTCCGCGTTTGAGCAGGGAGGCGCCGCTATAGCCTGACATGTAGATGATCTTGAGAGTGGGCAGGACCTTCAGCAATTCGCAGGCCAGCTCCTGGCCGCCTATGCCCGGCATCATGAGGTCGGTTATGAGTAGATCGATGCGCTGGGCGCCGCCGCTATGGGTGGCCAAAGCCTGCTCGGCTGTTGCGTATTCCAGAACGACATACCCCGACTCCCGCAATGTTCCGCTGATCAACTGCCGTATGGCGTCTTCGTCGTCGACCAGCACGATGGTGCCGCTGCCGCGAGCTATTTCGTTGCCGCCAGCTGGGGTCTTGAGTCCGCTCGGCGCATCGCTCGTCTGCGGGAAGCGCAGCTCGAATCGCGCGCCGCGGCCCTTCTGGCTGGACACCGAGACATATCCGCCGCTCTGCTTGACGAAGCCGTACACCATCGACAGCCCCAGCCCAGTGCCCTTGCCGACCGGCTTGGTCGTAAAGAACGGATCGAAGATCTTGTCCAGGATTTCGCTATCAATGCCTTCCCCGGTGTCGCACAGGGTGACAACCATGTAGTCGCCGCTCTTGCAGCCGTTATAACGCCCCACATCCGTTGCATCCAGATGGTCGGCAGCCAGGGTGATTGAAAGAGTCCCGCCCTGCGGCATGGCGTCGCGAGCGTTGATCGTCAGGTTGATTATGGCCTGCTGGAACTGTTGCGTATCGATCTTGACCAGGCCCAGTCCAGCCCGCGAATCGACCACAAGTTTGATTTCCATGCCCAAGAGCCGGCCAAGCGACTTGGACATCTCCAGAATGCATGAGTGCAGGTCCACCACTTCCGGGCGGAGCAATTGCTGGCGGCTGTAGGAAAGCAGTTCGGTGCAGAGGGCGGCGGAGCGGTCGGCGGCCTTGCGGATTTCGTTGATGGCCTCCTGCCCGGCGGCATTGACAAGCTGACGCCGCAGGATCATGGCGCTGTAGCCCTTGATGACGGTCAACTGGTTGTTGAAGTCGTGGGCGATGCCGCCAGCCAACTGTCCGATCGCCTCCATCTTCTGGGCCTGCACAAGTTGCAGTTCCATCTGGCGGCGATCCTCGATGTCTCGTATGTGCTCAGCCACCATTATGGGTTTGCCCTGGGCGTCGTGGATGGGGAACGCTCGCATGTCCTTCAGCCGCCCGTCACGCATATCTACGGCTTCCCGTTGGACGGGCTTGTTTGTCGCAAGGACATCAACCACTTGGCAATCCAGGCATGGCTTGTCGCGATTTGCGTAAACCTGGTAGCACTTGCAAGGCCGTTGGCGCTGCTCCTGGCTGGGCGGGTCAATGATGTGCCAGTTGCTTACCAGGACATTGAGTTCACCATCCTGTACCGTCAGCAAGTCCGGAATGGCATCGAAGACGTCGCGGAGCAGGTTCTGGCTTTCAACGAGCGCATTCTGCGTCTGCTTCTGCTGGGTGACGTCAACCACGGTGCCGCTGACGCCTGCCGGCTGGCCATTCTCGTATATTGGCTGCGTCATGGCGTGAATGTGGAACTCCCTGCCATCCTTGCCGATTACGCGCAAGTCAACCGTCTGGGCCTCTCCCCTCAGAGATCCTCGAAACTGATCAGCTGCCTGCTGTCGATCGTCAGGATGCACCAGATGCATGAAAGGATGGCCGATCAGTTCTGCCGGATCGAAGTTGAACATGCGGCGGACGCTGGGGCTGACGTACGTGATGATTCCCTGCGCATTGGTGGAAAAAACTGTCTCATTGAGATTCTCCACCAACATGCGATACCTGGATTCGCTCAGCCGCAGTTGCTCCTGCACCGCCTTTCGCCTTTCATCGGAGCGGTCCATTGCAGTGCCAATAATCTTGGCAAGGTGCGCGACGACGAAGCCCGTTATGATCGTGAACACAATGGCGCTCAGCGCGGAGGGCAGCGTTTGATTCCAGCGTGGGTTTTCCTGGAGCAGGCGATCCAGGGCAGACTGAACCAGCACAGCCGCCAGCGTCAGGGGCAAAAAGGCCCGCATCAGTTGTGCGCGTGCTGAGCGTCCGTAGAAATACCTCAGCGGCACGCTGCCAATCCCGGCCGACAGGATGATCGCCAGGGACAGGCACAGATCCGCCACTGCGGTTGCTGGCGCCATTGCCGCTACGTCACCCCCATAGAGCAAAGGAGCGTTGTACAGGTAACCGATGAGGATGACTGCAGCGCCGCAGCCGACAATGCTGGCAAGGATCGCGCTGGCATTATGACCGCGATGTGTTTGGTTCTTGCGGGCCAACAGCATCAAAGCTATGCAGAGGATGATGAAGAATGCGGCGTTGATAGGAGAGACCCAGCCCAGCTCGAACGGCCCGATGCACAGATGGCGCTGCCGCAATGCCTGCGCCAGGGAATCACCATGCGTCAGAAGCGCAACTGCCGGCCTCTCCGCGCCGAGCAGCGTCCAGCCCGCCAGGGCGAGGGCAAGCCTCCAGGCCCAGGCGGGCCTGGCGGGCCTTAGCAGCAGGATCATCGCGGCCAGAACCAGGAACACGGCAGTGGTTGGCAAGGTGGGAACGTAATCGGTTCCGAGCCTGGCGGGAGTGAGATAGCCCGTGGCATGGCTGGCCAGGGCAATGACTGCAATGGCGGATGATAGGAGGCTTAGGAGGACGGCGGCTCGGCGAAATGGTCCGCGCGGCCCATGGTTCGCCAGGGACAAGGATCCTGAAGAGGCCGCCCGCTCAAAGGCTGGGCATTCTTTGCCGATGCGATTCATAGGACGATCCAGATACAGATAGCAGCACGATTTGTCAGCCCGGCCTTCTCCTGCGAACCTTAGCACAGTTTACGGTCCGCGGCTGGTTGGAAGCAATAGCTATGTGAGTCGGAAGCGTTTACAGGACGCTCATTTTTGCGAAAACAAAGCTTGTGCATCGCCGGGCGGTTTTTATAATGTCTTGTAGCCTATGACGAAACAACAACGACAGGATGCATCCGAAGGCGGTGGCAAGGACTCGCTGCCTGATCCAAATCGAACCTTCTCGACCTCTAACGTTGCGCGCATGTTGGGCGTGGCTGTGGGCTCGGTGGCAAACTGGATTGACAAGGGACAGCTTCGAGCAGGAAGAACTCCCGGCGGGCATCGGCGCGTAACTGCCAGGCATTTGCTGGAATTCCTGCGCGTGCAGAAACTTCCGATTCCAGAGGAACTGGAATCGGCCAGCTCCACTATTCTCATCGTTGACGATGAGGCCGCCGTAGGCGACTGGCTGATGGCTGAGCTCAAGGCGGAGTTCCCCCGTCACCGCATTGTTCAGGCCCGTGACGGTTTTGAAGCCGGAGAACTGATAACCTCTGAAGCCCCGGCGGTGGTCATTCTCGATCTGAAGATGCCGGGCCTAAACGGCTTCGAGGTCTGTCGCCGCCTCAAGAGCCGCCAATCCACGCGGCACATCCACATCATCGCCATGACCGCGTACTATTCGGCTGATGCCGAACAGCAAATCCTTTCCAGCGGTGCAAGTGTCCTGCTGCGCAAGCCTTTTGAGATCGATGCCCTGGTGAGCGAGATACGAAAGGCGATGGAATAGACTAGTGCTCTGTTACTCGCGACGATGGATAGGGTGCCGTGGTTTGCGGAGCGAAGCGGAGCAACCACGCCCCTTGCAAACAAGCGTGGTTGCTGCGTCCCTTCGGGACTTCGCAAACCACGGCACCCATCGGTTGACTTGTTATAGAGCGCTAGCGGCATCTATCGTTTCTGCCCGGTCTTCTGCTGGGCAGCCTGCTGGATGACTTGCTTCAGCAATTTGCCGATTGCCCCGCCCTTGGTTGGCTCATGAGATTGCCAGATGTCGGGGGATTCCTCAGCCAGGATTTCCGGAAAGTCCCGCTGGCTCTTGATGCTCAGCGGCGCGAACTGCGTGATATCCACCTCGCCCGCCCATTCATCGCGCTTCTTGATCAGCAGCCAGCTATCCTTGGCACCAGCGCCATACATGCTTCCCCTGGTCCGCACCAAGGCCCATTGGCCCTTGAGTTTGGCGCCATCGAGATGGAACTTCAATTCACCTTTCTCTATCGCCTGCGCAACATCCGGCGTCTTTTCGTCCGGCCGCCACATTCCGCGATCCCATAGCATGACGATGCCCATGCCATAACCTTCGGGGATGACACCTTCAAAATCGCCATAGTCCAGCGGGTGGTCCTCAACGTGCATCGCCAGACGCTTGTCCTTTGGGTTCAGCGAGGGGCCCTTGGGTACTGCCCACGATAGCAGCACGCCGCCGGCCTCCAGGCGGAAATCATAGTGCAATGTGCTGGCCAGGTGCTTATGGACGCAGAAGTACAATTCCCGGCCGCGCTGGGCGGATGGCGCTGCCTTCGCTGAACCGGCCGGCTCGGGCGTTCTTTCGAAATCGCGCTTGGCGCGATATTCCGCCAGCGAATCTGCATTTGGCGGCGTGGATGGGGTTTTCCTCATTCGGGCCATAATCACACGGCGCCTATTCTTTGTCCATAGACTGCCGCCGTGAAGGCTGCAATCGCATCATCGAGGCTCAGGCCGGGCATGCTCATGTTGTGCAGGTCGCCCTCGCCGACTCCGAGCTTGGCAGCCTCCCACAGGTGGCGCACCGCCTGAAGGCCAAAGCCCAGCAGCTTGGCGCCCACCACGTCGGCGGCAAGTGCATCGGTGCTGGCGATGGTCAGGCCGGTCTCGAAGGCTGTACCGCCGATTGGCCCTTTGCCGACCATCGCCGGATGGCCAACTGTGATGGCCAGGTCGATGTGAAATCGCTTGGCCATCGCCGCGATGAAGGAGTGCATGTCTTCGAAGAAATCGTGCTTGTGATATTCCTTGTGTCGCGGATGGCCGTAGTAGTCGGCGGCTGGGAATGACATGGCTATATTCTTCAGTGCCATCGTCACTGTCGCGACGCTGTGAACCTTGAGCTGGTTGAGGGCGATGAGCGTGTCATACTGCAGGATGCGCGGATTGACCATGACGCTCTTCTGCGGGCCGTCGACGTCCGCCTGCGGCGCATATTCCAGATCAACCGAAACGAATGGCGGCTTGTTGTGGTCGAAGAAGGTTGCACCTTCCTCCTCGATCACGTCCATCATGCCCGAGACCTTCATAACCTCGGCGGTATCAGCCGCCCCCGAGCCGCCGGTGACCACCACGCCGGCTGGGCCAAATCGCCGCACGTGGCGGATGACCGATCGCAAGGTGTCAGCCTGCGTGACGGCTGTCTTGTCATCGGCATCGGCCCATGTCTCGTTGGGCTTGATGGCGACCTGCTTGCCACGGATCAGGTGATCAATGTCCAGATGGCGCAAAGCCTGCTGGATAGACACCTCGATTGACGGCGCCTGAGCAATCGCTACCGGGACCATAGTCTTCTCCCCGCATGAGCCTAAATGACCATTTCACAAGACAGTCTAGGCGGGCAAACCACGAGACCGGAAGACCGGGAAAGAAACAGCGAATATCGAATACTCAACAAGGAACCGCAGAATATCGAAGTAACGTCCACGGCGACGGGGCGTACGGTACGGCGTCAGCCTGTCGTTCCCTTCGATATTCTGCGGTTCTATTGTTGGATATTCTCCGGTTCGTCGTCCCGTTGTCGTTTCCGGTCTTCCGGCCTAGCGGATCAAGTACGCCTGGCCGCGGTACTTCACTAGCAATTGCTCCTTGTTGTTCTGGCTTGCGAGGAGCTGGTTCTCTGTCACGTTGTTGGCGCGGACAAGCTCAAAGTAATCATCGCTGAAGCGGTCGATGACCTTGATCTGGTCCTTGTCTTTTTCAACGTCCAGGGCGGCTGTGTCAGGGCTGACCCAGATGCCGTTTCGCAGGTAGAGCGCCTGGTTGCCGATCTGCCGAACGCCGCCGGCCAGTTCCTTCTTGCCTGCCTCGTAAGTGTCCTGCTTGCTATTGCCCGTGATGACGGCTGTATATGCGGAAGATGTATCCGCCGGCCCTGGCCCTGCAGGCGCCGCGGAGGCCGGCCTGGCTGCTGCTGCGCCGAGCGACTTGGCTTGGTTCAATTCCTGTCGAGCTATGGCTGACCGCTGGCCTGCCTCGCCGGCAAAATCCTTTGCCATTTGCCCCTCCGCTTCTGATTTGAACTTGCTTACGACGGCCCGTTCCTCAGCCGTCCGCGGCGCAAGCGGCGTTCGCTCATCCGCAAGGAAGCTCGTATATGGCGTCATGATCCCGTACTGCTTGCTGAGGCGAATGACCTCGTCCATCAGCTCGCCGCTCTTGCCATGAAGTTGGATCTCATCCAGCAGGAAGCCGATCCGCCGCATGGCCCAGATCTTCTCGACGAACGCGAACCGAGTGCCGCCGGAAGGCTGGATTGTAACTGGATACTCAAAGCCCTTCTGGCTGCCCTGGAACATACCTGTGATGACCAACTGGGTCTGGTATACGCCGGATTCGCGAACAGAAAAATCGGCCAGGTCGTCCACTTCATATCGCCCGGCCAGCACCAACTGGTCGCCGTCGAACAAGTCGCCGATGGCTTGCGGATACGGGTCCTTTATCTTCAGCCCCGCGATGCTGACCTTCACATCCGTCATCACCGGGTTGCGAATCTTGGAGTATAGCGAGGCGATCTTGGCCTCGATGTCCTCCTTAGGCTTGACGTAATCGCTCTTGCCGTTGTTCTGGCCGACCAGCTTGTCCAGCAGGCGGGTGTTCACGTCATAGCCGACGCCAAAGGCGAACAGCCGCACCTGCCCTGGATTGGCCTTCTGCGTGTCGGCGAGAATTTGGCCCTCGTCTGTTTTGCCGACCGTCGGCAGGCCATCGGTGAAGAATAACACGTACTTCGGGCGCTTTGCTGGGGCAGGGCCATCATAAGGTTCGCTGGACACCGCTTCCGGTCCGGCCATCATCTCCATAGCCTTGCTCAGGGCGGCGTCGATGTTCGTCCCGCCGCGGGCGTCCAGGTCGTCCAACTGGTCCAAGGCCTTCTTCACCTGCTGCTCGCCGGCCGGCACGAGTGTTTCCTGCAAGGCCTCTACGCCGTCGCTGTAGGCAATCGTTGCGAAGCGGTCATCCTTGTTCAGACGGTTGAGCACGAACTTCACAGCCTTCCTGGCCTGATCCAACTTCTCGCCGCTCATGCTGCCGCTGCGATCCATCACCACTACCACGTCCTTGGGGATCGCCTTCTCGGCTGCCTGCGGCGTCGGGCTTGCCAGCACCAGCAGGTAGCCCTGCCTGGCGCCGGCCGGCTGATAGGTCATCAGCATCGCACCAACCGCCTGATCGCCGGTGCGATAGAAGAGCTGGAAGTCCGCCACCGGCAGCGTGTTCCTGGCCTGGTAGCTGGCGATGAAGTGCCGCGAATCTTCCCGCTTGACGGTCAGGTCATGCGTGGGCGAATACACGGCCGAGATATCCGCCTCAGCCTTGATGTCCACCTTTACCGCAACATCCTCGATTGCCTTTGCGGAGAACTTCTCGGTGTTCAGCGGATACCAGACCTCCGTCAGGCTGCGGTCTTTCTTGCAGACGTTCTTATATGTAACCAGCACGCGGGCAGGCTTGTTGGGCTCCAGCGGGAAGGCCTTCGTGCGGTACATGCCGAAGCTCACATACTCCAGCAAGGCGGGGTCCTTCTTCGTGCGGACGATGTCCTCGTAGATCCTGCGGGCCTCGTCAGCCTTGAGGAGATTGGCCGCATATTCCTTGCCGTTGACCATCAGCGTCATCGAGTCGATGGCCGCATCGCCTGGCACCGGGAAGATGTACTCGACCTCGATCATGCCGCTGGAGGTGTTGACAAATTCCTGGTCGATGGAGACGCTGGCGACCTGGTCGCGAACCTTGATGTCCACGTGGTGGTACTTTACAGCCCACGAGCCGACAACGCGATGCTCCGGCCGGACAGGCACGATCATCCCGTCGCCATAGGCCGAAGCGCCAATTGTCAAAGCCGCCCAAAAGGCCCACGCACGCACGATCATCAATCGTCTTGAAGTCCGCATGTTTCGCTCCCCAATCTGAAATCCTCTGTTTCCGGATGTCACGTTGACACAGCATTTGACGCGCAGGGCGGCGGAAGGTTCCCGAGGAAATCCGAATGACGAAGCGTGAATGTCGAATCAATGACGAAACAGCAATGACGGAAAAGGCCGAATCTGAAATCGCGTATTCGTGGACTCATGCTTGCAGCGCAGTTGCTGATAGCTGGTCTCTGAAGGGCAAGAAAGTAGAAAGTAGAGAGTAGACAACCTCGGGGGCCGCTTCTTCTACTTTCTACTATCTACTCTCTTCCTTGGCTGCTTGCGCCTGCTCGATTGCCTCTAATAGCGCGCGGGCCTTGTCGAGTGTTTCGTCATACTCAGCCTGCTCGTCGCTGTCGGCGACGATGCCGCCGCCGGCCTGTACGTACGAAATACCGTTGTCATAAACGATCGTGCGGATGGCGATGTTCCACTCGCACGAGCCGTCCACGCCGACCGTGCCGATGCAGCCGGTGTACACGCCGCGGGCGACGCCCTCCAATTCGTCGATGATCTCCATCGCGCGAATCTTCGGCGCACCGGTGATCGAGCCGCCGGGAAATGTCGCTCGCAGAAGCTCCGCCGGGCCTCTTTCAAAAACTTCACAAATGCCATCAGCCAGTTGCCCCTCGACGGTGCCTACCAGGTGGAAGACCGTCGGGTGCGTCTCCAACTCGCGCGCAGCCGTCACCTTCACCGAGCCGTAACGGCACACCCGGCCAAGGTCGTTTCGGAGCAGGTCGATTATCATCGCGAGTTCTGCGTTATCCTTGGGGCTGGACAGCAGGTCATTCTGGGCTGCTGCGTCGCTGTCGGCCTGGCCGGTGCGCCTGCGCGTGCCCTTGATGGGGCGGGTAATCACATGGCCGTCGCGAACTCGCAGGAACAACTCCGGGCTGCTGGAGATGATGCCGCAGGGCCTGCCATCGACGGCGAAGGAAAGGAATGCCGCGTACCATGCCGGGTTTCGCCGCCGAAGCGCACGATATAGCTCCAGCGGCGGCGGCGAATCGGGGATGGTGAACCGCTGAGAGAGATTGACCTGGAAGATATCGCCGGCAGCGATGTAGTCGATGGCCTTGCGAACAGCGGCCTTGTACTGCTGCGGCGTGAAGTTCGAGATAGCGGTATCCGGTCTTCCGGTATCCGGTATCCGATGCTGAGTGTCCGGTATCCCGCCAGCCATGATCGCCAAAGCGCGCCGCAGGGCAGACTCTGATTGGCCCGCTCCGGCAGGGGGGGCGTCAAATTCCAGCCGAACCAGCGTCCAGAGACTCCTCAAATGGTCATACACGGCGATGGCGTCATAGAACGCCAGCCGCAAGTCCGGCAAGGCTGTGTCGCGCTTGGCGCGGGCAGGCAGACGTTCGATGTGTCTGCCGACCTCGTACCCGATATACCCGAACCAGCCCGGCAGATACGGCTGCGGCCGTGCTTCATCCAGCCTGACGCACCCGAAAGCATCTCGCAGCGCCGACCACAGGCCCGCATCATCCCGAGACAGCACGTTGGAACTGCTGTCCCGCAGAATGCCATTCTCCAGGGTAAGCACCTCGATGGGGCAGCAGGCAATAACGCTGTGCCGGCCAAACTGGCTGTGTGATGCGGATGATTCCAATAGGATCGGATCGCGCTGTTCAGCCAGCAGGTCGAGCAATTCAGCCGGCGATGCAGCGCAAGCGATGGGCTCTATGACGATACGGGCGCGATAGGAGGCAAGGCTCAGATCCATGTGATTCAATTCATATTAGCAAAAGCTCGAATGGCGAAGCTCGAATGACGAATCAATGACGAAACAGATAATGAACGAAACTCTCTTTGTTCGACATTAGATCATTCGGATTTGGTTCGTCATTCTGACTTCGTCATTCGTCATTCCGCACAATCAGCATGGTTCCCAGGTTCTTCGGGTCATAGAAGTATCTTGGCGCAGCCGACCAACTGGAGGCCTCGCTTCCTTGCGTGGCGAAGCGGGTGAAGTTGACACCCCAGAGGCTTGCCTTCGCGTCCTGGCCGAAGGCAGCCAGCGGAATGGCCAGCTCGACCGTCCAGAACTTCCTGGAAGAATCGCCCGGCATGACGGCCACCTGTGCCGCAACCGGCCATGGCTGGGCATTGCCCAGGGGCGGCTCGGTTTGCACGCCCTTTTCAGCCAGCAGCACGCCGTTAGCCTTGATGACGATGTGGTAAAGGTCCTCCGGCCGCTTTGCCTTCGCGCCGGGGTCGAGGATCACCTCGACAAGGTCCTCACCGCAGGCCAGCAGTTGCTCGTAGCGGATGATATTGGTGGGCCTGGCGACAACTCCACTTGGGTTAGGCTCGCTGCAGCGAAAGGCCAGGTACAGGTTGGTTTCGTCATGCATGACCAGTGCGAGAGTCTCCTTGCATGTTGCATCGCCATCGCTGCCGCGCCGGCCGACAAGCTTGAAGTTGCCGGCTGAATTGCCCGCATGCATCCCCCAGTCGTCCAGCAGGCCGTCGATTACCGGGGCTCGCTGCGTCCGCGCCGCCAGTAGCAGCGTCGCCGCGACGGAAAGCTCCTGCCGACGCTGCATATTGGCGGTGATGCTTGCCGGCAGAGACATCTTGCCATCCGCCGAAGAAGGAATATGCGAGCCCTCGGCCTCCAGTGTGATCGTCCTGGCCTCGCCCGGCAGCATGGCTGCAATGTTTTCCTCAGCCTTCGTCGCCTTCCATCCCGGCGGCAGGCTCTCCAACTTCGCCAGCACGTCGGTTGGCTGGCTGAACTCGTTGAACACATCAAGCAGAACAGTCGCCCGCAGACCGCCGGCATTGTCGGCCGGCCGAACGACGCAGCGCGCCTGCTCTACGCGCAGGCTGTGCGTTTTCTCGTCGAATTCCTGCCAGGCCACTCGCTGGGCAAGCAGGCTCTCTGCGCCAGTTTGCTCGCCGTTGACGGCTGCGTTGACTTCCTCAGCCAGCAGGCGATGGGCCAGTTGCCACGCGGACGCCTCCTGCACCCAGCCATCCAGGCGAATGTCCTGATAATTGTCGCCCGCCGCCGCCAGCCCGCCATAGCGCACCAGCGAGGTCGCGATGGACTCGGCAATCGCCTGCTTCTGGCGCTGTTTGAGGATCCAGAGATAGCTCACGTCCTGCAGGCCGCGACGCAGGCGCTTGAGGCGAACCGACGGCAGCACGCCATCGATGCCTACGATCTTGCCTGGGTAGAAGAGGCGCGTCTCCGCGCCGGCTGGCGAGTTGAAAACATCGCCCGCCCAATTGAGCGTTTCGTCCATGAAGATGCCGGTGCAGCCATAGCGGGCGGCAAACCACGGAATCGCCCGCGCGTCGGCAGGGCTGGCGATGACGGATAAGCCCGGCATGCACGGTGGAGTCCCCGGACAGAGCCAAACGCCCTTGAGCTTGCTGTCGGGCCTGGCAAAGTGCGCCGACCATGCAGGATCCAGCCATGCCGCCGGCGGCGCAATGATGTCAGCCAGGCTGGTGAAGTCTTGCGGAAGTGGCCAATGGGCATCAGCCGGCGCCTGCGGAGGCAGTTGTGCCAGAATACTGGTCTGGCCGTCGTGAGACCGAACCAGCCTGGCCAGCGCAGAGTGTGTTTGGAATGCGTCGGCTGAGATTTCGCGGCGGTATGGCCAGGTGAAGATCTGCTCCGCTCCGGCGGCCTGGAAGTGCTCACTGCACTGCTTAATCACATCACCGGCCAGCGAGGCGTAGGCGTCGCTGCCCAAGCCGCCGTAATTGCTGGCATCGGGCCAGTCCTGGCTGAAGGGGCTTGGCCAGGCGGCACAGCCGACCCGATCCTCAAAGGCCGAGCCGCTCAGGTATGGCATGACAACATTGTCGTAATCTTCCCAGTCGAGCACGGCCCGGCCGGACATCTCGCGCCGCAACGTCGGGCGCAATGTCCGCTCGAAGAGGTCCAGTCGATGCTCGTGCGCCAGTACCATCATCTGGCGGATAATGCCCAGCCCCTGGCGGACCAGCGGATGGGTGCGATCCATTCGCGGCGGCTCGAACGGCTTGCCGTCGCGCGCCACGAACGCTCGGAAGACGGCTTGGTGATCGAACCCGCCGATGGCTGGAATATGCCGGGCATCAGGCAGAACAAATCCATAGACCCGCAGCACGATGGGAATGGTGAAGGCCTGATGCGATGCCGATGAAAGCGTGATGCTGCCGGCGTACTGCCCCGGCGGGGTGGAGCGATCCGTTGTGATGTCCACCCAGAACGCCAGCCTCTGGCCCGGCGGAAGTTCATAGGGCTGGCCGCCGCTGGGAGCCTCAGCCGGCGCCAGCGCGTCATAGAAATTTGCCGGCCCTGGCGGCGTCTTGATCAGCCGGAGATACCATGCTGGAAATTCACTGACCTTTACCGGAAGCATCCGGAAGAACTTGATGTTCGCCGGCGCGATATCGCCAGAGGGCCCTGTCAGTTTGCTGCCCAACAGCCGCAGTTGGCTGACGGCTGTGGCTTGCGAGTCGACAACAACCTGGAAGCTGACCGTCTCATTGCCCGCGGCGATGAGGCTGACGCGGTCGCTGCTATCGAGCAGCAGGCCATCGCGCGAGGCCGGCACGCGGTCGGTGATGGCCGCCATCTCGTTTGCGGTCCAGGCCTGCAAGGACGCCTGCGAAGACCTGGAGGATAATCCCCCTTGTCCGCAGCCGCCCGAGAGGCAGAGCATCGCCAGCAAGGCAGGCCAAACAGTAGTTGTCAAAAGCCTTCTGAGCACTATGGAGATTCGTTCCAGCGGTTTCAACATTGTCGTTCCGCAGCGGCACTTCTGGCGGTCATTCCTCGCGGCCTGAGGCAGCCTTGAGCAGTTGGATCACATTTGCGCTGACCTTGTTGCCGCTATCTCGCCCGGCACGGACTTCCGCCCATGCGCGGTCGAAGTCTCGCATTTCGAAAAAGAGCATGGCCCGGTTGTCGCGGAGAGCTTCAAGGTTGCTGTCGATACCGAGCGCCTTGTCATAGTCCGACAGGGCCTTCTCGTATTCCTTCAGCCGGGCATAGATGCGGCCGCGCTGGAGATAGCTTCGCGCGTCGCTGGCGTTAAGCGTGATCAGCGTGCCGTAGTCGGCGATTGCAGTCTCCCAGTTGCGGGCATTTTCGCTGAGCATGGCGTGGTACTGCAGGACGACGCGGTCCTTGGGGTTTATCTGCATGGCCTGGTTTATGTCACGCAGTGCACGATCAAATTCGCTGTTCTGGCAGTACGCTCCAGCCCGGCCGACCAGGGAATCCAGGCTCGTCTTGACGGCCAGGAATTCGCTGTAGACCTCGATGACCTTATCGAACTGGCGCTTCTGGCCGTAAATGTTGGCCATGAGCACGTAGCCCTGCTCGAAATCCTTCTGGATGGAGACAGCCTTGCGGCACATGGCGATGGCCTGGTCCTCCTGCTGGTTAGCCATCGCGATGGCCGCCTTCATCATGTACGCGTCGACGCATTTTGGGTTGATGCGCAGGGCGTTGTCGAGGTCGGCCTGGGCCTGATCCGTCTGCTTCAGAGCACCGTATGCATTAGCGCGGAATAGGAGATAATCAACATTGGCGGGATCGTTCTTGATGGCGAGATTGATGTCTTCCATCGCCTTGTCGATCTGGTTGGTCTGGGCGTATATCATCGCCCGCCCGTGATAGGCTGCGCTGCACTTGGCGTCGATCTGGATGGCTGAGCTGAAATCCGCGAAGGCCTTCTGGGCCTCGCCCTTGCCCAGGTACAAGAATGCACGGCTCTTGTAGCACTCGATGTTCGAGGGCTCCAGCGCGATTACCTGGCTGAAGTCGCCGAGGGCGGCTTCGTTCTGGCCGGTCACCAGGCTCAGCGTGGCGCGAGTCTGGTAAAAGCGCGGGTTTTTGGGTTCCAATTCGATGGCCTTGGTCAGGTCGGCCGCTGCCTGCGCAGACTGGCCGAGGTTCTTGAGCGCGAGCGCCCTTCCGTAATAATTGCGAGCATCGGTGGGGCTGTCCGCAATGCCCTGGCCGAAGCTGGCAACCGCCTGCTGATACTGGCCTGCCTTGAACTGCGCGGTGCCGGCTGCGAAATGATCCATCGTCTTTGGGGCGGCAGAAATGCTGCCGGCGACAGGCTGCGAAGCGATCGGACGATTGGTTACGGCCGGGGTCGTCGCCACGACAGAGCGATTCTCGCTGCAGGAAACACCAAGGCAGAGCGCGCCCGCCAGGAAAACCTGCAGCACAACAGGGAGTCTGTCATGCATGGAAAGTCCTCAATATCGGTTTGACTCCAAGAGCCACCAATTGGCGATTATAGCCGATTCGTTCACGCACAAGGGCGGAAAAGCATTGTGATGCAGGCATCTCGCGAGCCTGGAAATGAGAAATACTGTGGAGTGCGGCGGCTGCTCGCCCGGCGTAGCTTTGGCGAAGCCGGGTGACGCCGCTTTGGCTTGCACTGCCAGCCAGACCGTATGCTTTTGCTGAAGTCATTATCTCCCAGCCAAAGCGGTGCCGTCGCCTTGCGGGCAAGTCCCCGCACTCCAAAACGGCGAGACGCTTGCGTCACAAGACGGCAACGAGAACAGGCTCACGCGCGGCCAGGTTACAGCCGTCGGCTCTGGGGCCCATGGCAGGCGCGGCTGGAAGCTGTGCCTGGGTTCTTCTGCCGCCGTTGACAATTCCTTGATACCTAGTTGCCGCAACTGGTCCAGAACACCGATGTTCGGCTGGGCGCCTTGCTCCAGGCAGACGAAGAGATCCTCGCTGAGGCTGGGTGGGAAACCGTACGTGCTGGCCAGGCGAAGCAATTCCGCCCAGTCAACGTAGATGTGCGTGATGCCGCGTGCCTTGAGTTGGCGAAGGATTTCCTCGCCGCCCATGCCTTGCTGGACCAACTCGTCCAGTAGCTGCGAGTCAAAGCAAGTCGCGTAGACGCTGTTGGCGGGGAAGTAGAAGGCCGCCGCCTGGCCGATGAGCAGCACCTTGCCTGGCGCGGGCAACTGGTTCGCCAGGTAGTACGGCCAACCTTGCTGGGCGATCTCATGGCCGCTCCAGGACATCGCCTCCTCGTGATATGCATCCCGCAAAAAGAGCTTGCAAGCAGATAGGATATTGCCCGCAAGTATCGCCAGCAGAATCAGCATTGCCAGAACCTGACCCATGCGCTTCCAGCGGAGTCTCCACAGGCCCGCGAGCAGGAGGCCGGCTAGCAGTGCCAGCGGCACAGCCGCCGGCGAGATGAATCGCCACGGCATCTGGTGCGTGAACGTCCAGAGGAATAGCTGGATGATAATGATGACGCACAGGCCAAGTTCCCATCTGTCCCGGCTGCGGCGGACGATCAGCAGCAGCATGGCCAGCGCAGCCAGCACGATTGTTGGCGGCGAGAGGTGTCCTCCGCCCATCAGATTCTGAACAAAAAGCTGCTCGACAGCAGGGCGGGCGGTTGGCTGCCAGTTGGGTGGCGGCGGAACGGGCGGCTGCTCCTGGCTTCCGTGGGCGGCCAGCCAGCGCTGCTCCTGCTGACTGGTCCAGTGGCCGCGGCCAAGCTGCTGCGTCGCCAGCGGGAAGACGGGATTGCCGGTGTAAACGCCGGTGCGGATGAGCCAGGGGGTCATCATCAGCATGCACAGCAGGCCGGCGGCTGCGAACTGCCCGATGCGGCGAAGGCTTCCCAGGCCCGACAGCAACATCACCGCCAGCACCGGCAGAGCGACAAATGCCGCTGCCAGGTACTTTGTTGCGCAAGCGGCCCCCAGGCACAGCCCGACACACAGCGCAGGCTTCCAGGACGTCGCGCCCAGCCAGTGCCTCAGCCAGAGCAAGGCCAGCGCCAGATAGAACACCTGTGCCAGTTCAGTCTTGGCAATATAGGACAGGTAGATGATCCCGGGCATGCTGGCCAATAGCAGGGCGGCAAAGATCCTTCGCGGCAGAGGCATTTCCACGGGCGCCGTCGTCTGCCCAATGGGGCATGGCGGCCGCTGTCTGCCGCCATGCGCGATATCCCCCGCCTCTTGCTGTCGCGGGCCGATCTGGCCGAAATAGATCGCCGCAACCGCCATCGCTCCCAGCAGGCCGTGAATGATCGCGGGCAGGTACATGCCTTCGTAGGCGCCGCCCTTGAGGATCATCCCCAGCAGGAAGAGCATCTCCACGCCCAGCGGATAGAAGCTGTAACAGTTATGATAGAGGGCCGAGATGTGCTGGCTGGTGTAGAACTCGCGCGGGACCTGGAGATGATATTCCACCACGTCGTAGGCGTCGCCGGTGTGCTTGCCCATTACGTCCGGCGGCATGGAAGCGCCCGTCAGCCAGATCGCCAGCACAGCCGCCCAGATAATCCAGGTCAGGGCCCACCAGCCCAGTCGTCGCGGCCTGCGCCACTTGGACAGCGCAGAGTAGGCCTGGCGGATCGCCAGCACCAAGCCGATGACGACCACCGGCCACCAGACGTAGCCCCGCAGCATATTGTGTGTGAAGCTGCCCACAGCCAACATCAGGACGCTCAGCAGATACAGGCCCAGGCCGACAGCCGTCAGGATGTGCAGCGGTGAAGGCCCGCCGATCGTCAGCCGCCGCAAGATCAGGTGGCCAAACCCGCCGGCGGCGAAGAAGATGCTCACCGCCAGGAGCGAATCGGGCAAGACCGTCCCGGCTGTGCCAACCAGCGAAAGCCAATCCACCGATAGCAGCACAAATACGCCGGCCGCCACAGCCAAAGCCAGCAAAACCACAAGCCAAACCGGCAGGCCGGTGGGTTTATCGCGCGAAGATGCGTCCGGCGAGTGCAAAGACGAGTCCGAAGGCGACAGCGAAGACAAGTTCGGAGCTATGTCCGAAGACGAATCTGAAGCTGAACCTGACCTCTTATCTTGTTTCATCGTTGCTTCTGTTGCTCAGCCCCAAAGGGCGAGATATGGAAGCCCAGGCCGGAGCGAAGCGCAGGCCTGGGGCAGCGGACGTGGATCGACAAGCCCTGAAGGGGCGCAATCCAATCAACCCGCGACGGCCATCAATCCCATACATATCTTTCATCGAAATCGATTCCGTATGCTCGCAAGAACTTTCTGTACTCGTCTTGGAATGATACCTTCTTATGGTGATCCTTCTGCCCGGCGATGTATCGCATGAGCGATTTCTTGCCGGATTCTCCAATTGAAAACGCCCCATAGCCCGCCTGCCAATAGAATTCCGAGAACTGGCGGCCTTTGGATTTGATCCACTTGGACGAGCTTGTCTTCACTTCTTCGATGATATCCGCAACGTTGGTCTGCCGCCCGAGGATGCCGAGGGCATGAATGTGGTCTGATGTTCCGCCGATTGCGATCAGCGGGCAATTGGCCTCGCGCCAGACAGTGCAAAGATACTTGTGCAACTCAGTTTCGATGGATTCATCGATGAGCCCTTGGCGGTTCTTGGTGCTGAAGATGAAATGGACAAGGATGTTCGACAGGGATTGCGGCATTGTCCTGCCCCTGTGATTTCGCCCCTTCGGGGCTTGACCATGTTGTCTGCCTGACCCAAGCCTGCGCTTCGCTCCGGCCTGGGCTTCCACATTTCGCCCCCTTGGGGCTCACAAACAACAGCAGCGACAACAGCAACGACAAAAGCCACGGCAACAGCAACGGCAACAGCAACGGCAACAGCAACGGCAACAACAACGGCAACAGCAACGGCAACAGCAACGACAACGGCAACGACAACGGCAACGACAACGGCAACGACGGCTCTATCGCCAGAGCGTTTCAGACAGGCGATGACTTTGTGTTCATCCTTCCTGCCGGGTTAATTGCGTTCTGTACAGGTGCTGATAGACCTCGCAGCGATTGAGCAATTCATTGTGCGTGCCGCTATCGACCAGGTGGCCGTTGTTCATAACTGCGATGCAGTCGGCCGACATCACCGTTGCGAAGCGATGGGCGATCAGCAGGCAGGTGCGGCCTTTCATGAATTCCTCCATCGCCAGCTGGATCTTCTGTTCGCTGTCGGCGTCAATCTGGCTCATTGCCTCGTCGAAGATCAGTATGGCTGGGTCGCGGAGGATCGCCCTGGCAATGGCGATGCGCTGCTTCTGCCCGCCCGAGAGCGTAGCCCCGTGCTCGCCCACCAGTGTGTCGTAACCCTCCGGGAAGCGGTCGCGGTCGCGCACGAAATCGTCCACATACGCCTGCTTCGCCGCCGCAAGTACGTGCTGCTGGTTGGGCCGCCGCAGGCCATAAGCAATATTCTCGCCGATGGTCGCGTGGAAGAGGATCGTGTCCTGCGTTACCAGGCCGATCTGCCGCCGCAGCGAGCGAACGGAAGTCTCGCTGATGTCCTGGCCGTCGATGAGGATCTTTCCGCCGGTGGCGTCCAGCAGGCGCGGCACGAGGCTCAGCAGCGTGGTCTTGCCCGAACCGTTAGGCCCGACGACGGCGACGCGCTGGCCGAACTTCACGTTCAGCGTGACGTGCTTGACGGCGTCCTCAGCGGAGGATGGATAATGATATGAGACGTCGCGGAATTCGATGCTGTCGCGGTGCCGCCCCAGGGACGGCGCGTTGGCGACGGCCTTCTCCTGCGGGATGTCCTGCAGTTCGAAGATGCGCTGTGCGGCGGCGTCGCTGGCCTGGAAGCGCAGCGAGACCTTCGCGAGTTTGCGAACCGGGTCGAACATCGCGAACAAGGCCACCATCCACGTCAGGAACACTTCCTTGTCCATCTTGCCGCCGAAGGCGTCCATCCCGATGAACACGAGGTAGCCTGCAAAGCCCGCTGCGGCCATGCCCGCCAGAATGCCCAACGACTCGACCATCGGGCCGGTCACGGCATCCAGGCGTTCCATCTTGTTCTGCTGGCCGAGCAATTGGCGATTGACGCGGAAGAAGCGTTTTCGCTCCGAGCCTTCCATCGTGTAGGCCTTGACCACGCGGATGCCGATGAGCGTCTCGCCCAGCACCGCCAGCATGGTCGACCAGCTTTCCAGCGCACGCTTGGAGGCCTTGTGCATCTTCTTGCCCAGCGTCCGGATGAAAATGAACGCCGGCGGCCCGGCCAGCAGCACCGCCAACGTCAACTGCCAGGCACAACTCAGGGCCAGGATCATGGGGGCGACGGCCTTTGCCGGCTCGACGAGCGTCTTGCCCGGCAG